>PLYQ01000139.1 GCA_003153415.1 Rhodospirillales bacterium | reverse complement strand
GCCGTCACTCGCCCTTCAGCACGCGGATCGCGTCGGGCACGGTCACGCGCCCGTCGTAGAGCGCGCGGCCGACGATGGCGCCGGTGATGCCATATTCCTCGGTCGGCCGCAGCTCGCGCAGGTCGTCGAGCGAGCTCACGCCGCCCGAGGCGATTACCGGCGTCGTGAGATGCTGCGCCAGCGTCACCGTGGCATCGACATTGACGCCACCCATGGCGCCGTCGCGATCGATGTCGGTGTAGATGATGGCGGCAACTCCGGCATCCTCGAAGCGCAGCGCGAGATCGAGCGCCCGCACCGTGCTCTGCTTGGTCCAGCCGTCGACCGCCACCATGCCCTCGCGGGCATCGATGCCGACCGCGACCTGGCCTGGCCACTGTTTGCACGCGGCCTTCACGAGTCCCGGCTCCTTGACCGCGACGGTGCCCAGGATCACCCGCTTCACGCCGGCCTCGAACCACTGGGCGATGCTTTCGATGGTGCGGATGCCGCCGCCCAGTTGGGTCGGTACCTCGATTTCCTTCAGGATCTCGATCACCGCCGCCCGATTGACCGGATGGCCCTCGACCGCGCCGTTGAGGTCGACCAGATGCAGCCATTCGCAGCCGGCGTGGGCGAAGNNGCGGGAAACAGGATCATGGCGGCGCGGATTTAGCGCGTTGAAGGCGGCCGCGCCACCCTCCCTTGTGGCGTGTCAAAAACGATCCACGTTTTCCAGATAATCCACCGGCGGCCGTGGATTCTCGCGCTTGATGACGAACGCGCCAGGGCAGATGTTTCTCCTCACGAAGCTTGGTGTTCGTGATGAGCGGGCAGCAGGCGGAGAGAGGGGCCGCAAGGTTCCTCGCGGTGGCGAAAGCTGCTGATGGGCCTCTGGAGTGTTCCGTGAACTCGTCTTCACGGGGTGCCGCACCTCCTCTCGAGAGGGGGCTGCTGACGGGAAACCGGTACCGGGGCTCGATGCGAACGGTCCATGCGCATGGATCGGACGTGCCCCGCATGATGGTGGTAGCGGGCGGGGATCCCGCATTCCACTGGCCATTCGCGGCCCCGCAAGGGGTTGTGGCCAGCCGCGCACCGCGGCGAGTGCGACGAACGCTCGTTGAAGGTGCGTGCGAAGCGGCGAGGTCGGGAAACTGGCCTCGCCGTTTTCATTTTCCGGCGGTCGCCGCCGGCTCATCCTGGAGCGTCGTTACCCCGCCTGCGGCTCAGCGGCCGCTCGTCTGGGCCTCGAGTTCGGCGCCGCGCTTCTGCAGCGTCTGCTGGATCGCCGGCCGGTCGAGCCGCGTCCTGTCGTCGCCCTCGATCAGCCAGGCGACGCCGCCGGCCCGGCCGACCTGGCTCGCCCGCCGGAGTGCATCGTCCAGCACTTCGTAGACCGCCGGCAGCAGCCGGTGCTTGGTCGCCCGGAACTCCTTTTCGGAGGTGCAGACGTAACCAACGGTCCACCAAAGCCTGTAGGTCATGCGACGTATCTCCTGCGACCCATTGTGGACCGGAACTCACCCTAGCGCTTTTGGTCGGGCCCCGCCATGCGACCACGCGTCTTGCGCGCTAGCTGTCTGGCAAGTTCTGGCCGTGGCGGCTAGTCTCGCAGCCTCCCGCGAGGACCATCCCATGAGCCGCTTCACGCCCGATCTTCTGGCCCATCACCAGGCCGATCTCACCGCCATCCGCCGCGACATCCATCGCCATCCCGAAACCGCTTTCGAGGAGACGCGGACCGCCCAGATCGTGGCCGACAAGCTCGAGGCCTGGGGCATCGAGGTCCATCGCGGCCTGGCCAAGACCGGCGTGGTCGGTACGCTCAAGGGCAAGCGGAAGGGCCAAAAGACGATCGGCCTGCGCGCCGACATGGACGCGCTGCATCTGCAGGAGAAGAACGCGTTCGACTACGCCTCGGTGATCGACAACAAGATGCATGCCTGCGGCCATGACGGCCACACCACCATGCTGCTGGGCGCGGCGCGGCATCTTGCGGCCGAGCCCGATTTCGCCGGCACCGTGCACTTCATCTTCCAACCCGCGGAGGAAGGCCATGGCGGCGCCCGCGTGATGATCGAGGAGGGGCTGTTCGACAAGTTCGACTGCGATGCCGTCTACGGCATGCACAACATGCCGGGCTTCCCCAAGGGCCACTTCGCCATCCGCACCGGCGCCATGCTGGCGGCGTCGGACAGCTGGGAAGTCACCTTCAAGGGCACCGGCGGTCACGGCGCCATGCCCGATCGCGGCACTGATCCGACTTTTGTCGCCGCGCAATTCATCGTGGCGGTGCAGGGCATCGTCGGCCGCAATGTGGCGCCGGCGCAGGCGGCCGTCCTGAGCGTCGGTCACATCCACGCCGGCACGCCGGGCTCGCCCAACGTCATTCCGTCCGACGTGTTGATCAAGGGCACGGCACGCAGTTTCTCACCCGACGTGCGCGCGCTGCTTGAGCGCCGGCTCGCCGAAGTGGCGGCGGGCATCGCCCAGTCGGGCGGCTGCCAGGCGGTCTCGACGTATCACCGGCGCTATCCGCCGCTGATCAACGCGGTGGACCAAACCAAGATCGCCGTCGAGGCGGCGGCGCTGACAGTCGGCCGCGAGAACGTCGAGGCCAATACCTCGCCGCTCGCGGGTGCGGAGGACTTCGCCTTCATGCTGGAGAAGAAGCCCGGCGCCTACATCATGATCGGCAATGGCGGCATGGGCGAAGGCGGCTGCCAGAACGTCCACTCGCCGCTCTACGACTTCAGTGACGACATCACCACGACCGGTGCGGCCTATTGGGTGAATCTGGTCCGGCTCGAGCTGGGCGACGACGCCCGCTAGCCGCGCAACAATGTTGCGCGGCGCGGTATTCTAATACCGCTCGGGGGTGTGG
>PLYQ01000148.1 GCA_003153415.1 Rhodospirillales bacterium | reverse complement strand
ATCTCGCCTTCACCGAGAAGATGGAGACGCCGTACGCCCGGCGCCATCAGCAGGTCCATCTCGGCCATTGCGCCTTCCTGCCGCCCGAGGAGCGTCGCTTCATCACCGAGGACCTGATCCGCGCCACCGGCGGCCTGGTCGGCACGTCCGACGAGATCATCGCCATGCTGCGCGAGCGCGAGGCCATGGGCCTGAACGAAATCACGCTGCTGCCGGCCGTGGAAACGGCGCGCCGCAATCTCGGCGACTTCGCCGAGAAGGTGATCGCGCGCTACTGAGGCTTCCCGAGGATACGCTGCCGCGACGCAGCGATCATTGCCGCGGCTTTTCCCGGGTCGAAGCCGGCCAGGACGCCGGCCCGCATGCGGATCTCGCCGTCGACCATGACGGTGTCGATGTCGCGCGGGCTGGTCTGCAGCAGGAGGTGCGCGCAGGGATCATCGGCAATTGAATCGCCAAACGGGCCTTTGCGGACCAGGACGATATCGGCGCGCTTTCCGGGCGTCAGCGAGCCGATCCGGCCATCGAGGCCCAGTACGCGTGCCGCGCCGATGGTCGCGGTTTCGATCAGCTTGCGCGGCGTCAGCAGCGGCATGCCGGGCCGCACGGCCGGCCGCCGTCCGATCACCGTCGAGAAGTTGCGCTCCATCGCGCCATCGAGGAAACCCTGGACGTTGAACATCACGCGTAGCTGACCCAGTGTGTCGGAGGCGATGGAGCAGGGGATGTCGCAGCCGAACACCACGTCGACGCCACGATCGGTGGCGCGGCGCACGATGTCGGCCGGCGTGCCTTGCGTGTCGGCGGTCGGCGTGAAGCAGATCGGCATGCCGGCCTTGGCCATCAGCTCGAGCTCGGCGTTGGTGATCAGGTTGCCGTGGATCACCAGAAAATCCGGCCCGAGCAGACCCTGCGCGTGCAATCGCTCGATGGTCCCAGTTTCGTTGACGTGGATGCAGCTCGGCGCCTTAAGCGCGCGCGCGAAGGCGAGTTGCTTTGCCAGCTCCGACGCGCCGATCGACTCGACGCCGAAGCCGATGGTCGTGAGGCCTGCAGGATCGTGGAAGCGATCGTAGACTCGCCGCGCGTCGTCGTAGCGGGCAGCCATCGGAAACTCATCCGGCTGGGCGCTCATGAAGGAATAGGTGAACAGGTGGCGGATGCCCGTCGCCTTCAGCGCTGCAATCGAGGCCGGCGCGAAGTCGGGGCTGCGGATGTTGTGGCAATAGTCGACGACGGTCGTGGTGCCATAGGACAGCATCTCGAAGGCGCCGACATAGGCTGCATTGAAGTTGTCGTCGGCGCTGTAATGCCGCCGCAGAGGCAGCAGTGCCGTGTTGTAGGTGCCGTGCCACAGATCGGGCACGTAGCCGCGCAGGGCCGTCTGCCAGAGACACGTATGGGCATCGATGATGCCGGGCAGGGCGATCATGCTCGACCCGTCGATCGACTCGGCGCCCGCTGCGTCGAGCGAAGGCCCGACCGCCCGGATCGCACCGTCCTCGACCAGGATGTCGACCGAAGCGAAGTCGCCCAGGCCTGCGTCCATGGTGACGACTTCGGCGCTGCGAATGATCGTTCTCTTGGGCATCACCGGTCTCCCCCGAACCGCTTTAGGCGAGCTTCATCTCCCGGTAGCCACTCGCCGCCACCGCATCGCAGCGCGCGCGGTAGGCCGGCGCGCTGCCGCTGTAGCGCGCGACGATGCGGGTGTTCTTGCCCTCGACGTTGCGGTTGATGCCAGTCATCCAGGAATCGATCTCGTTGGAGAGGAGACCTTCGCCCAGCGCCCGGACGTGGTCGGTCCACGACGCGACGCCCGCCGCCGTGGCCTCGATCTGCGAGAGCTGATGGTCGCGCGCGTGCCGGATCAGGCCGGTCACCCATTCAACATTGTATTCGATCGAGCGCGGAATGTTGCCGAGCGCGGTGTGCGGGCCCATCAGCATCATCATGTTGGGGAAGTCTTCGACCATCACGCCGAGATAGGTTTTGGGCCCGCCCTTCCATTTGTCTTTCAGCTTGAGTCCGTCGGCGCCCCTGATGTCGATGCGGTCGAAGCTGCCGGTGATGGCATCGAAGCCGGTGGCGTAGATGATGATGTCGAACTCGTACTCGGCATTGTTGGTCTTGATGCCCGTCGGCGTGATGGCCTCGATCGGTGTTTCGTTGATGTCGACCAGCCTGACGTTGGGCTGGTTATAGACCTCATAGTATTTGGTCTCGAGCGGCACGCGGCGCGTGCCGAAGCCGTGGTTCTTGGGGATCAGCTTTTCGGCGACCGCTTGGTCCTTCACGCGCTGGCGGATCTTGCGGGCGACGAAGTCGCTGATCAGCGCATTGGCCTTCCGGTCGACGAGAATGTCGCGGAAGTTGCCCTGCCAGATGCCGAAGCCCTTGTCGCCGTAGAGCTTCTCGAAGAAGGCCTCGCGCTCCTCGGGCGTCACCTCGGTCGTGGCGCGCGGATCGGGCGTGTGCAGGAAGCAGGCGAAGGTTTCCAGGCAGCGCTTGAACATCTCGGGATAGCCCGCCCGGATCTCGCGCATCTCCTCCTTGGCGATCTTGCCGTTGTGCAGCGGCGCGCACCAATTGGGTGTGCGCTGGAACACCGTGAGATGGCCCACCGTCTTGGCCACTTCCTGGATGGTCTGCACGCCGGTGGCGCCGGTGCCGATCACGGCGACGCGCTTGTTCTCAAAGCTCACCGGTTCCTTGGGCCAGCGCGCGGTGTGGCAGGACTGGCCCTTGAAGCTCTCGACGCCCGGAATGCGCGGCATGGTCGGCGCCGAGAGGGGACCGATGGCGGTCACCAGGAAACGGGCCGTGTGCTTGCTGCCGTCTTCCAATGTCACGTCCCAGCGCCGCGTCTTGTCCTGCCAGTGCGCCGCGGTCACGCGGCTCCTGAACTGGATGTCGCGGCGCAGGTCGAACTTGTCGGCGAC
>PLYQ01000263.1 GCA_003153415.1 Rhodospirillales bacterium | reverse complement strand
TCGAGCGCGATGTCCGCCTGCGGCTACCGTTCCGGTTCGGCGTCATTACCGTGACCGAAAGCATCCACGCCATCCTGCGTGTGCGGATCCTGTTGGGCGATGGCCGCAGCAGCGAGGGCGTGGCCGCCGAGGCGCTCGGCGCCAAGTGGTTCGAAAAGAGCCCGAGCTTTACCGACGCGCAGAATCTCGACCAGCTTCGGCAGTCGCTGGACATCGCCATCGACCATTACAAGGAGCGCGGCTTCGATACGCCGTTCGGGCTTTTCGCCGGCACCTATCGGGCGCAGCAGTCGCGCGGCGCGGAACTCGGTCTCAACCCGCTGGTCGCCTCCTACGGCCCGGCACTGCTCGACCGCGCCATCCTCGATGCGCTAGGCAAGGCGACGGGTCAGTCCTTCGCCACGATGATTTCGACCAACGTGCCGGGCATCGAGGCGACGGACCTCACGCCGGACGTCAAGGACGCGCACCTGCAGCCCTTCCTCGCCGACCTGAAACCCGGCGCAACCATCGAGCTCCGCCATACGGTCGGCTTGGTGGATCCGCTAACCGCGGCCGATCGGCCGGCCTCAGAACGGGTCAACGACGGGTTGCCGGAAACGCTGAAGGAGGTCGTCTCCTACTATCGCGGCCGCTACTACAAGCTGAAGGTGGGCGGTGACATCAAGGCCGATCTCGACCGGCTGTCGCGCATCGCTTCAGTGCTCGATGCCAGTGCCGGCGAATACCGCGTGACTTTCGACGGCAACGAGCAGTACGACGACGTCGACGGCATCGTCGAACTGTGGCGCAGGGTCGAGGAGATGCCGGCACTGACACGCATGGTCAAGGCGACGCTCTTCATCGAACAGCCGATCAAGCGCGCCGCGGCGCTCGGGCGCCCGGTGACGGCACTGGCGGAATACCGGCCGGTGATCATCGACGAGTCGGATGGCGAGTTGTCGTCTTTCCCGACGGCGCTGGCGCTGGGTTACTCCGGCGTCTCGAGCAAGAATTGCAAGGGCTTCTACAAGTCGATCCTCAACGCCTCCCGTGTGGCGACCTTGAATGAACAGGCCGCCAGCACCCGCTATTTCATGTCGGCCGAGGACCTGACAACCGGTCCGGGCACCAGCGTCCAGCAGGACTTGGCGCTGGTCTCGCTGCTTGGGCTCACCCACGTCGAGCGAAATGCGCATCATTTCATCGACGGCATGTCGGGCGTGCCGGAAGGCGAACAGAACGCCTTCGTGGCGGCCCATCCCGCGCTATACGAAAAGCTACCGGGCAGGCCAGCGCGACTGAAGGCAAGGGGCGGCCAGCTCGCGCTGGGCTCGCTCGGCTGCCCGGGTTTCGCCGTCGGCGTCGACCTCGATTTCAAGTCGATGCGACCTATGCCGGCCGCACCAAAGGAACGATTGAAGGCATCGACATGAGCAAGCTGCCTGACGGCTTCGAGTCAATCGAAGCGCTGGATGATTTCATGACCGCGCCGTCCGAGGCGCTGGTGGCCGATCTCGCCAAGACGCCGGGCGACATCGTGGTGCTGGGGGTTGGCGGCAAGATGGGCCCGACGCTGGCGCGGCTCGCCAAACGCGCGGCGCCGAACAAGAAGGTGATTGGCGTCGCGCGCTTCAGCGAGAAAGGCGTGCGGGAGGAATTGGCACGCGCTGGAGTGGAGACGATCACGGCCGATCTGCTCGACCGCGCCGCGCTGGAGAAACTGCCTAGGACCACAAATGTCGTGTTCATGGCCGGCCGCAAGTTCGGCGCCGCCGGCAACGTGCCGCTCACCTGGGCGATGAACGTGCAGGTGCCGGCGATGGTTGCCGAAGTGTTCAGAGCTTCGCGGATCGTGGCGTTTTCGACGGGCTGCGTTTACCCGTTCGTGCCCGTGGAGAGCGGCGGGGCGACCGAGGACGTGGCACCGATTCCGCCGCCCGGCGACTACGCCGCATCCTGCGTTGGCCGCGAGCGCATGTTCGAGTTCTTCTCGGCCCAGCACGGCACGCCGGGCCGCCTGTTCCGGCTGAATTACGCCATCGACATGCGCTACGGTGTTCTGCACGACATCGGCCGCAAGGTGCGCGACGGCGAGACCATCGATATAACGATGGGCCACGCCAACGTCATCTGGCAGGGCGATGCCAACTCTGTGGCACTGCGCTGTCTCGCGCACGCGACGACGCCAACGACGCCGATCAACGTCACCGGTCCGGAGACTTTCGAAGTCGCCAAGATCGCTACCGAGTTCGCCAAGCTTTTAGGCAAGACGCCCAAGCTCACGGGCAACCCGGCGCCGACTGGCTGGATCAACAATGCGGCACGCATGGTCCAGGAATTCGGGCACCCAAGCGTGCCGCTGCAGAAGATGGTCGAATGGACCGCTGACTGGCTGGCCCGCGACATGACCACCCTCAACAAGCCCACGCATTACGAGGTGCGCGATGGTCAGTATTGAGGGGGCCAATACTGTGGGGGCAAGTACTGAGGCGCTCCAGGTTGCGCCCATTGACCCCGAGCAAGCGGAGGCGGTGTGGCCGCTGTCGATCGAGGCGGGCTGGAACCAGAACGCCTCGGACTGGCGCTTCATGCTGGCGGCGGGGCGCGGGTTCGGCTGTATCGGCGCCGACGGCAGATGGAAGGCCAGTTCGCTCGTCCTGCCGCTCGGCCAGAGGCTCGCCTGGATCAGCATGGTGCTGGTGACCAAGGATCGTCGCCGCGGCGGGGTCGGCAGCGGGCTACTGAAGCGCTGCATCGAGGAAGTGCGCAACGCTGGCGCGGTCGCGGGGCTCGACGCGACCGAGCAAGGCCGGCCGATCTATCTGCCCCTGGGCTTCCACGACCTCTACAAGATCTCGCGCTGGCATCTCGACCGGACACCGCAAACGCCCGTGCTGCCGCCTCAGGGCATCGCTCTGCGGCCGATGGCGCTCGCGGATCTGCCGCGGCTGGCGACCTACGACCGGCCGCTGAGCGGCATGGAGCGCCCCACCATCCTTGCCCATCTGGCAACGCGGCAGCCCGGTCTGGCGGCGGTCGCCGAGACGCCGTCGGGCAAGATCGC
>PLYQ01000109.1 GCA_003153415.1 Rhodospirillales bacterium | reverse complement strand
CCCGAGGGCAAGGACAAGCCCAAGCGGCAGTCGCTGCTGAAGGGCATGACACCTGACGAAGTGACGCTCGACAAGGCTCTGGCCCTGCTGGCGCTGCCGCGCGAGCTCGGCAAGCATCCCGAGGACGGCGAAGCCGTACTGGCGGGCGTCGGCCGATTTGGCCCCTATGTGAAGCATGGGCCGAAATACAAATCGATCCCGGCCGACGAGAGCGTTCTCGAGGTCGGCATGAATCGCGCGGTGGCNNGGCGGCATCAACGCCACCGTGCCGAACGATCTCAAACCGGAAGAGCTCACGCTCGACCAGGCCATCTCGCTGCTCGCCGAGCGCGCCGCCAAAGGCGGCGCCAAGAAGCCGGCGCGGGCGAAGAAGGCCGCTCCCAAGGCGAAAGCCAAACCCAAGGCCAATGGTGCAGCCGAAATCGGTGCGCCGGCCAACGACACAGAAGTGAAACCAAAAACTGTCAAAAAGAAATCAACGGTCAAGCGAAAGCCCAAGGCCGAACTCCCCCCACGCACCGGAACCGATGGCTAAGGGCCGCGTCCCGACGCGCGACGAACTGCTGGCTTTCATCAAGCAAAGCACCACGCCGATAGGCAAGCGCGAGATCACCCGCGCCTTCGGCATCAAAGGCGACCAACGAATCGAACTGAAGGCCCTGCTGCGCGATCTGCGCGACACCGGCGAGGTCGCGGCAGACCGCGCCAAGACCTTCCGCGACCCTGCGGCGCTCACCGACGTCACGGTGCTCGAGATCGTGCGGGTCGACAAGGACGGCCATCTGATCGCCGTGCCGCGCAAGCACGACGACGAAAAAGACGGCCCGGCGCCGCGGATCGAGATCGATCCCCATGGATCTCGTGCTGGTCCCGGCCCCGCCCCCGCCCCCGCCGTCGGCGACCGCGTGCTGGCCAGCCTCAAGCGCCGCGGCAAGGACACCTACGAGGCGCGCATCATCCGCCGCCTGGGCAGCGGGCCGAAGAAGATCCTCGGCCTCTACGAGGAACCGGCCGATCGCCGTGGCCTCGGACTGGTGACGCCGACCGACCGCAAGCTGCGCCGCGAATTCGAGGTGCGGCCGGCCGACAAGAACGGCGCCGTGCCCGGCGACATCGTGTGGATCGAGGAAACCGGCACGGCTCTATCGCATCGCGCGCGCGTGATCGAGCGCATCGGCCCGATGAGCGATCCACGCACTGTCAGCCTGATCTCGATTGCCGCCAACGACATCCCGGTCGATTTCCCGCCGGCTGCGGCCGAGGAGGCCGAGCGCGCCAAGGCAGCGCCGCTCGGCGACCGGCTCGACTTGCGCCAGGTGCCACTGGTCACCATCGACGGCGAAGACGCCCGCGACTTCGACGACGCGGTGTTCGCTGAGCCCGACCCCGATCACGAGGGCGGCTGGCGGCTGCTGGTCGCCATCGCCGATGTCGCCTGGTACGTCCGGCACGACAAGCCGCTCGACAGAGCCGCCTACCGCCGCGGCACCTCGGTCTATTTTCCTGACCGGGTCGTGCCGATGCTGCCGGAAGCTCTATCGAACAACTGGTGCTCGCTGCTGCCGCGCCAGGACCGGCCGGTGCTGCTGGCCGAGATGTGGATCGACGCGCACGGTGAGCTGAAGAAGCATCGCTTCCACCGCGCCATGATGCGCTCCGCGGCACGGCTTACTTACAATCGCCTGCAGCGCGCCGCCGATGGCCATCCCGACGACGAACTCGAGCCCCTGATGCAGAGCGTCGTGAAGCCGCTCTATTCGGCCTTCAAAGTCCTGCTGGCGGCACGCGAGAAGCGCGGCGCGCTCGATCTCGACCTGCCGGAGCGGCTGGTTCGCCTCGGCGAAGACGGCCGCATCGCCGAGATTGGCGTGCGCGAGCGGCTCGACAGCCACAAGCTGATCGAGGAATTCATGGTGCTGGCCAATGTGGCGGCGGCTCATGCGCTGGAACAGCGCCACGCGCCTTGCCTTTACCGCGTCCATGACAACCCCGATCCCGCCAAGCTCGAGGCGCTGCGCGAGTTCCTCGGTACGCTGGGCATCGCCCTGCCCACCGGACAGCGGCTCGGTCCAGCCGATCTCAATCGCGTGCTGAAAGCCGTCGAAGGCAAGCCGGTGGCGCGGCTGGTCAACGAAACCATCCTGCGCAGCCAGAGCCAAGCGGTCTACAGTCCCGACAACCTCGGCCACTTTGGTCTGGCGTTGGCACGCTACGCCCACTTCACTTCGCCGATCCGGCGCTTTCCCGACCTGATCGTGCATCGCGCCCTGATCGCGGCCTATGGCTTGGGCGAAGGCGGCCTGGCCGAAGGCGACCGCGGCCGGTTCGTGGAGTTCGGCGAGCATCTGTCGATGTGCGAGCGGCGCGCCGTCATGGCCGAACGCGGCGCCATGGACCGCTATGTCGCGGCCTATATGGCCGAGCATGTCGGCGCCAGCTTCGCTGCCCGGGTGACCAGCGTCACCCGCTTCGGCCTGTTCGCCGCGCTGGACGGCTCGGGCGCCGACGGATTGATTCCGATCCGCACGCTCGGCCAGGAGTTCTTCCGCCATGACGAGGGCCGCCAGCTCCTGATCGGCGAGCGCACCGGCGAAACCTACGGGCTGGGCGACCGGCTCAGGGTCAAGCTGGTCGAAGCCGACACCGCCACCGGCGGCCTGCTGTTCGACGTCCTCGAGGTGATCGAGAGGGTCGAACGCCACGCCTTGCCGCGCGGCCAGCACCGCCCCGCTCGCAGCGGCCCGCGTCGTCCGGTCGCGCATGGCAAGCCCTCTCGGGACAAACGGTCGCGCCGACGAAACTAGGCCGAGGGCGCATCTTGCAGTGATGGCCGCCGACCACGCCCCTGTCGACTTCTGGACCGCACTGCATCGCGGTTGGCGCGGCCGTTGCCCGCGCTGTGCCGCGGGCGCACTGTTCGGCGGCTTCCTCAAGATGCAAAGTCACTGCCCGGCGTGCGGGCTGGCGCTGGAGCCGTTCCGCGCCGACGACGCGCCGGCCTATTTCACCATTTTTGCTGTCGGCCACATCATCGTGCCGCTGGTCCTCATCCTGGAACGTTACGGCCACGAGCCGCCTTTGTGGTTTCATGCCGCCCTGTGGCTACCGCTGTCCGTCGTCCTGGCGCTGATATTGCTGCCGCGCATCAAGGGAACGGTGATCGCGCTCTTGTGGACCCACCGCGTCGTCGCCCCCAAGCCGGCCCCCGAGGGGCTCGATCTATCTCCCTGATTTGACCCCGTGATCTCGGCGTTAGCTGCCTGGCAACGGCTTGTGCTAGGGTGACCGCCAGCAAGGTATACTAAGTGCCGTTCACCCGTTTTTTCCGCCAGTCGCTGTCGCATTGTACAGCCGCCCTGTTCGCAGCCGCCCTGGTCGCGTCGTGCGAAACCTCAAACGGGGGCGGCAACGCTCCGGTGCCGATGCGTGGGCCCGCCGTCGCTGCCGACGTTAGTGTCGAACGGGTCGTCCTCCAGGCCTATCGAGCGATCGCCGACCGCCATCTCTACGAGCCCGATTTCCGCAAGATGTCGGCCGAAACCTATCGCGGTTTTGCCAGCACCGACCCCGCCCTGTCGCTTCAGGCCGGCGGCAAGGCCTTCACCGTCATGCGCGATGGCCATGAGGTTTTGTCGCGACCGGCGCCCGCCGATACATCGGACGGCCGCGCTTGGGGTGGCATGCTGGCCGAACTGTTCGCCGCCTCGATCGACTCCTCGCCGGTGCTGCAGCAAACCGACCGCAGCGTCCTGATCAAGGGCGCGATGTCGGCCACGACCAAGCTGCTCGACCGCAACAGCCGCTACGCCGACCCGGAGGAGGCGCGCGACAATCGCTTCCAGCGCGACGGCGGCGGCGGCGTCGGCATCACCATCGAACGTGCCGACGACAAGAAGATCCTGATCCGCGCCGTGCAGGACGGCTCGCCTGCCGCCCGGGGCGGCGTACAGGTCGGCGATCAGATCATGGCGATCGACGCCGAATCGATGATGGACCGCTCGCTGGCTGACGTCGTGCACATGCTGCGCGGCACCATCGGCGCACAGGTGGCGCTCACCGTGCTGCGGCCTGCGCAAGGGCAGGAACTCACCCTGTCGCTCAAGCGCGCCCGCATCATCCCGACCACCGTCGTCTACGAGCGGCGGGGCGACGTCGCGCTGATCCATCTGACGGGATTCAACACCGCCACCACCGAAACGTTGCGCACCGCCATGGATCGCGCACGCCACGACATCGGCCGCGACATCGCCGGCATCATCATCGACATGCGCTCCAACCGCGGCGGCCTGCTCGACCAGGCCCAATCGGTGGCCGAGGTCTTCATCGGCGAGGGCACCATCTTCTCGACCCAGGGCCGCCATCCCGACAGCCAGCGCACCTACCGCAGCTCGAGCCGCCGGTCGGCCGAACTGCCGATCGTGGTGCTGGTCAACGGCAACTCCGCCTCGGCGGCCGAGATCGTGGCGGCAGCACTGCAGGACCGCGGCCGCGCCGTGGTGGTCGGCACCACGAGCTACGGCAAGGGCACCGTGCAGACCGTGATCCGACTGCCCAACGAGGGCGAGCTGGTGCTGACCTGGTCGCGCCTGCTGGCGCCGTCGGGCTACACCTGGAACGAACTGGGCGTACTGCCCAACATCTGCACCGCCAAGGTTGCGGACGTGGGCCGGCTCGGGCCGGAAGCCGTCGACGCCAGCCGCTCCACACTCACGCGCTGGCACGCCGAGCGCAACCCGACCGCCGCCGAGGTGACGGACATGCGCAAGATTTGCCCGCCGGGCGAGGATTCGCCGGAACGCGACGTCGACATCGCCGACCGGCTGCTGCGCGATCCCACACTATATGCCCTTGCCGTGCGAACCGGCTCGGTCGAGCAGGCTGCCCGGCCCAATTAGGGCAGCTTGACACCGCAGCGCTGCCGACTAATTTGCCGGCCTCCTAGAGGACAAAGACCATGGCCAAGCCGACTTCGATCCTGATCAAGATGGTGTCCAGCGCCGACACCGGCTTCTATTACGTCACCAAGAAGAACCCGCGCACCAAGACCGAGAAGCTCGAACTCAGGAAGTACGACCCGGTTGCGCGCAAGCACGTCGTCTTCAAGGAATCCAAGATCAAATAGCGAGCCCGACTCGCTGCCATAAAGCCGCCCTTCCGGGCGGCTTTTTCGTGGGCTAGGCTCGTACCAACCCACCAAAGGAGGAAACAACATGAGCGCCCAGCTTTCGTGCGATGACTGGAAGGGCCGCGTCGGCGGTCTCAGCTACCGCAACCAGGCCTTCATCGGCGGCAAGTTCGCCCCCTCCGTTTCGGGCAAAACCTTCGACTGCATCAATCCGGCGACGGGCCAGATCCTCACTAAGGTCGCGGCCTGCGATACCGCCGACGTCGATGCCGCCGTGAAGGCCGCGCGAGCCGCCTTCACCAAGGGCACCTGGGCCAACATGCCGCCGGCCAACCGCAAGCGCATCATGCTGAAGCTCGCCGAGCTCATGATGAAGAACCGCGAGGAGCTGGCGCTGCTCGAGACGCTCGACATGGGCAAGCCGATCGCGTTTTCGACCACGGTCGACATCCCGGGCTCGGCCAACACCGTGCAATGGTTCGGCGAGGCGATCGACAAGATCTACGACGAGATCGCCCCCACTCCGGGCAATGTCGTGGCCATGATCACCCGCGAGCCGTCGGGCGTCGTGGCTTGCGTGGTGCCGTGGAACTTCCCGCTGCTGATGGCCTGCTGGAAGATCTCGCCCGCTCTTGCTGCCGGCAATTCCGTGATCCTGAAGCCCGCCGAGCAGTCGCCGCTCACCGCCATTCGCGTGGCCGAGCTGGCGGCGGAAGCCGGCATCCCCGAAGGCGTGTTCAATGTCTTGCCGGGCTTTGGCGAAACCGCCGGTCAGGCGCTCGGCCGTCACATGGATGTCGACGTCATCGCCTTCACCGGCTCGACGGAAGTCGGCAAGTACTTCCTGCGCTACTCTGGCGAATCCAACATGAAGCAGGTCTGGCTTGAGTGCGGCGGCAAGTCGCCCAACATCGTGCTGGCCGATGCGCCCAACCTCGACGTCGCAGCAAGGCGCACCGCCTTCGGCATCTGGTTCAACCAGGGCGAGGTCTGCACTGCCGGTTCCCGCCTGATCGTCGAGGACAAGATCAAGGACGTCTTCCTCGAGAAGGTGATGGCGATCGGCCAGAAGATGATGCCAGGCGACCCGCTCGACCCCAAGACGCAGATGGGCGCCATGGTCGACGAGACGCAGACCAAGCGCGTAATGGGCTACATCGACGCCGGCCAAAAGGAAGGCGTCCGGCTCGCGATGGGCGGCAAGCAGGTCCATATCGACAACGCCGGCTCCTTCATCGAGCCCACCGTGTTCGACGGCGTCGACAACAAGATGAAGATCGCCCAGGAGGAGATCTTCGGCCCCGTGCTGTCGGTCATCCCGGTGAAGGATGCCGAGCAGGCACTCAGCGTGGCCAACGACACGATCTATGGCCTCGCTTCGGCGATCTTCACCGCCGACATCAACAAGGCGTTCAAGTTCGCCAAGGGCCTGCGCGCCGGCTCAGTATGGGTCAACACCTACGACGGCGGCGACATCACCACGCCGTTCGGCGGCTACAAGCAGTCGGGCAACGGCCGGGACAAGTCGCTGCACGCTTTCGACAAGTTCACCCAGATCAAGACGACCTGGATCCAGCTCGGCTGAACCGAGTACGATTGTTGCGCAAATCGCTCCAAATCGTTCCAGGCCGTTCCACCTTTGTGGAACGGCTCCGATGCTGATGAAATAAGGGTTTTAGGCGAATCGTTCCACCCTGGAACGGTCAGGCCCCCGCGAGTACCTCCTCAGTCGAGGTGATCGCGGCATATTCGCCGCTGAGTAGCGCCAGGGTCAGCTGGTGCACGTCCTCGGCCGGCCACAGGCGGCCCGTCAGATCGCGCTTGTCGCACGACCAGCAGGCGTCGGCTGGAAGGCGGATCCTGAAGCCGAGGTTGGCGCCGACCCGCACCGTCGCCTCGACCGAATTGGCCAGCAGCCAGCCGCAGACGACCAGCGGCGGCTTTCCCATCGCTTCAAGGCGCTGGGTCAGGTCGGTGCCGATGAAGGCGCTGGTCACCCGTTTGGCCAGCACCATCTCGCC
Organism: Rhodospirillales bacterium; assembly: GCA_003153415.1. Lineage (GTDB taxonomy): Bacteria > Pseudomonadota > Alphaproteobacteria > Reyranellales > Reyranellaceae > Reyranella. Next base: position 10,664 of record PLYQ01000109.1, on the reverse strand, counting down.
CGGCTGCGGCGCGGTCAGAGTCGAGAAGTCGTTGCCCTCCTGTCCTGGCCGGAACGGCGAGTCGGGATAGGTCGAATCGTGCCTGACGTGGATGATCGGGGCCTTCGCGGCGCGCCATGCCGTCAGCAGTCGCGCGATGTTGCTCTCGGCGCCGGGATTGTTGCGCGGGCCCCACTTCGGATGCTCCTTGGCCTTCTGCTGGTCGATCAGGATCAGGACGTCGGCTGCCACGGCTTTGCTCCCTTGTGCTCGCCGGCCCATGGTAGTCGAGTTCCGGCATGACGGTCACCCGACGCAGCTCACCGCCCGCCAGCGCATTCCTGGGCAATCTCGCCAGCTTCTACCACTGGGACTCCTATGAGGCGCCGCTGCAGCACGGCAATCTCGCCATGCACGAGGTCTACCTCGCACTCTTCGCCCATCCGCCGCGCGGGTTCACCGAGCTCCTGATCCTGCGCGACCGGATCGTGGCACCGTTCGGGCTGCGACCCTCCGGGGCGGCCGAGCGCAAACCCGTCGAGATCAAGCCGGCCTACGCGATCGGCGAGAAGATCGCGCGCTTCACGCTGTTCGGCCAGAACGACACGGAGATCGTGACGGGCGGCGACGACAAGCATCTCGACTTCCGCGTGTCGGTGCGGAAGGTAGCCGACGGAGGCGCGAACCGTGTCGCGCTGACCACGGTGGTGAGCCCGCACAATCTCTTCGGCCGAGCGTATCTGTCGGTCATTCTGCCCTTTCATCGCTGTGGCGTCAGGATGTTGCTGGCCAATGCGGTCAAGGCCGGACGGCTATGACTGCAGACCGTCAGGCTCGTTCTAAACTGTGAGACCAGGGTGGCGTTTCGACAGCAATGCGGCCGCCGCGAAGCCGCAGGCTGCAATCAGCATGATACCCGCCAGGCCCCACAGCACCGGCGTGTAGCCGCCAAAGGCGCTCCAGGCGAAAGCGGCCGCCAGCGGGCCGGTGGCGCGCATGACGTTGGTCGGCATGGTGAGCGCGCCCGACACCACGCCATAGCCTTCGGGACCGATGAATTCCGGCACCGACATGCCGCGCAGGATGGTGACCAGGCCGTTGGCGACGCCGTAGATCACGGCGAACAGGATCAGGCCGTAGACGTCGCTGATACCGAGCGCCAGCATCGCCATCGACACGGGGAAGGCGAAATAGATCAGCGCGCCCAGCTGAATGGTGGTGATGTGGCGCTGGCCCGCCATCAGCAGCACGCGGCCCACCACCTGCATCGGCCCGATCAGCGCGATGATCGCCATGACAACGCCGATCTCCACGCCACGGTCGGCGAGCAGCGGGATCAGGTGGAAGCTCATGGCCGAGAAAGCGAGGCCATAGCCCGCAAAGGCCACCACAAGCCCCCAGAAGGCCGGCACGCGCACGGCGGCAGCGAGCGGAGACTTCTTCGTGGTGCCGGCGGCCGCGGGTTTGGCCTCGGCGATCGGCACGGGCGCTTCCGCCGGTCCCGGCACGAACAGCCAGTGGATGAAGAAGGCGACCCCGAGATTGATGGCCGCGATCACTAGCAGTGTCGGCCGCCAGTCGATGCGCTCGATCAGGAGCTGGGCGAACGGAATGCCGAAGGTGCTGGCCAGCCCGCCGAGGAAGGTCATCAGCAGGATCGCCTGCCTGAAGCGCGGGCCGTAGACGCGCGTAATCACCGCGAAGGCAGGCTCATAGAGGATGACCGACTGGCAGGCGCCGATGCCGAGCCACAGGGCGTAGAACATCGACAGCGATTCGACCTGCGACCACAGGACGAACATTCCTGCCGCCCCCACCGAGCCGGCGGTCATCAGCTTGCGGCCGTGTCCGCAGTCGATCCAGTGGCCGACCGGGATCGAGCTGAGGCCCGCCACCAGCAGCCCGGCCGACAGCGCGCCAAACAACTCGTTGCGCGACCAGCCGAGTTCCTTCTGCATCGGCACGACGAACAGCGGAAACGTGTAGTAGACGAGGCCCCACGAGATGAGCTGCCCCATCGACAGAACCCACAGAATGGTCGAGGGGCGCTTGCGCCACGATATGAATTTGGCCCTGTCGCGCCCGTCCATGAACGGAGCCTAGTGCCCAACCACCGTCAAAACCAGCATCGACATCGGCGCCCGCTTTCTATGAACTGAGGCCCATGCGAATCGGCATCGATCTCGGCGGCACCAAAATCGAGGGCCTTGTGCTCGACCGAGGCGGCACGGAGAAAGCCCGCCTGCGCGTGCCGACGCCTGATACGTCGTACGAAGACAGCGTCCGCGCGATCGTGGAGGTCGTGGCCGAGCTGGAGCGCCGCGCGAGCGGTCAATGCACGGTGGGCGTCGCCCATCCCGGCGCCATTTCGCCCGCGACCGGCCTGATCAAGAACGCCAACTCGACGCGGCTGAACGGCCGACCGTTGAAGCGCGACCTCGAACAAGCACTCGGCCGCGAGGTGCGGCTGGCCAATGACGCCAACTGCTTTGCCGTCTCCGAGGCGACTGATGGCGCGGCGGCAGGCTGCGGCATCGTCTTCGGCGTCATCCTGGGCACCGGCGTGGGCGGCGGCGTAGTGATCGACGGCAAACCGCTGACCGGTGCGCAGGCGATCGCCGGCGAATGGGGCCACAATCCCCTGCCCGCGCCGCACGACAGCGAGCGCCCGGGCCCGCGCTGCTACTGCGGGCGCACAGGCTGCATCGAGACCTGGCTGAGCGGGCCACGCTTTCAGCACGAGTTCGCCAGCCACACCGGCCGCAGCCTCAAAGCCACCGAGATCGCCGAGGCAGCACTCGCCGGCGATACCGAAGCGGCCGCGCATATGGAAATCTATTGCGATCGACTCGCCCGCTCGCTGGCGGTCGTGGTCAACATCCTCGACCCCGATGCCATCGTGCTGGGCGGCGGCCTGTCGCGCATGCCCCAGCTCTACGGCCGCGTGCCCGAACTATGGAAGAACCGCTACGTCTTCTCCGAGCCCGCGTATATCGTCACCAGGCTGTTGGCACCGCGCCATGGCGATTCGAGCGGCGTGCGGGGTGCCGCGTGGTTGTGGCCGGAGGAGCGGGCATGAAGACCATCGGTCGACGCCAGGCGCTGTCTCTCCTCACGGCGACAGCCGGTCCTGCTTCGACGGCCGCCGGCCGCGCGCTGGCGCAGGGATCTTCGCTGTCGCTGATGACGGCCGGCCCCGGCAGCGCCTTCCTGCCCTACGGCCAGGGCATCGCCCGGGTGCTGGCTGCTGCCGGCATCCGCGTGGCGATCCGGGAATCCAAGGGATCGAACGAGAACCTCGACGGTGTCGACGCCTCGGCAAGGACGCTCGGCACCGCGTTCCTCGGCTCGGCGCTCGATGCCATCAACGGCACGGGCTTCGCCGCCGGCAAGCCGCACCGCAACGTGCGTGCGCTGTTCCCGATGTACGAGACCGCCTTCATGGCGGCAGCGCTCGCTTCGCGCGGGCTTTCATCGGTCAAGGCACTCGACGGCAGGAAGGTCGGCTGCGGCCCTGCGGCCGGACCGGCGGAGGATTATTTCCGCGCGCTGGCGGCGATCGCCGCCATCAAGCCGGTGATTGTGAGCGGCACGCCGGCCGATCTCGGCCAGCAACTGCTGGCCGGCGGGATCGACGCCTTCTGGCAGGGCGCCTTCGTGCCGATCCCATCGCTGGCCGCGGCGGCGAACGCGGCAGATGTCGTGGTGTTCGGACTGTCGGACGACGAGGCCACCGCGATGGCCAAGCGCTTCCCCTTCATGGCGGACGCCGCCTACCCGCCCGCGACCTATCGCGGACAAAAGGCCGGCCTCAAGACGGTCGCGGCCTGGAACGCCGTGGTTGCGCACAAGGACCTCGACGAGGCCACGGCCTACGCCATCACAAAGGCTGTTTTAACGGCAAGGGATCTGTCGGCGGCGGGTCCGGCAGCGGCCTCGACCAAGGCGACGAACGCATCGAAGAACAAGGTCGTGCCCTATCACCCCGGCGCCATCCGCGCGCTGGCGGAACTCGGCGTGAAGGCCGGCTAGAGCGAACTTCTAGTTGCAGTTTGGCAGGGGCAGCGCCTCGAGGCGCGTGATGCGGTATTCGATGCCGCCCTCGCCCTCTTCATGGGTGCCGTAGAGTTCGATGCCGTTGTCGAGGGTGAGGCTGCTCATCTCGAAGGCCGCCTGCTCGCCCTGGCCCTTGGCGCCTGAATCGAAGAAGCCGCCGCGAAAATAGATCCGCGCGTGCCCCTGGATCAGGGGTTCGGCGCCCTCGGGGATCGCCAGATCAGCCAGCCGCTTGGGTACCTTGCCGATCAGAATATTGACGGCCTGCGGCGGCTTGACCTTTTCGCCGAAGAAGAACAGCGCATCGAAGCCGCCGTCGCCCGCCTTGGCGTGCTGCAGGGTGGCGCGCGAGATCGCCATGGGAAACATCGTGCCGGCCGGCAAGGCCACGGACTGGCCCTCGGGCTCGCTGAAGCGCGCCTGGCCGCGGCCGTCGCCGTCGAGCGTTGCATCGCCCTTCACCTGGCTGGTCTCCCGCCCGTTGGCCATGCTGCGGTGTTCAAAATGCAGCTTCTTGCCGTCGCGGCTCTCGGTCATCTGTGACTGCTGTTCGCTCACGATCGCAGCGCGGCCGCCCCCGATCTCCAGGCGCATGCGCTGGTTCACGACATAGCCGTCGCAGGTCAGCCGCAACTCGTAGGCGTAGGTGCCGGGCGTGTCGCCGTTCGGCTTGCCATGCTCGAGCAGGGTGACCGAATAGGCCGCGCGATGCGGCTGAAAGTCCTGCGCCGCCGCCGGGACGGCAATCGAAGCGGCAAGGGCGGCGAACGGGAGCACTCGGCTGGTCAGCATTTCGGCCTCGGCAGGGCTTGCAGTTGAATGAGACGGGCATCGACGGCGAAGTCACCATAGTCGAGCAGCATCGAGCGGGCGATGCCGTTGGCCAGCAGGTCGAGCGCCAGCTCGTATTCGGGCTGGGCGCCTTGATCGCCGTTGGCGAAGAACGCAAAACGCACGCCCCAGGACGGCTGGCCGCGCACCAGGCCGAGGTCGCCGCGCATCGGCGGCGCGCCGGAGGTGGGCCGCGGCGGGCGGCCGATCACCGCGTTCACCTGGAACGCACCGTCGAGGCGGGCGCCGTCGAACACTTTGTACGACACCGATTTGTCGCCTTCTCGGGCGTGCTTGATGATTAGCGCCAGATGGGTGGTGGGGAACAGGGTGCCCGCCGGCAGCTCGAAGCTGCGCGCCTCCGGCAGGCTGAAGCTCGCCCGTCCCTTGCCGCCCGTCGCCTCGAGGTCGGCCTGGCCGCGCAGCTCTTCGTCGACCTCGTCGTTCTGGGCGTTGCGCACGCTGAAGCGCAGCTCCAGTCCGTCCTTGGACTCGTAGCTCGAGAAGTTGGAATCGGTTTCGAACTCCTCGCCGTCGTTGCGCAGGAAGGTGAGCTTGATGCGCTGTTTGACCTCCCAGCCCTCGCAGGAATCGACGGTTTCCAGGACCATGCGGCCGCTCACCTCGACGATGCCGCTGTTGGCGCGGGCCACCGAAAGTTTCATGTCGTAGGTCGCCCGATGCGGCACCAGAACGACTTCCGGCTGCTGCTGAGCATCGGCGACCCGGCTTATCCACAGGATCAGCAAGAGGATGGCGCAGACGGCGGCAAATGGCACCGCAGTTTGGACGCGAGAACGGCGAAAACTATACGTGGTCAACGGACAATGACAGGGGGCTAGGCCTTGTAGCCGGGCAGCTAAGCGTAATATCCATGCGCGGCGATTTCCAGAATGATCGCCTGCGGCAGGGCTGCACAGGGAGAGTAACGACTATGACGAAGCGCAAACCTCGCGTTCTGGCGACCCGGCACTTTCCACCCGCCGTCGAGGCCCGCCTGGCGGCCAATTTCGACGCCGTGCTCAATCCCGAGGACCGGCTTTACGATGGTCCGGCCCTGATCAAGGCGACGGAGGGCTGCGCTGGCATTATGTGCGCGGCTGGCGATCCCTTGAATGCCGAGACGATGGCCGGCCTGCCGGCCTCGGTCCGCATCATCGCCACCTTTTCGGTCGGCTACGAGCATGTCGATGTCGGCGCGGCGGCCAAGCGCAACATTGCGGTCAGCAACACACCCGACGTTCTGACCGACGCCACGGCCGACATAGCGCTGCTGTGCATGCTGGGCGCGGCGCGGCGGGCGCACGAGGGCACGACAATGCTGCGGACCCACAACTGGGTGGGCTGGGAGCCGACGCAGCTCATGGGTACCCATGTCACTGGCAAGCGTCTGGGTATCCTCGGCATGGGGCGCATCGGCCAGGCCGTCGCCGACCGGGCGCGGGCCTTCCGCATGACGATCCATTACAGCAATCGCACGCGGCTGCCCCCCGGCCTGGAAAAGGGCGCCACCTTCCACGCCAACGCCGACGATATGCTGCGCCATTGCGACTTTCTGTCGATCAATGCGCCGATGACGCCGGCGACGCGAAAATGGGTGAATGCCGAACGCATTGCCAAGCTGCCCAAGGGTGCAATCGTGGTGAATACGGCACGCGGCGGCGTGGTCGACGATGAAGCCTTGATCGCCGCACTCAACAGCGGGCACCTCGCAGCGGCAGGCATCGACGTGTTCGACGGCGAACCCAAGATCCACCAGGGCTACTACGGGCTGCAGAACGCCTTCCTGCTGCCGCACATGGGCTCGGCAACCACGGAAACACGCAACGCGATGGGCTTCAAGGCGCTCGACAATCTCGAGGCCTTCCTGCTCAAGGGGGAGCTGCCGCCGGACCTCGTGAAGGCTTCTTGACCGAGCGGCCCTTAGTCACCTTCTTGGGCTTGGGTGCGGCCGGCGCCGCGATCGCCGGTTCCGGAGCCGGCGCGGCATCGGCAACAGCTGTCACCGACTCGACGGGCGCAGGTGCGACCGGCGCCGGCGGGCTGGGTGCGGTCTTGTATGCAGCCACATCCCAGCTCGAAGCCGGGGCGTCCGGGGCGGCGCGCAGTGGCGGTCCGTACTGCACACCGTCCTCGCTCACCGAGCGGTAGGGCTCGTTGTAGTTCACGTCGTAGGGATCGTGCTCGCCGTCGCGGTCATTGCAGATCTTGCGGCCGCGCAGGATGCGCCACAGCGCGCAGTCTTTCTTGGACACCATCGACGCCATGTGATCGCTCGAGGTCTTGCCGGTACCCACCAGCAAGGCGCCATCGGCACCATAACTCGCGATCGCTACGGCAACCGGCGCGGCGCAGCCCCCGGCCAGCAGCGCGGCGCCGATAATCAGTGGCAGCAACAGGATGGAGAGCCGGGGGAAGCTCATATTCTTCTTTATTAAATTAAATTAACCCCTTGAATATACTCGCTCTTATTGATTCAGTCAATTTGCATAAAGCGACCGCCCTAGTCCTTTTTGGGCGGCGGCAGCCGCAAGCCGATGTGCAGTTCGCGCAGCTTTTCAGCAGGCACCTCGGTCGGCGCATCCATCATCAGATCGACCGCCTGCTGGTTCATCGGGAAGGTGATGACCTCGCGGATGTTGGGCTCGTCGGCCAGCAGCATGACGATGCGGTCGACGCCGGGGGCAGCCCCGCCGTGCGGCGGCGCGCCGAACTTGAAGGCATTCAACATGCCGCCGAAGCGCGCCTCGACTTCCTCGCGGCTGTAACCGGCGATCCCGAACGCCTTGTACATGATGTCGGGCTTGTGGTTGCGGATCGCGCCTGAGCACAGCTCGATGCCGTTGCACACAATGTCGTACTGCCAGGCCTTGATGGTGAGCGGATCCTGCGTCTCGAGCGCCTCCAGCCCGCCCTGCGGCATGGAGAACGGGTTGTGGCTGAAGTCGATTTTCTTGGCCTTGTCGTCGTACTCGAACATCGGGAAGTCGACGATCCAGCAGAAGGCGAACTCGCCCTCGCCAATCAACCCCATCTCCTGCGCCACCTTGGTGCGCACCTGTCCGGCGAACTTCCAGGCGCTCTCGGGCTTGTCGGCGACAAAGAACACCGCGTCGCCATCGGCGGCACCGGTCAGCGCCTTGAGCTTGGCCAGTCGCTCCTCGGCGACGAACTTGGCGATCGGCCCCTTACCCGCGCCGCTTTCGAGCACGATGTAGCCCAGGCCCGGCTTGCCCTCGGACTGCGCCCAGCTGTTGAGCTTGTCGAAGAAGCTGCGCGGCTGGCCGCCGGCCTTGGGCGCGCAGACCGCGCGCACGACCCCGCCCGAGGCCACGATGCCGGCGAACACCTTGAAGTCGGAGCCGGCGAAGACCTCGCCCGCTTCGACGATCCTGAGCGGATTGCGCAGGTCGGGCTTGTCGGTGCCGTAGCTGAGCAGCGCGTCGGCGTAGGGAATGCGCGGGAACGGGAAGGCCGTGACCTTGCGCGGGCTCGCGCAGCCGAAGGCGGCGAATTCCTCGAACACGCCACCCAACACCGGCTCGATGGCGGCGAACACGTCCTCTTGCGTCACGAAGCTCATCTCGAAGTCGAGCTGATAGAACTCGCCGGGCGCTCGATCGGCGCGCGCGTCTTCATCGCGGAAGCAGGGCGCGATCTGGAAGTAGCGGTCGAAGCCCGACACCATCAGGAGCTGCTTGAACATCTGTGGCGCCTGCGGCAGGGCGTAGAACTTGCCGGGATGGAGCCGGCTCGGCACCAGATAGGAGCGCGCGCCTTCCGGGCTGTCGGCCGTCAGGATCGGCGTCTGGAACTCCATGAAGCCCTGCTCGATCATGCGCCGGCGCAAGCTGGCGATGACCTGGCTGCGCAGCACGATGTTCTTGTGCAGCTTGTCCTTGCGCAAGTCGAGGAAGCGGTATTTTAGCCTGAGCTCCTCCGGCGTCGTGTCGTTCTCCTGATAGACCGGGATCGGCAGTGGCTCGGCCATCGACTGCACGATCATTTCTGCCGCGTCGAGCTCGACCGCGCCGGTCGCCAGGCGCGGGTTTACGGTGGCGGGATCGCGCGCCACCACCTTGCCGCTCACCGTGATGACGCTCTCGTTGCGCATCGATTCGGCGGTCTTGAACACCGGGCTGGAAATGTCGACCACAACCTGGGTCACGCCATAGTGATCGCGCAGGTCGATGAACAGCAGATTGCCGTGGTCGCGCTTGCGCTGGACCCAGCCCGAGAGGCGGGCCTGCTGGCCGACATGTTCCGGCCGCAACTGGCCGCACGTATGGGTTCGGTAGACGGAAGACATTACGCATTGTCCGGGTTTTGATGGCCCGGCAAAAGGCACGGATTGCGCCGTCAAGTCAAGGTAATGGACCCTTTGGCCGCGACACCTTTGCCGGGAACCGGCCCGCCCGCTATAGATCACTGCTAATGAAGCTCATTACCAAGACCGACGAATTGGCCGCGTTCTGCAAATCTCTGGCCGAGACCGAATTCGTCGCCGTCGACACCGAATTCATGCGCGAGCGCACCTACTGGCCCAAGCTCTGCCTGGCCCAGGTGGCNNTGGCGGAGGGCATCGACTTGGCGCCACTCGACGAGCTGATGGCCAACCCCAAGGTCCTGAAAGTCTTTCACGCCGCCCGCCAGGACCTCGAAATCTTCTACCTGCGCATGACCCAGGTACCGCATCCGCTGTTCGACACCCAGGTCGCCGCCATGGTGTGCGGCCATGGCGAGGCCGCTTCCTACGAATCGCTCGCCACCAAGCTCGCCAAGGCCAAGATCGACAAATCGAGCCGCTTCACCGACTGGAGCCGCCGGCCGCTCAGCGAGCGCCAGATCACCTACGCCCTGTCGGACGTGACGCACCTGCGCGTGGTCTACGAGAAGCTGCGGCGCCAGCTGGAAAAGAGCGGGCGGCTGCCGTGGATCGCCGAGGAAATGGCGGTGCTGAACGATCCCGGGACCTACCGGGCCGACCCCGAACAGGCGTGGCGCCGGCTGAAGCCACGCGGCGCCTCGCCGCGATTGCTGGCGATCCTGAAGGAGGCCGCGGCGTGGCGCGAGCGCACGGCACAGCGCATCGACATTCCCCGCCAGCGCCTGCTGCGCGACGAGCAGCTGTTGGAAATCGCCAGCCACGCCCCCAAGACGGTCGAGGACCTTGCCGCCACGCGCGGACTCGGCCGCGGCTTCGCCGAAGGCTGGCAAGGCCGCGAGTTGATGGAAGCCGTCGAGCGGGCGCGAGCGATCCCCGAGTCGGAGCTGCCGACGCGTGACAAGGCGCCCGAGCAGCTGCGCGCGCCGGGCGCCGTCGTCGATCTCCTGCGCACCCTGCTGCGCCTCAAGGCGGAGAAGGCCGGCGTCGCCGCCCGGCTGGTGGCCAACGCCGACGAACTCGACCGGCTGGCCGCCGGCAAGCGCGACGTTCATGTCCTGCAGGGCTGGCGCCGCGAGGTGTTCGGCGCCGACGCCGTCGACCTGATCGAGGGCCGGGTGGCGTTGGCGCTCTCGGGCGACACGGCCAACCTCATTCCCGTCCCGCCGGCGAGCTAGGTGGCTCTATTGTCCAAAACGTCCAGATCGGTCTGGACACTTCCGTTGGCGATGGCATCGATCTTTTAAGCGATTCGTCCAGAATCCAGCACTCCCCCCTCGCAACAATATTACGCGGTCGGGCGCTGCCGGTTGAGTACGGATCAACAGCGGCCCGGCATTTCCGGAATCGGCAGCCTCTAAACGGACATCCGCGGTCAATTCGAAATCGGCGCGAATGACCGAGGCTGTGTGAA
>PLYQ01000177.1:7112-8084 GCA_003153415.1 Rhodospirillales bacterium | reverse complement strand
TCGGGCGAGCGGCCGCCGATGGTGTGGAAGTGCATCGGAATGCCGGTCTCGTGGCCGAACTTCCACAGCGGCTCCCAGTGCGGGTCCCACAACGGCGTCATGTCGGGCCGGTTGGCGATGTCGAAGCCGCGCACGCCGCGCTTGGCACAGCGCATCGCCTCGGCGACCGACTCCTCCATGTTGTAGTTGGGGAGGTTGGCCAGCCCGATCAGCCGATCGGGCGCGCCTTTGCAAAAGTCGTGCAGCCAGTCGTTGTAGATGCGCAGCATTTCCAGCGCCGCTTCCGGATCGTTCAGCCGGCCGCTCGAGCCCAGCACGCCGTACAGCACCTCGGCCTGCACGCCATCGCGCTCCTGGTCCTTCAGCCGAAGGTCGACTTCGGTGAGCCGGCGAATACCCTTCTTGCCGTCGTCGTAGAGGCCGGTCGAGGCCATGCGGTCGGAGCGGTGGATGATGCCCGGCACATATTCGCGGCCGGCCGAACCCATGCCGTTCACCAGACCGAACTTGGCGCCCTTGGCGCTCACCCATTCCGGCCCCTTCGGTCCGTCGACGACATGGGGCATGCGCTCTTTAAACGCCGCCGAGGCGTTGGCGGTGAACAGGTCGGGCGGCAGCCAGATCAGGTCGACATGGCCGTCGGCGGAGATGACATCGTATTTCATGGGCACGCTCCTCAGGGGACGATCATCCCTCCGAAGCAGCCCTATCGCCAGCCCCCCTTGGCGGGGAGCGCTTCGCTCAGCGATACATCCGTGCCCAGGCCTGCGAGGGTGTGGCGAGCAGGACGGCGACGGCCGAGAGCGATAGGATCAGACCCATCGGCGTGATGGCGGCCGCGCCGGCCGAAGTGCGCAGGCCGAGATTGTAGAATTCCAGCGCCACGACCAGCGCGCCGCCCGCGGCATACATCCGCGCGTCGGGCAGGCCGCGGAAGCGGCTTTCGCCCCAAAGGTCGATCAGGGCGACGAT
>PLYQ01000177.1:0-7082 GCA_003153415.1 Rhodospirillales bacterium | reverse complement strand
GTCATGTAATCTCCGTATAGCGAACGCCCGGTGGCTGCGGGTTGTTCCGCGACAGTTTGGCCGTCCAGACTTTGGTCGAAGGGTGCGTTGCAATTCGCGGGCCGCTCACCATGCGGCAAGCGGTCCGCCGCTGGTGGTTGTGGTGCAGCGCGCCTCGCCCACCACAATCTGCGTCAGCGCCGGCGCAGGATCACCAGCGCGATGCCGCCCAGGATCGCTGCCGAGGAAATCAGCAGGCGGGTGGTGATGGGTTCAGCCAGCAGCACGACGCCGCCGAGGGCTGCCAATACCGGTACGCTCAACTGGATGGTTGCCGCCGATGCCGCCCTCAGCGCCGGCAGGGCGGCATACCACAGGACATAGCCCAGCCCGGACGCGATGGCGCCTGACAGCACGGCGTACGCCACCCCGGCCTCATCGACGCTGGCATGCGCGGTGGTCGCCAGGCTGAGGATGGCGGCAAAGGGCAGGGCGCGCAGGAAGTTGCCGGCGGTGGCGCCGCTCGGATCCTGCACGCCGCGGCCGAGCAGCGAGTAGACGCCCCAGGCGATGCCGGCCCCCAGCATGAAGACGGCGCCCTCGATCGGCGGGGCGGCAAGGCCCGGCAACAGCAAGCCGACAAGCCCCGCGAGGGCCACCAGCAGGCCGAGCAACTGGAGCGCGCGCAGACGCTCGCCGGTAGCGGCGGAAAGCTGGCGATAGGCGAAGAAGAAGAACGCGGCATAGGCAAACAGCATGGCGGCCGCGCGCCAGGTGCCCGCCGCCAGTGGATGGCTTCTGCGGCCGACCATGATCGCGGCCAGGACAAGCGCGCCCGAGGCCAGGCGGATCGACGTGAAGGTCGCGGCGTCAATCGCAGTGTCGCGCAGCGCCACACGGCACAGCAGGGAATTGCCGGCAAAAGCCAGCATGGCCAGGGCCGTCAATGACGCAACGCGAACAGGATTCGGCATACGCTACTCCAGCGCCGTGTCCTATCATGGATCGGAAGGGGACAACTCGAAGAGGAGGCCTGGAGTGATGAAGGTTCCTGTCGCACTAGCTTTTGTCGCCACGCTGCTCGTCGGCTGCACCTCCTCGATGTACATGAGCAATCTGCTGGGCCCGAAGACCGACCTGACGGCGTCGCTGAGCGGCGCCAACGAGGTGCCCCCGAGCACCAGTCCGGGCCAGGGCTATATGACGGCGACCTACCGGCCCACGACCAAGGTGGTGGAGTGGTACCTGCATTTCAGCCAGCTGAGCGGGCCGGTGACCTGGGCCTACCTGCAGGGGCCGGACGGCGTGGGCAACGACGACGCCGCCATCGTGCCGATCAACGGACCTTTCGAGGGCAGTGCCAGTCGCGGCGGGGCGACGCTGACCGATCAGCAGGCGGCCGACCTTGTGGCGGGCCGCTGGTCGGTGAGCATNNTGAGAAACCTCCGATGCATATGGCATCGGCATTTTGCGCATTGTTTCTCACTTTCCGGGGGAGGTGGCTCCCCGGTTCTACGCGTCGAACTTGTAGTTCCAGCCAATCCACTTGGCGAGGCCGCGGCCCATGACCTTCTCGAGGTCCTGGCCCTTCAGCCAGGGCAGTTCCTCGGTGAACATGGTCACGCACTGGCGATAGGTGCAGGGCATGCGGGTGATGTCGGTGCCCCAGAAGAAGCGGTCCGGCCCGTAGGCGTCGAAGATCCGATGCAGCCCGTCATGCAGGTTCCTGAACGGGTAGGGATGCGTCGAATATCCCGGCGCACCGGTCGCCTTGACCGCGACGTTGGGCAGCTTGGCGATGGCGCAGAGCTCGTCGAGCTTGCCGAAGGCCGCGGCGTCCTTTTCCAGCCGCAGCAGGCCGCAGTGGTCGATGATCAGCTTCAGCCTGGGATGGGCCTCGGCGATCTTCCTGAACGTCGGCAGGAACAGCCCGGCCATGGTGGCGACCGGCACGCCTTCCTTCTCGGCCGCGGGCCACACCCAGTCGAGCTTGCCCTCGTGCAACGCCTTCTGCTGCTCGGGGTAGAGTAGCGCCCAGCGCAAGCCCATCATGCCGGGCTGCTTGCGCCAGCCCACGATGCGCGTGCGGCTGTCCGGATCGTCCAGGGGAAATTGGCCCATCACGGCAAAGCGGTCGGGATATTTCTTCGCCGCCTCGAGGGCGAGCTGGTTGGAATCGGGGTCCCAGCTGTAGGGCGGATGGATCAGGGCGGCATCGACACCGGCCTCGTCCATCTCCTTCAGGCACTGCTCGGCGGTGAATTTCTCGACCTTGCGATGCAGCCCGCTGGGCGGCGTCACCGTCTTGGCCCAGATGTGCACCTGCGCGTCGATGATCTTCATGGCGGTCTCCTCAGTTGGGCGTTGGCGCGCTTGGATCGAGCAGCTTCTCACGCTTGAGCTCGCTCCACAGCTCCGTCGGAATCTTCACGCTCATGTGGCCGACATTCTGCTTCACCTCGGTGGTGCTGAGCGCACCGGGGATCACGGCGCAGAACGCCGGATGAAACAGCGGGAACTGCATGGCCGCAGCGCCCAGCGGCACACCGTGGCGTTTGCAGACCGCCTCGATCTTCTGCGCCTTGTCGATGAGGTTGGCCGGTGCCGTGGCATAGTCGTGCGTGGCGCCGGCCTTCACGTTGCCGGTCAGGATGCCCGAGTTGTACGGCCCACCCAGGATTACCGAGACGGAGCGCTTGACGCATTCCGGCAAGAACGCCTCGAGCGCACCTTGCTCGAGCAGTGTGTAGCGCCCGGCCAGCAGCATGCAGTCGAAGTCGCCGGCCTTGATGAAGCGCAGGCTGGTGTCCGATTCGTTGATGCCGACGCCGATGGCGCCGATCACACCCGCCTTACGCAGCTCGTCGAGCGCCCGGAAGCCCGAGTCCATCACCGTCTTGAAGCGCCGGTCGAGCACGGCGCGATCCTTGGTCGTCCAGAAATCGACGTCGTGAACCAGCGCGATGTCGATGCGGTCGATGCCCATCCTGAGGTGCGAGTGCTCCAGCGAGCGCATGACACCGTCGTAAGAGTAGTNNGATGCGGCCGATCTTGGTCGACAGCACGTAGCTGTCGCGCGGCTTCGCACGAAGGGCCGCGCCCATGCGCAGCTCGCTGCGGCCGTAACCGTAGTAGGGCGAGGTGTCGAAATAGCGGATGCCCGCGTCGTAGCCGTCGTCGGTGAGCTTGATCGCCTCGGCATCGGTAATGGTGGCGCGAAAGCCGCCCATCGGCGCACCGCCGAGACCGAGTTCGGTGACTTCGAGATTGGTCTTGCCGACGCGGCGGCGCGGAAGAGGAGTCATTCTGGGTCTCCCTCAGGGTGCCGCGCTGAGCGTCATGCTCTGCAGAACTGTTTCGGCGACCTTCCGCTGTTCCGCCGAGTTATTATCAGCCTCGATCTTGGTGCATGAGGCGATGTGGGTCTTGTCGGGCCGCACGACGACCATTTTCACACGGAGCTTGACGCCGGAGGGGTTCATCATCGTCGTCGTGTAGGAAACGCCGGGAAATCCCGATATGGAGACTACGGCGCGGACGCGGTTGTCGTCGGCTTTCGCAACGCCCAGCGCGCCGTTGGCGAAGTCATCGAGCGACTGGGAGGAGTCGACGAGCGACAGCGAGAAGCCTGTGCTGCGGTCACCGCTCGAGAGTAGCAGATTGCCCACGTCGTCTTTGCGAGACGTCCAATCGTCGGGCATTCGAAACGAAAAGGCCGGATTGCCCGACTCCGGGAACCTCATATCCTTTGCGATGGCCGGAGCGGTAGAGAACAACGCCCAGCCCAACAGTACCAAAATTGTAGCGCGTGAGATCATGCAGCCTCCTGCGCGACGGTCGGACCGTCGCTCTTGGTGGTGGTGCGGCGCACGTCGCGCACGACGTTGAGATCGTCGAAGCGGCGCACGCGGTGCATGGTCGTGCGGTTGTCCCAGATGACGAGGTCGTGCTGCGTCCAGCGGTGCACGTAGACGAACTGGGCCTGGGTGGCATGCTCGATCAGGTCGCGGATGAAGGCCATTGCCTCGGGCCGCGGCCAGCCGACGATGGTGCCGATGTGCGAGGCGAGGAACAGCGATTTGCGCCCGGTCACCGGATGGATGCGCACCAGCCGTTGGCGCACCGGCTTCATGGCCACGCGCTCGTTGGGCAGGAACTCGGCAAAGCCGAGCTGGCCGCGCGAATAGATCAGCGAATGCTCGCAGACGAGATCCTCGATCNNCGGCTTTTGTCTTGGCGTCGAGCGCATCGTAGGCGGCCCGCATGTCGGCGAACTCGGTGTTGCCGCCCTCGGTCGTGACGATACGGCCGCTCAGGATCGAGTACTTGGCCGGCACGACGCGGAAGGAGGCGTCGGTGTGCCAGAGCCGGTTGCCCAGCGCCGCCATGCGCTTCTTGTTCTCGCGCTGGGCGATGCGGCCTTCCTTGTCGAGGTTGGAGACATCGGCGAACACCACCGGCAGGCGCAACTCCGAATCGCGCGCGCCACTGTTGGCGCCTTCTTCGAGCGGTCCGAAATTGCGCGTGAAGGCGAGCTGCTGTTCGTCGGTGATGTCCTGGCCGGGCAGCACCAGCACGGCGTGGCGGTCCATGCCGGCATTGACGGCATCGACCTCGGCCTGGGTCAGCTTCTTCCGGACATCGATGCCCGTCATGCGCGCGCCGACAAGAGTCGTGAGCGGACGGACTTCAATCGGCATGGTGCGTCTCCCTTGGGTCGTCTTTCATTATCTGCTGGCGGCAACGCTTTGCACGCACCGAACACGATCTCATTCGTCCCGCGAAACCCAAACGGGGAACCTATCGTCGAACTCAGCGTTTCCCCGAATAGGCTTCAAAGGAGACGTAAACAGAATGAAAACCACTTTCGGCCGCGGCACGTTCGTGCGCGCTGGTCTCGTTGGTCTGGCGCTCGTCCTTACGGCCGGCTGCCAGCAGCAAATGAACGACATGACGACCAAGAGGGTGGAATTCAAGGCCGCCCTCAATGGTGCCAGCGAAGTTCCCCAAAACGGCAGCGCCGGCAGGGGCGAGCTTGAGGCGACCTACAACCCGTCCAACCGCGAACTCGACTGGCGGCTGCGGTTCTCCGGCTTGAGCGGTCCCGTCACGGCCGCGCATTTCCACGGACCAGCCGGTCCGGGCGTCAATGCCCCGGTCGCGGTGCCGCTCAACAGCACCTTTGTCGGTACCTGGCAGCGCAGCGAGATCACGCTGACCGAGGCCCAGGCAGCCGATCTCCTTGCTGGACGCTGGTACGTCAACGTCCATACCGCGCAGCTTCCCGGTGGCGAGATCCGCGGACAGGTCGTCCGCGACAAGTAGCCGTCGTCGGCCTAGCGCAAGGCGGCGGCAATATTGCCGCCGTCTACGGTGATCACCGCGCCCGTCGTCTTGGGTGCTTTGGCCAGCGCCACGAAGGCCTGCGCCACGTCGTCGGCGGTGACCTCGAGGCCGAGCAGATTGCCGCCCATGTAGTCGGCTTCGCTCAGCCCGCGCGCCTTGGAGCGTTGGGCGATCATGTCGTCGGTCAGGAGGCCCGAGCGGATGCGGTCGGCATTGACGGCGTTGGCGCGGATGCCGTCGCCGCCATGATCGAGCGTGTACTGGCGCATCAGAAACAGGGTCGCGGCCTTGGGCAGACCATAGGGGCCGAAGTCGGGGCCGGGATTGACCGCCTGCTTCGACGTGTTGAACAACAGGCAACCGCCCAGTCCCTGCGCCTTCATGATGCGCACCGCGTTCTGCGCGACGCTCTGATGCGCCCAGAAATTCAACTCGAAACTCTTGCGCAGCGTAGCGTCGTCGACCTCGCCGATCTTGCCCTGCCAGGCGGCACCGGCATTGGAGACCACGATGTCGATGCCGCCGTAGGTCGCCGCGATCTTGTCGAAGGCGGCGCGTACCTCGGCGGCGTTCGTGACATCGCAGGCGATGGAGAAGCCTTTGACCTTGGTCACGTCGCGGTCGAGCACAACGACCTCAGCGCCTTCCTTGGCGAAGGCCGTGGCCGTGGCCGCGCCGATGCCCGAGGCACCGCCGGTGACGGCGACGATGCGGCGGCCCAGCGGCTTCTCAGCGGCGGAGTTGAGCTTCGCCTGCTCGAGTGACCAGTACTCGATGTCGAAAATGTCGGGCTCGGGAATGCATTCGTAGATGCCCAGCCGCTCGGCATCGGCGACCACGGCGACCGTGGTCTCGGCGAGGTCGGCGGCGATCTTGGCGTCCTTCAACGTATTGCCGACGCCGAACAGGCCGACGCCCGGCACCAGCACGACGCGCGGGATCGGGTCGAGCTCCTTCTTCGGCGGCAGCTGCTTGGCGTTGTGGCGCGCGAAGTAGGCGTGATAGTCGNNTAGCGCGCGATCTCCTTGCCATCGACATAGGCCAGGATGGCGCGGTTGGTGCGGAACTCGAAGATGAAGCGCTGGCGTGCTTCGCGGCCGCTGCTTTTCGCCGGCAGCGAGAGAAGTCCGCGCAGGATCGGCGCGATCTCGGCGACCGTTGCGGCCTTTGCGGGCAGGGCGATGCTCGGGAAGATCTTGCGTTTGGCCTTGGCGAGACGCTTTTCGGCGAGCGTCACCAGATCGATCATGCGGACGTAGGCTTCCTCCGCCGTGGCCCCCATCGAGAAGATGCCGTGCTTCAGCAGGATCAGCCCTTCGACGTCGGGGTTGGCCTTGGCGATCTCGCTGGTCTTCTTGGCCAGCGCGAAGCCCGGCATGACATAAGGCACCAGCGCCGCGCGCTTGCCGTAGAGGTCGGCCGCCAGCGCTTTGCCGTCGGGCTGGTCGGTGAGCGACAGCACGGCGTTGGAATGGGTGTGGTCGATGAACTTGTGCGGCAGGAAGGCGTGCAGCAGCGTCTCGACTGACGGGTTGGGTGACTTGGCATCGAGGAGGTTGCTGCGTTGGACATTGACCATGTCCTCGTCACTGAGTGCCTGCAGTCCGTGCAACTCGCGTAGCGGCGCCAGCCGGACGGCGGGCAGGCCGGGCGCCTCGATCGTGCCCATGTCCCAGCCGCTGCCCTTGACGCAGAGGACGTCGATCTCGGTGCCGGTGATGTCGGCCGTTCGGGTCTTCACGGAGGTGTTGCCGCCG
>PLYQ01000146.1 GCA_003153415.1 Rhodospirillales bacterium | reverse complement strand
AAGGGCCATGGTGCCGATTCCGAAGAGAAGCACGAGCCCGCGAGCGACATCGACACTGTGGTGGCGGATAGTCTGAAAGCGCGTGCTCCCAAACGGCCGATTAGAGAAGCAGACATCGGCACGCGATTAGCTCAGGGACGGCCACTTTTCAGTGGAGCAACCGCCGCAGTATCATTCGCTTGCAACCCCCGGGAGGCCACACCTGTTCACGGTCACGCGCGATATGATCCTGCCCACCACCGTCACCGGCTCCTACCCGCGCCCGCTGTGGTTTGACCGTAGCCTGGCCGGCCGATCATTCAAATCGGCGCTCGGCGATTCCCTGTTCCGCGAGCAGTATCTCGACGCCGTCGCCAGCATCATCGCCGAGCAGGAGGCCGCGGGGCTCGATATCGTGACGGACGGCGACAGCCGCTTCGATCTCACCGTGGGCGGCAAATCCTGGTTCTTCTACCCGATCGAACGTCTGGGCGGCGTCGAGGGCCATCGCGACACCTCGCGCGGATGGATGTCGCGTCATGGCCTGCGCCCCGGAAAGATCCTGTGGGAGGTCCAGGAGGCCTATCAGCCCGGCGTGGTGCGCAGGAAGCTTACGCGCGGCCCGTTGGAATACACCGAGCTCTGGAAAGTGGCGCAGCGCCTGACCGACCGGCCGCTCAAATTCGGCGCCATCTGCGCGCCCGCTCTGGCGTCGATGTTGTGGAATGAGTTCTATGACGACGACAAGGCGATGATCCTCGATCTCTGCGACATCATGAACGCGGAGTTCCGCGAACTGGCCGACGCCGGCTGCCCGCTGATCCAGGTCGAGGAACCGCCGCACCACAGCCGCGCCCAGCAAGCCGACACCACCGACGCCGACCTCGAGTTCCAGACCGAGGCCTTCAATCGCCAGCTCGTCGGCGTGAACGCCGAGATCTGGGTGCATACCTGCTGGGGCAATCCCAACCAGCAGCGCGTCCATTGGAAGGTGCCAAGCTACGAGCGTGGCCTGCCGCATCTGTTGCGGCTCAACTGCGATGTCCTGACGATCGAATGCGCCAGCTCCGACGGGCAGGACCTGCCTCTCTTCAAGCACGTCAAGACCGACAAGAAGATCGCCATCGGCGTGGTCAACCACTGCAACACGGTGGTGGAACCGGCGGAGCATGTGGCGGCGCTGATCCGCAAGGCGCTGGAATACATCCCCAAGGAGCAGCTGATCATCAGCACCGATTGCGGCTTCGGTCGCGAGGGCCTATCGCGGCGGATCGCCTTCTACAAGTGCGTGGCCCTGGTCGAGGGCACCAACATCGTCCGCCGCGAGCTCGGCCTGCCGGAAGCGCGCGTGCGGGTGGCCGATCCGAAGCTGTGGTTCGCGGGGCGCTGAGCCGGCAAGATCGCTGCGCGGCCTCCGGCCGCTTCCTGCTCAGCGCGCCATGCCCGTCGCCCCATCGGGAACGTCGTAGAAGGCCAGGGTCATGGCGACGCTGGTGTAGTGCCCCATCAAGGTGATGACATCGGTGATTCCGACGTGTCCGAGCGCCTTGACGGCGCGGTCATGGAGCCCGCGCGGCACCCACCGCGCGTTGGAAAGCACCATCGCCATCTCGTAGACGATCTGTTCCCGTTCGTCGTCGAACGCGGTCGGCATTCCGCCGATGATCGCCTCGACCTTGGCGGCCGGCAGTCCGACTTCTTTGGCGTGCCGTTCGTGCGCGGCCGTCGGATAGGCCGAATGCCAGTGGCTGGTGATGACGCAGACGGCTATCTCGCGCTCGCGCTCGCTCAGCGAGTAGCCGCCCGGCTGGAAATGCGCGCCGAACGGGCCGGCGACTTTCGCGAGCTTCGGATTGTGCACCCAGATCTTCGTCGGGCCCGGCAAGCGGCCGCGGGCCTCGATCATTGCGTTGTAGCCTCCCTGTTGTTCCGGGGTCATCTGGTCGTAGGGGATTTCGGCGTAGCGGCCGAAGGTCGGGGTTTTGGACATCAGCCTTCTTCCTGTTCCGTCGTTGATTGCGCACGCATCGGGCGATGGCCCAGCGACGCTGTCAGCCTCGCGCGCCGGCGGCCCTTCGAGTGCCCAGACCGGGCAAGTACTTTCCGGCTGGATTCCAATAACGGACTTTCGACGGCCGCGCTCGCGACTTGTCTCGCCTTCGGCCAACTTGTCTCCATCGGACTCTCGGCTCGGTTCGCTTCAACTCGTCGGAAGGGCACAAATAGTCGTTCACTCTTTGTTCTTTTTGGTCTAAGATTGTGATAACAGCAACAACAACCGCACCCATAGAATCGTGGTGATTTCCCGTTATTTTAACCGTTACTGGCCGGGGCGATTATATACTTGACAAAGTTACCCCCAAGCCTTAGTTATAAGCCATCGAAGGGGATAACCGATGGCCGACCTTACCGCTCCGCAATTCACCGATGCCAACGCCGCCCGCCAAGCCCTAGAGGCTGTCCGCTGGCCGAACGGCCCTGTATGCCCTCACTGCGGCTCGGTGGACGACAACGTGACCAAGATGGAAGGGAAGGCTCACCGTCCCGGCCTGTACCACTGCAAGGGCTGCAAGGGGCAATTCTCGGTGACGGTCGGCACCGTCTACGAGCGCAGCCACATTCCCCTGAACAAGTGGCTACTGGCGACGCATCTGCTAGCCGCTGGCAAGAAGGGCACCAGCGCCCACCAGCTACACCGTATGCTCGGCATTACCTACAAGTCGGCTTGGTTCATGGCGCATCGCATTCGTGAGGCGATGAAGGATACCAGCACCGAGCCCATGGGCGGCAAAGGCCAGCATATCGAGGCGGACGAAACCTACATCGGCAACAAGCCCGGCGTGAAGAAGGCCCGCAGCACGCACCACAAGCACGCGGTCTTTACGCTCGTTGAGCGCAGCGGGAAGGCCCGCTCCTTCCATGTCGATAAGGTCACGGCCAAGAAGCTGGCCGAGATCACGCGCAACAATGTCTCGCTGGAAAGCACGCTGAACACCGACGAAGCGTTGCGCTATGTGAAGATGGGCAAAGGTTTCAAGGGCGGTCATCAAGTCGTGAACCACAGCAAGGGCCAATACGGCCTTGGCGATCACACGA
Organism: Rhodospirillales bacterium; assembly: GCA_003153415.1. GTDB lineage: Bacteria > Pseudomonadota > Alphaproteobacteria > Reyranellales > Reyranellaceae > Reyranella. The sequence continues at coordinate 16,875 of PLYQ01000146.1, read as the reverse complement.
CTAACTCAGTTGAAGGCTTCTACTCAATCTTCAAGCGCGGGATGAAAGGCGTGTACCAGCATTGCAGCGAAGCCCACTTGCAGCGTTATCTGGCTGAGTTTGATTTCCGCTACAGCAACCGCGCCACGCTGGGCGTGTCGGACAAAGAGCGCGCCACCAAAGCCCTAAAGGGCATTGAGGGAAAGCGCCTCACCTATCGGCGGATTAATGAGCGGACCGCGACCCCTTCGCTGGGGTAACGCCAAGCTGCGAAAGCTGCTGCGCTCGATCTTAGATGAATAGAGCGGCGAGCACGCCTAGTGCTGTGAGCAGCAGCAGAATGGCGATCAGCATGAAGACGCGCAGGTCAGTCTCGAACATCCCTCATAGGATATCGGGTAGCACTTACACTCTGCTTACTTAGGCCGCTTCTTCGCAGCCTTCTTCGATCCCTTCTTGACGGCTACGCGCGGGGCTGGCGGAGTCGCCAGCATTCGGCGCACTACCGCTTCTGTCGCCGGATCAAGCTTGGGGCTCTTCATGGATTCCTCCGACACCCGGACTCACCCGGTTATCATCGACTTGCCGCGCTCGCTTGAGCGTCAGATCGCTCGGGTGATTATAGCATGGGCATGTTTGGAGTGGCATATCACCCAGGCTGCGCATGTCCTTGTCGGTATCGGACCCCAGACGGGGCGCATCGCTGTTCGCGAACCTCGCATGGTTGATCGAATCGCCTTGGTTAAGGAGTTGATCGAGCACCTAAATGTGAAAGTAGATTTCGATTTCAAATCATTCACGCGCGATGCCTCTGATATGGCTGAGCGTCGCGATTGGCTGGCCCATGGCATTTGGGTTAATCACAAGCCGACCGGCAAAATTCTCTTACGCGTCACAAAGGGGAAGTGGGGAGTCCAGATGCAAGACGGCACTGCGGGAGCGTCGCGCCGAGTGTATCCGCAGGGCGCAGAAGTCACAGTGAGTGATCTGAAGGTGTTGCGGGGAGTTATTGAGGACCTGATCCGCCGGTCGGACGGGCTAACAACTCAGGTGAACGAAGCTGTTGCAGCATTGCCTCCCAAACGGCCCTAACCGTTCCAGCTTCTCCCTCGCCGCAGACCCTACAGGACAACAGGGCCTCGATGCCGGCATTGACCATATCTGATGTAATATCTCGCTCGCCCGTGATGGGCTCTCAATCGGTCCCCCCTCTATCGTGGGGCGATTCTGTATTCGAGGGGGGACCTCGTTTCTTGAGTAGAAGCCTTCCAAGCGGGGCTTAAATACCGCTAGAGGGTTACTTTCTCAAGTATACAATCGCCCTGGCCGGTAACCACCACTATATGTTGCGATTTGTCATGTCCAAATCGCAGCGAGTTTGGTCCTAATCTCGACGCCGCCCTTGAGCGTCAGGGTGACCGGCGTGCGCTCGGCAATGTCGGCCATGCGCTTCTTCTGCTCATCGTCGAGCGGGCCCTCGAAGCGGAGCACGCGGTCGATATGGGCCTTGTCGCCCTCGCGCACGAAATGGACGTCGGCATGGACCGCCGCCACCGGCCACTGCTTTCGCTCGGCGTACATGCGCAAGGTGATCACCGTGCAGGCGCCGAGCGCGGCGACCAGCAGGTCGTAGGGGCCGGGACCGCTATCCTTGCCGCCCAGCTCCGGCCCTTCGTCGGCCGTGAGTTGGTGATGTCCGGTGGTGATCGCCGTGGCGTAGTTGATCTTGCCGATGCTTGCCCTTGCGTGCGCCATGCTGAGCTCCGCATCCTAGGTGAGTCGAATGAACGATTGGCCGTCGCGCCGTTCCTGGACCTCGCCGATGACGACACCGTCAATCCGGCTCGCCACTTCGGTCGGCACGGACGCCAGCAGGCCGCCCGCAGTCTGGGGGTCGAACAGCAGCGCCAGCTTGGGATGCGCCGCGTGGCTCTCCATGCCGTCGATCAGGTGGCGAGCGCGCAGGTTCTCGGGCTGCAGGGAACTGGCGAAGCCCTGGGCAAAGAGCTCGACCGCACCGTCGAGCGCCGGCAGGGCATCGAGGCGAAGATCGACCGAGACCTCGCCGCTGGCCCGGACCATCTCCGCCAGGTGGCCGGCAAGGCCAAATCCCGTCACATCGGTGCAGGCATGGGCGCCCGCCTGCACCAGCGCCTGGGCAGTGTCGGAGGAGGCACGTCGCATCGAGGCCAGCGCCTCGGCGATCCAGCGCCCGCGCGCGGTGCCGCGCATGGCGGCGGCGAAGATCACGCCGGTGCCGAGCGGTTTGGTCAGGACCAATTTGTCGCCGGGTTTGAGGCCGCCCTTGCGCAAGGCGCGCGCCGGCTCGACGAGACCGTTCACCGAAAAGCCCAGCGCCGCTTCCGGCCCCTCGCCGGAGTGGCCGCCGATCAGCGCGCAGCCCGCCTGATCGAGCACTCGGCGGGCGCCCGCCAGCATCTGAAAGAGATCCTCCTCCATCAGCCGTTCAGCGGCGACCGGCACGATGGCCAAGGCAAGCGCGCTGTGGGCCTTGGCGCCCATCGCCCAGACGTCGCCCAAGGCATGGACGGCCGCGACTTCGCCAAAGACAAACGGATCGTCGATGAAGGTGCGGAAGAAATCGACCGACTGCACCAGCGCCTGTCCCGGCGGCACTTCGATCATTGCGGCATCGTCTGGCGCGTCGAGGCCGATGGTCACGCCAGAACCGGGCGAGGGGCCGAGCCGGGCAAGAACGCGCGCCAGCACCGAGGCGCCGACCTTGGCGCCGCAGCCGCCGCAGCGCATGCCGAAGTCGGCCAGCAGACGTCTGGCCTCGGCATCGGCCAGCGCCGGATCAGGTGCCGCCGTCGAGTTCATCTGCATCGCGCGCTTGGGCGGCTCGCGATACATGCGCATCCACTTGCGATCGATATGATCCTTCCAGCGCCACACCCAGGCGCCTTCGACCGACCAGCCGTTGCGGGTCGCCAGTGCATTTCCGTCGCCGGTGCCGATGATCGAGAGATAGCGGCTTTGCGGTGTGAACGGCTCGAGTCTCTGGCCGAGCAGGGCACGCCGCAGGTTGGCGGCGAGCGGCGGCCCCTGACGCACGGCGAACACGCCCGCCTTGGGACGGGGATGGGCCAGCACCGTGGCGCAATCGCCGACGGCGAAGATATTTTCGTCTCCCGTCGCGCGCAGCGTGTCGTCGACGGCGAAGAAGCCGCGCTCGTCGAGCGCGAGGCCAGTGCCGGCAAACCATTTCGACGCGCTGGCCTCGGTGACCACGAACACGGCATCGGCGTCGATCCGCTCGCCGCTCGCCAGTTGGATCCCGCCTTGTTCGACCTTCGTCGTCGCCGTTCCTTCGATCAGGCGGATGCCGCGTCGCGCGAAGATGGCGCGCATGGTCTTGCGCGCCGAGGCTGCTTGCCCGGCCAGGATCTCCTCGCGCGTGACGATCGTGACGCTGACCGCTGCGCCGCTCGCAACCTCGCGCAGGCGATGGTCGATCGCAAAGGCCAGTTCCACGCCACCTGCGCCACCGCCGATCACCGCGACACGCAGCGGTCCGCGCCAATCCTTCATGCGCTCGAGGAAGGCGAGCCAGCGCCGGCCGAGGTCGGCGATCGGCTTGACCGGCGTGGCATGTTGCTCGGCACCGGGGATGGCATCGAGGCTGGGCGCGGCGCCGGTGTCGAGCGACAAAAGATCGTAGGAAACCGGCGGGCGATCTTTCAGCAGGACCTGACGGTTGGCGCGATCGATGCCGACGGCCTCTGCCTGTATCAGGCGCGCGCCGGTCCAGGCCGCCAGCCGCGCCAGGTCGATATGGCACTCGTCGAAGGAATAGGTGCCGGCCACGAAGCCCGGGATCATGCCGGAGTAGGGCGTCTCGATATCGCGGCCGATCAGCGTCAGCCGCACGCCCGGCATGGGCTTCATGCCTAAGCTTTTCAGCACATGGACATGGGCGTGGCCGCCGCCCACCAGCACGAGGTCCTTGAGTTGCGGCGCCGCCTGCATCCCGTCCCGTATAGCCCATCGGAGGGGCCTCTGGTACGGAAGCAAAAAATATTGTATATCAATGCATTAAATACCTTTCTTTTAGTCATATTGGAGCTTCGTCATGGCCGTTTCTTCGGGCCTCTCCGTTTCCTTGGCCCCTCAGGCAAGCTTCGCGGCACGCTCGCCGTGGGCGCTGTCGTGGCCGCTGGCGCTTGGCCTGCTGGTCTTCATTTGCCTGACCAACGTCGAGGGCCTGCCGCTGCTGGCCGATCCCGACAGTCACTGGCACATCGCCGTCGGCACCTGGATCCTCGACCACGGCACCGTGCCCGACGTCGACATCTATTCCTTCACCTTCGCCGGACAGCCGTGGATCGCCAAGGAGTGGCTGTCGCAGACCCTGCTGGCCGCCGCCTACAACACCGGTGGCTGGGGCGGGGTGATGGCGCTTTGCGCGGCGGCGGTTGGCGTCACCTTCGCGCTGCTGCTGCGCCTACTGCTGCGCGATCTCAAGCCGCTGCCCGCCATGCTGTTCGTCCTCGCCACCCTGGTGATGATGGCGCCGCATTTCCTGGCACGCCCGCATGTCCTGGCCTTTCCTTTCATCCTTCTGTGGGTCGCCGGCCTCGTCCGCGCCGTCGAGGAGCGCCGCGCGCCGCCGTCGGTGCTGCTGCTCGCCATGCTGCTATGGGCCAACCTGCATGGCGGCTTCACGCTCGGCCTGATGCTTGCCGCGGCCTTCGCGCTCGAAGCCGTCGTCGGTGCGGGCGACAAGGCGGAGCGCAGGAGCCTGCTCGTGGCCTGGGCGAAGTTCGGTGTCGCATCGGGGCTGGTCGCCTGCATCACGCCGTATGGACCCGAATCGATCCTGGTCACCTTGCGCATCTTCGGCCTGGGTGACGCGCTCGGCATGATCGCCGAATGGAAGTCGCCCGACTTCCAGAGCCAGCCGATGCAGGAGCTGATCCTGCTGGTGGCACTCTATCTCGCTCTGTCGCGTGGGCTCAGACTGCCGCTGCTGCGGCTGCTGATCGTGATCGGTCTGGTGCACCTCTATCTGCGCTACGCCCGCAACGCCGAGCTTCTGGCCACCCTGGCGCCGCTCGCCATGGCGCCGCTGCTGGCGCGGCAATGGCCGTCGCTGCGGCCCGATCCCGAATCATCGGGCGGACGGCTGGCCGCACTCGCGCGTCCCGCCGGCGCTGCTGCGGTCGCGATGGCGTTGATGCTGGCCACGGTCTTCGCCAGCGGCATGATCCTGTTTGCCGACGCCAAGCCACCCGCGTCGACCATGCCGTCGGCGGCGCTCGACTATGCCCGCGAGGCCGGGATCAAGGGTCATGTGCTCAATCACTACAATTACGGCGGCTACCTGATCCGCGCCGGCGTTCCGACCTTCATCGACGGTCGCGGCGAACTCTATGGAGGCGACTTCATCAAGCGCTACGCCGAGGCGGTCAATCTGCGCGGCGAGGAGCCGCTGGAGAAAATGTTGGACCGCTACAAGATCGACTGGACCATGTTCCCCAAGGACCAGCCGGCCAACAAACTTCTGGCCCGGCTGCCCGGCTGGCATCAGGCCTTCTCCGACGATTCGACGACGATCTTCGTGCGCGACCGTTAGTCATTGAGCTAGTCCTTTAGCACGATCCAGGTGCAGTGGCCGAGGGCGCAGAGCCGGCCGTGCTCGGTGTAGAGAGCCGTGCCCGAATAGAGCTTGCGGCCCTCGGCGCCCAGCCGCCAGCCGACCACCGCGCACCGCTCGCCGACGCGCGGCGGGTCGATCACGTTGGCGGTCATGCGCCCCGTCAATGCCGTTCGCCCGTCGCCGGGATCTTGGGCTGCGAACGCGCCTGGACAATCGAGCGCGCCCCACACGAACTCCGGCTTGATGCGGCCGGCCGGGTCGGCGTGGTTGGCGTGCGGCAGGTAGCAGGAGAGCGAGGTGCCCGGTCGGGGTCCTGCTGTGCCGAGGACGCGCAGGCCATCGCCGACGCCGCGTCCGCGGCCGCAAACGATGCACCAATGGAAGTCACTGCCCTTCGGGCTGCCGCCTTCCTCGCCCCGGCGCATCACCTCGTTCCAGTCGCTGGGTGGCGGTGGCGGAGAGAGATGCGCCACCGAGCCGGCGCGGGCCTCGCACAGCAGAGTGTCGCCGTCACGGAGCAGCATCGCATCGCCCGCGAGCATGACCTGAAGCTTGCGCTCGATCGGAATCGGCGCGCGCAGCGTGATCTCGACCGTGCCGTCGCCGCCGAACGTCTCCGTGAACTTGTCGGCCAGCACGCCGCCGACATAGCCGCCGTTGCCCGACAGGCGCGGACCGTTGAAGCGCCGCGTAATCGTGATCGTCTCGTGCACTCGAAAACCCTCCGCGGCGCGGAACCTGCCGCGGGACTGCGGCTGACGCAAGTCTGGCGGTGTGCGAAGGGTGGAGCCGATGAGCCGTTACGTACCCTGGCTGCTGGTGGCGCTGTGTTTCGCGCTCGGCGTGGCAAGCCGCTCGATCAGCGATTCGTTTGTCGTGTTCGTGCCCGCTCTCCAACATGCATTCGATGCCAGCCGCAGCTCGGTTACGGTGATCTACAGTTTCGCGTTGCTGGCCGGCGGCACCGGCGCGCCACTTGCCGGTTGGATCGTCGATCGCTTCGGCCTGCGCACGCTCACCGTCATCGGCATGTCGGCTGCTGCACTAGCCACCGCCAGCGCCTCGCAGGCGACGGAAATTTGGCATCTCTACCTCGGTCTCGGCATCGTCATGGGCTTCGGCGGCGCGTCGCTGGGCGGCGTGCTGAGCTCGTCGCTGCTCGGCCGCTGGTTTCCTTCGCGTCGTCTCGGCGTGGCGCTGGCCGTCGCCTGGTCGTCGTCGGGTGCTGGGGCCATCGTGGTGTTTCCACTCGCCCAGCATTTGATCGTCACCCAAGGCTGGTGCCAGGCCTATATCGTCTTTGCGCTCGCGAGCGCTGCCTTCATCCCGTTGCTGCTCGTCCTGCCATGGCGGCGTATCGAACTCGGCGCGCTGGGGCCCGCCCGGCTGCATGCCTCGACCGGCGCCGGCCCGACTGTCGGTGAGGCGATACGCGAATGGCCATTCTGGGCATTGACCTTTTCCTTCGGCCTGACCTCGGTCGGCATCTTCTCGCTGGTGCCACAGGCCATGGTCTACCTGCTGGAGCGCGGCATGGACGGCGCCTACGCCGCCCGCGCGCTCGCTGTTGCGGGCTTCCTGACGCCCCTCGGCATGGTCGGCTTCAGCTGGCTTGCCGACCGCGGCGGCCGACGCCTTGCCGCGGTCCTTGCCTATGCCTGCTCGATCGCAGGCGTCGGCGCGCTCGCCCTGGTGCGCGGGCCTCACGACGATATCTGGCTGTGGCTCTACGTGCTGCTGTTCGGCGGCAGCATGGGCTCGCGCGGGCCGATGATCTCGACTCTCGCAACACTGCGCTATCGCGGCGCCCATTTCGGCCGCATTTACGGTCTGATCAGCATTGGCATGGGTCTCGGCGGCTTCTTCGGCGCCTGGATCGGCGGCCTGCTGCACGACTTCACCGACGGCTATGCCGCCGTCTTCATCCTGTCGGCCGCAGCCCTTGCGCTGGCGGCCGCATCTCTTGGTTCGGAAGCCGGTGCGCGCGAGCGGCTCGGCCGCTAGAGGATCGCCGTGTGTACCAGGTTCGCCACATGGTCCAGCCGCTTGCTGTGCCAAGGATCGGGGACGCGGTTGTTGGTGATGTAGGCGAACGACACGCCCGAGTCGGGGTCGCCCCAGCAATAGGAGGTGCCGACGCCGCCGTGGCCGAAGGCGCGCGGACTGGCGAAACCGCCCAGCCCGCGGACGTTGTCGGTCATGCCGCGGAGGTGTGGCCCCAGTCCGCGATGCATGGGCATGCCCATATACTCGTCGATCCGGTCGCCGGTGTGGTTACGAATGGCGTATTGCAGCAGGCGCGGCGAAACGATGCGCGTGCCGTTGAGTTCGCCGCCGGCCAGCATCATCTGATAGAGCGCGGCCATGGCGCGCGCCGTGCCGAAGCCTGCGCCGCCCGGCGCGCCGGACTTGCGCCAGTCGGCGGTGTTGACGTCGGCGCTCGGCTGGAAGCCTTCACCGGCCGGCTTCGGTTCGTGCATGTCGGAGGTGCGGCCGTATTCGCTCTCCGGCAGGCCGACGTAGAGCTCACGGCCGAGCCCGAGCGGCTCGCACACGGTCTCGCGGATGACATCGCGGAAGTCTCTCCCGGTCACCGCCTCGATCAGCACGCCCAAGGTCCAATGCGCGGTCAGGCCATGGTAGTGGACCTTCGAGCCGGGCGACCACTCGAGCGGGAAGTTGCAGACCACTTCGCGCAGCCGCTTGTGGTCGGCCCAGGCGTCCTTGCCGACAACCGCATTGGGGAAGCCGGCTTGGTGGGTGATGACTTGGTGGATCGTGATGTTGCCCTTGGCGTTCTTGGCGAACTCCGGCACGTGATCGGCGACCTTGTCGGAGAAGGAGAACAGGCCGCGCTCGGCCAGCGCCCACAGGGCGACGGCGGTCACCACCTTGGTGTTGGAATAGAGCAGCCACAGCGTATCGTCGGCCGCAGCGCGCGATGCCGGCTGGGTGACGGCGTTGCCGAAGCTCCTGGAGAGCGCGAGCTTGCCGTGGCGGGCCAAGGCGATCTGGCAGCCGGGATATCGGCCCTCGGCGATGTGGCGTTCGATCAGCGCGGTAAGGCGATCGATCTGGCTTTTGCGAAAGCCCAGCGACTCGAGGTCGCCGGCGGGCAGCGGAAAGCCTGTCGCAGGCTGGGTGCGTATGGTGGTGTCCAAAGGTTCCTCCCTGGGACGACTATATTATGGTTCGATGGCATGTCGATGACCGCCCTACCGCTGGCCTACCGACATATTGTGTTTCTAAAAAACTTTGCCACAATGCGCGCTATGTTCGCCCAACCCTTCGACCGCATCGACTTTCCCAGTAGTCCCTGCCAACGGCCGCGAGGCTAGCCGTGTCGCCGGGCCTTGAGTCCTGCCACGCGCTGGTGCTCAACGCCGACTTTCGGCCGTTGTCGTATTTTCCCTTGTCGATCTGGTCCTGGCAGGACGCCGTGAAGGCGGTCTTTCTCGATCGCGTCAGCGTCATTTCCGAGTACGAGCGCAAGATCCACAGCCCGTCGGTCGAGATGCGGCTACCGAGCGTCATTGCGCTCAAGGAATATGTCCCGGCGGCGCGCCGTCCGGCCTTCACGCGGTTCAACGTCTTCCTGCGCGATCGCTTCCATTGCCAGTATTGCGGCGGCGACTTTGCGACCAATGAGCTGACGTTCGACCATGTCGTGCCGAAATCGCGCGGCGGGCGCACGCTGTGGAACAATGTCGTGACCGCCTGCAGCCCGTGCAATCTCCTGAAGGGCAACCGGCTGGTGCGCGAGATCGGCATGTTCCTGCAGCGCGCGCCGCTCGAGCCGACGACGCAGGAGCTGCAGGAGAACGGCCGCGCCTTCCCGCCCGGCTACCTGCACGAGAGCTGGCGTGACTTCCTGTATTGGGACAGCGAACTCGATCAGAACTGATCGTTTCGCTCAAATCCGCGTCGACAACCAGATCGCAAGCCGCGAGCCTGCCTTGATGGCGGTGGTCAACGCCGTGTAGCCGGGCGCCTGCTCGGCACCCGCTGCCAGCGCCTCGTCCTTGTGGGCGATCTCGTCGGCGCGGAATTTCTCGACGGTGGTCCCGAGCTCCGTCTCGTCGTCGCCCAGCGCCGCGGCCTGGCTCGCATAGTGCTCGTCGATCGTCTCCTCGATCGCCACCGTGCAGGCCATCGCAGCCTTGTCGCCCATCAGGGCGGTTGCTGCGCCCAGTGCGAAGCCCGCCATGCTCCAGAGTGGCGACAGTATCGTCGGTCGAACGCGGCGCTCGGCGATTAGGCGGTCGAAGGTAGCACGGTGCTCGCGCTCGGCGCGGGCCATGACGGCGATCTTGGCGTGGGCGTCGCCATGCTGCCGCCCGGTCCAGCGCAGGGCCGCGAGCTGGCCTTCGTAGATGCGCACCGCGCCGAATTCCCCCGCCTGGTCGACCCTGATCACGCGCTCGACCAGTTGGCGCGGGTCGGGATCGCCGGGATTGCGGACCTCGCCGGTGCGACTTGGGCCTCTCATCGCAGCGGCCTGATCCAGCCGGCCACGCGCGAAGCGAGCAGGAGGGCGAGGCCTCCCGACAGGAGGGCGTTCCAGCCGGCCATCGAGACGCCCCACATCTTCCAGGCCGGGGCGTCGCAACGCACCATCGCCTGGCCTAGCAGGAATTTCTTGAGCTGCTCGGATGACAGTCCGCGGGGAATCGTGCCGGAGCATGACTGAGGCCCTTGCCACAGGTGATATTCGACGCCGGCGTGGAAGACGCCGAGGCCGGCTGTGACGAGCAGTGCCGAGATCGCCGTCAGCGCCAAGACGAGCGCGAGACGCGGCCGCGCGAAGGACGCAACAGCGGCAAGGCCGGCCACGATCGCCACCATGTGCGGATAGCGCTGCCAGTAGCACATCTCGCAGGGCGCGAGGCCAACGACGTATTGGAAATAGTACACGCCGCCCAGAAGTGCGCCGCTGCCCAGGAAGGCGAACAGGCCGAGTTGGCTGGGGAGTGGCAGGCGTTCAAGCATGGATTGGACTCAGAAAAGGTAACGTACGACGACAAAGCCGCCAACCAGCACAATCAAGAAGACACATGTGACCAGAGTGAGGCGTTGTTCGATGAAGGCGCGGATCGGCTCGCCGTATTTCCACAACAACGCTGACACGACGAAGAAGCGCGCGCCACGCGTCACGATCGACGCCCACACGAAAGTGAAGAGATCAAAGTGCGCAGCACCTGAAGCGATCGTCACCAGCTTGTNNCCAGCCGCCGATCGTTTCGAAGAAATAGAAGCCGATGGCATAGCCCAGCAATCCGCCCAGCACGGAGCACACCGTGCACACCGCTGCGATCCTGAATGCCTTGGTCCTGTTGGCCAGCACCATGGGGACCAGCATCACGTCGGGCGGGAGGGGGAAGAACGAGCTTTCAGCGAACGACACCACACCCATGGCGGGAATGGCATAGCGGGAACCGGCGAGGCGGATTATCCAGTCATAAAGGCGGCGAATCATGCGCCGCTGCTATACCCTATTCCGCGGCTTGCTTCAGCCTTGTCGGCACGGTCTCACCAGCGAACAGCGCGGCCCGGGCGGCCTCGTACTCAGCCTTGAGCCGTGCCACGATCTCGGCAGCAGGCGGTGCGTCGAAGATCTGGCCGACGCCCTGGCCCGCGCCCCAGATGTCGCGCCACGCCTTGGCCTTGGAGTTGCCGCCCGAGCCGAAATTCATCTTGCTCTTGTCGGCCTCCGGTAGCGCATCCGGATCGAGGCCGGCCGCCGCGACGCTGCGCTTGAGATAGTTGCCGTGCACGCCNNCACGCCGGTGAAGAGGTTGGTGTAGACGATCTCCTCGCCACTCGACTCGATGATGCACTGCTTGTTGCCGTCGGTCGCGTTGGCTTCCTTGCTGGCGGTGAAGCGCGTTCCGAGATAGGCGAGGTCGGCGCCCATCGCTTGCGCGGCCAGCACAGAGGCGCCGTTGGCGATCGATCCCGAGAGCAGCAGGCAGCCGTCGTAGAACTGACGCACTTCCGGCACCAGGGCGAAGGGCGACAGCCGGCCGGCATGGCCACCGGCGCCGGCGCATACCAGGATCAGGCCATCAACGCCCGCTTGTAGGGCGCGCTTGGCGTGGGTGACGTTGGTGACGTCATGGAACACCAGGCAGCCGTAGCGCTTGGCCGACTTCACGACGTCGTCGGGTGCGCGCAGCGAGGTGATCTGGATCGGCACCTTGTATTTCTCGCAGAGCTCGACGTCGTGCTGCAGGCGATCGTTGGAGCTGTGCACGATCTGGTTGACCGCGAAGGGCGCCACCTTCTTCTCCGGGTGTTTGCGCTTGTACTCAGCGAGTTCCGTCGTGATGCGCTGCAGCCAGGTCTCCAGCATCTCCTTGGGCCGCGCGTTCAGCGCCGGGAAGGCGCCAACGATGCCCGCCTTGCACTGCTCGATCACCAGATCAGGGTTGGAGACGATGAACAGCGGCGCGCCGACCACGGGGATCGACAGCGTGTCGCTGAGCAGAGCGGGTAGGGCCATAGTCGTTTCCTATTTCATCAATTCGTATGAGCCGCCCTTTTCAAGAGCGCGCTTGTAGGCTGGCCGGGCCTGGATGCGATCGAGGAAGGAGGCGAGCTTTGGCATCTGCCGGATGGTCGGCGCTCGTGCGGAAGCGGCCTCGAGCGGGAAGCTCATCTGGATGTCGGCGGCGGTGAAGTCGGGGCCGGCGAACCAGGTGCGCTTGGCGAGCTCGCCCTCGAGGAACATGAAGTGATTGCCGATCTGCGGATCGAGCAGGGTCTTGTTGGCGCCAGCGGTGATGGCCCGTCCGATGGGGCGCATGAAGAAGGGCAGGCGGCCCGGAATGCGGCTGAACACCAGCTTCATGAACAGAAGCGGCATCAGCGAGCCTTCGGCATAGTGCGTGAAATAGGTGTAGTGCAGGCGCTCGGGCGTGCCGGGCGGCGGCGCCAGCTTTCCCGCGCCGTAGGCCTCGTTGAGATACTCGATGATCGCGCCTGACTCGGCGATGGTCTTGTCGCCATCGGTGATCACCGGTGACTTGCCGAGCGGATGCACGGCGCGCAGTTCGGGCGGCGCCTGCATGGACGGCAGGCGCTGGTAGGGCTTGATCTCGTAGGGGAGGCCAAGCTCTTCCAGCATCCAGAGAATGCGCTGCGAGCGCGAATTGTTGAGATGATGGACCTGGATCATGGCGGGCTCCCGATTGTGCTGGGCGCATCGGAACAGGATTGGATGGCCTGTGCAATACGCTACATCGGCACCTTTCTCCACATCGGCCATAGCGTCGGGCCGTTGGGTATCTTGATCTCGCCGGTCACTTCGAAGCCGAAGCTCTTGTAGATCGGCAGGTTCGTGTCCTTGCTGGATTCCAGATAGCAGGGCACGCCAGATGCATCGGCTTTCGCCAGTTGGTCGCGCAGGATCAGACCGCCATAGCCCTTGCCCTGCATCACAGGATCGGTGCCGATGGTTTGCAGGTACCAGTGCGGTTCGTGCGGATGGAGTTTCTCGATCCGGTCCATCGTGCTCATGACGTTGAACACGCCCATGCCGAAGATGCCGAGCAGCTCCGGCGCGTTGACGATGTAATCCCAGACATGCACGTGCCAGCCATTCGGCGGCCGCCACAGCGTCACCGCCTCATAGCCGCTGGTCACGAAGCAGGCGCCATGCGGCAGGCCGAGCTTGAAGAGCAGCTTGAACATCCGCGGCAGCGCGCGGGCGCGTTTGGCCTCATCGGGAATCAAATGCGCGGTAACCGGATCGTCGTGAAACGCCCGCGCCAGAGTTGCGCTAAGGCTGTCCGCATCGGCCTTGGTCGCGGCACGCACGCTGGCGCCGCCCGCGCGTGCGCTCATCTCAGCGATTGAGTTCCCGCATCGCCTTGTCCAGTCCGCCGAGCGTCAGCGGGAACATGCGGCCGTTGAGGAGCTGGCTCATCAGGGCGATGGACGGCGTGTATTCCCAGTGCTTCTCGGCCACCGGGTTCAGCCACACGGCATGTTCGAACATGGTCGTGACGCGGTCGAGCCAGATGGCGCCCGGCTCTTCGTTCCAATGTTCGACGCTGCCGCCCGGATAGGTGACTTCGTAGGGGCTCATGGTGGCGTCGCCGACGAAGATGATCTTGTAGTTGCGCGGATACTTGTTGATCACGTCCCAGGTGTTGAGCTTTTCGTTGTGGCGGCGGCGATTGTCCTTCCACACGCTCTCGTACAGGCAATTGTGGAAATAGTAGAAATCCATGTGCTTGAATTCGGTCTTGGCGGCGCTGAAAAGCTCCTCGCAGAGCTTGATATGCGCGTCCATCGAGCCGCCGATGTCGAAGAACAGCAGCACCTTCACGGTGTTGTGGCGTTCCGGAATCAGCTTGAGGTCGAGATAGCCCTTGTTGGCCGTGTCCTTGATGGTGCCGGGCAGGTCGAGCTCGACCTCGGCGCCTTGGCGGGCCCATTTGCGCAAGCGGCGCAGCGCCACCTTGATGTTGCGGGTGCCGAGCTCGACCGAATCGTCGAGGTTCTTGTATTCGCGCTTGTCCCAGACCTTGACCGCCTTGCCATGGCGCGACTTGTCCTGGCCGATGCGCACGCCTTCGGGATTGTAGCCGCCATTGCCATACGGCGAGGTGCCGCCCGTGCCGATGGCCTTGTTGCCTTTCTCGTGGCGCTTCTTCTGTTCTTCCATGCGCTCTTTGAGCTGCTGCATCAGCTTGTCCCAGCCGCCGGCCGCCTCGATCATCTTCTTCTCCTCTTCGGAGAGGAATTTCTCGGTCAGGGCTTTGAGCCATTCTTCCGGGATCTGCGCCAGCAACGAAGCGTCCAGCCCTTCGAGGCCCTTGAAGACATGGCCGAAGACCTGGTCGAACTTGTCGAGGTTGCGTTCGTCCTTCACCAGCGCGGTGCGCGACAGGAAGTAGAACTCCTCGATCTTCATATCGATGACGTCCTTGTCCATCGCGTCCATCAGCGCGAGATATTCCTTGAGCGTGACGGGAATCTTGGCGGAGCGGAGCTCGTCGAAGAACTGGAAGAACATGGGTGAACCTTCTCAGGCGGCGAATAGCGGTAGCCAAGTCTAAGGCGAAAACGGCGTTTCGTGAAATCCCGGACTTTGCGCCGTTAATGGGGCGCGGGCGGCACCGGCGCCGGGGGTGTAGCGGGTGCGGCAACCGGCTCCACCGGGATCACCGGTCCGGTCGGCGGCGCCACCTTGGCGATGTGGACCAGTGCTTCGGTGAAGACTGCGTTGAGGAAGTCGCGCCGCTTGTCGTCGTCGCGCGGTGTGGCGAACTCGACCGTCGCCTCGACCGCCCATGCGCCGACCGTGCCGCTGGCGAACTGGATGCGGTAGTGCAGCGTCTCCAGTGCCGCGGTTTCGTAGGTCCGCGAATAGACCGAGATCGGCGCCGCGCCGCCGCCGATCATCATGGTGCGCTCGCCGATCAGCCGGCCGCCGATGCCTTCCTGCTCGGCGAATTCCGGCGCCAGCGCGGTCTTGGGGTCATAGGCGGTCTTCAGCGGCGTCAGCGTGATCGTGCCGTAGACGCCGTCGATCGCCGAATAGGCGCAGAAATCCGCGGCCAGCGACGGATCGCGCTCGCCATAGGCGTCGCGCTCGAAATGGCCGATGAAGAGCGGACAGATGAAGCCCGAGGCCGAATGCAGCTTGTCCTGGTCGCCGGTATCCTTGAAGGCGTCGATGTCGGTGGTTTGGGCGGCAGCAGGCGAAATCATTGCGGTCTCTGTGCGAGCCAAACTCAGCGCAAAACACACGCCTAACGCGACAGGGAAGAAGGCCCTCTGCACAAATTCACCTCACAAACGATCGGATCGTCAGAATAGCGCAAAAAATGCCGAAAAGAGATAGATGAGCGATTGCCAACCAAATCCCAATGCCAATAGGCCAAGTGTTATCGGCACAAATTGTGTCAACGCCACGAAAGCGCCAGTAAACACTCTATAGCGGGCCGTTTCCGAATTGATCTTGGCCCTAATATCCGCAATTACAAGGTCATGAACGGGCGTGCCTCCAACTGAGGTGCCCGCCCTTTTTTCCACGGCCTTGTCGATCAGGGCGAGCGATTCTGAGTAGCTAGCTGCGCTCTCGAGTAGATAGGACCGCAAGAGTAGAAGGATGAAATAAAGGAAGAAATACAGCGCAACAGACGTTACAACACCCGCTGCCAGTTTCTGATCGGTTACTATAATCGGAAAGTCATGAATATTCCCCGTTGAGAATTTCAACGCATTGAACAAAAGCGATATCGAGGAATAGATGATTAGGCTGTTGCCAGCTTTCTCAATGTCCTCGCGTTTAATGGTCTCTTCCATAAAATCAGTTCAAGCAACTTTATTGCAGCTCTTATAAACGCGGATACGCCCACCTCGTGGACGTCTGACTCCGTTCGGCAACAATCCACCTGAATAGAATTTCACTTCAACGCAACGCTCCGCGCCATCGCGTTCAGCCTTGATGCGCATTTCGTAGCCTATTTCGCGCCTATTAACGTCGCACGGCATTTTCTCTAAATTAGCATCAGAGTGCTCACAGTGTCGCGCCATCCGATCCTGTTGAACCATATAGCGTGCCTGGGTTTGGCCCGGTCCAGTCACTTCGCCCGTATCGAGATCGGAAACAACAACGACCTCAACACCAACAGCAAAGAGCCTATCGGTGATTGCAGAGTTCGGATTCTCCATTTTACCTCGAATTGAGCTGGTTCACGCCTGAAGTATTACTTATTCATTAACTGTTGTCACCCGATTACCGCGAGAACAAAGCTAAGAGAAGTGGTTAGGCGAGGACGCGTAGGCCGACATCGGCGTATGTAAAGCAGCAATCCGCCGTCGCTCTTCAAAGACAACCCTAGTTCCTACTCTCTCTGCGCGCCAGGAACGCCAGGCGTTCGAACAGGTGGACGTCCTGCTCGTTCTTGAGCAGGGCGCCGTGCAGCGGCGGGATCAGCTTGGTCGGGTCTTTTTCCTTCAGCGCTTCGGGCGGTATGTCTTCGTTGAGCAGCAGCTTCAGCCAGTCGAGCAGTTCGGANNAGCGGCGCAGGAAGGCGTCCGGCAACTCCTTCTCGTTGTTCGAGGTGATCAGGATGATCGGACGGATCGCCGCCTTGATGGTCTCGCCAGTCTCGTAGACGTAGAATTCCATGCGGTCGAGTTCGAGCAGAAGGTCGTTGGGGAATTCGATGTCGGCTTTGTCGATCTCGTCGATCAGCAGGACGGGACGCACCTTGCTCTCGAAGGCCTCCCACATCTTGCCCTTGCGGATGTAGTTCTTG
>PLYQ01000041.1 GCA_003153415.1 Rhodospirillales bacterium | reverse complement strand
GGTCGTACAGTGCCTTGCGCCGGCCGGTCGCTTCGGGTGCTCCGAGCGTGGCCGAGGGCAGCATGCCGAGCGAGCCGGTCAGCATCGAAGCCTCGTCCGACAGGATGTCGCCGAACAGTTTGTCGGTGACGATGACGTCGAACTGGTTGGGCGAGCGCAGCAGCTGCATGGCGAGTGCATCGGCGTACATGTGGCTCAGCGCAACGTCGCTGTAGCTTTCCTTGTGCAGCTTGGTTGCCTCCTCGCGCCACAGCACGCCGGTGTGCATGACGTTGGCCTTCTCCGAGGAGCAGACCCTGTTCTTGCGCTTGCGCGCCAGTTCGAAGGCGACGGCGCAGACGCGGCGGATTTCGCTGGTCTTGTAGCGCTGCGTGTCGACCGCCTCGAATTCGCCGTTGGGCAGCGTCGTGCGACCGCGCGGCTCGCCGAAATAGACGCCGCCGGTTAGCTCGCGGATGATCATGATGTCGAGGCCCTTGACGATCTCGGGCTTGAGCGAACTGGCATCGATCAGCGCGTCGAACACCTTGGCCGGGCGCAGGTTGGCGAAGAGGTCCATCTCCTTGCGCAGCCGCAGCAGGCCGCGTTCGGGCTTCTTGTAGAACTCGACATTGTCCCACTTCGGTCCGCCAACCGAGCCGAACAGCACGGCATCGGCTTCCAGCGCGGTCTTCATGGCGTCGTCGGAGAGCGGCACGCCGTATTTGTCCAGCGCGGCGCCGCCCACCACGTCTTCCGTGATGTCGAAGCCGACGGCGCGCTTCTTGCCCATCCAGGCGATGACCTTGCGCACTTCGTTCATGACTTCGGGGCCGATGCCGTCACCGGGCAGCACCAGCAGATTGCGGTTCGACGCCATTGGTTTTCTTCTCTTCGGCTAGATGACTATTCCGCGGCGTGCAGCCACGGCTGGGCTTCTTTCTGCTTCTTCTCGAAGTCATCGATCGCCGGCTTCTTCTCCATGGTGAGCCCGATGTCGTCGAGGCCGTTCAACAGGCAGTGCTTGCGGAACGGGTCGATGTCGAAATGCACGGTGCCGCCGTCGGGGCCCTTGATTTCCTGCTTCTCGAGATCGATCTCGATGATGGCGTTGGAGCCGCGGCTCGCATCGTCCATCAGCTTGGCGATGATCTCCTTCGGCATCTTGATCGGCAGGACGCCGTTCTTGAAGCAGTTGTTGTAGAAGATGTCGGCGAAATCCTCGGAGATGACGCAGCGGATGCCGAAGTCGAGCAGCGCCCAGGGGGCGTGCTCGCGGCTCGAGCCGCAGCCGAAGTTGGGGCCCGCCACGATGATCTTGGCGTTCTGGTAGGCCGGCTGGTCGAGGATGAAGTCCTTCTTCTGGCCATCCGCCGTCCAGCGCATTTCGTAGAACAACCCCTCCTTCAAGCCGGTGCGCTTGATGGTCTTGAGGAAGTTCTTGGGGATGATCATGTCGGTGTCGACATTGACCATCGGCAGCGGCGCGGCGACGCCGCGGAGCGTCGTGAATTTTTCCATGGGGTCCTCTCAGGAAACGCCGGAATAAACGGGCTTTCGCCGCCCGGGTCAAGCGGCCCGGGCTGGACCCCGGATCAGCCGAAACCCCAGCCGATCGTGTCCGACATGGGCAGGTTCCTGCTGAGGTTGGTGAAGCCTTTGACCAGCCGGATCACCGTCCAGATCAGCCAGAACAGGAGCACCAGCCAGCCGACCAGGAAGAAGGCCAGAATCACGCCCACGACCATGAGTGCGAGGCCCCGCCAGAAGGTCGAGATCTGGAAGTCGTAGTGCGAACGGGCCAGCGGACTTGCCCCGTCGCGATTGACGTAGGCCAGGACGACCGCGATCAGCGCCGCCGGCGCGATCACGAAGCCGGCGAAGAAGAGCAGGTAAACGAGCTGAGGAATGTTGCTCAGTATGTCGCTCGTGCCTGGCGGCGGTTGCGGCTGCGGCGGTGGCAGGCCGCCCTGGTTCGGATCGCTCATCGTCGCCTCCTTTGTTCAACGCACCTTGATCACGAGAGTGCCGGCAATCATGTCGTGCAGGCCACGCTTTTTGTCGGTGAAGGCGATCATGATGAAGCCGATGCACAGGATGATGGCCGAGATGAACTTCGCGAAGTAGCGGCCGGTGGCGTTCATGAAACTGAGCCGCTGGCCCTGGTCGGTGACGACCCGCAGGCCCACCGCCATCTTGCCGACCGTGGCGCCGCGCTCGGAGCTTTCCAGCAGGGCGAAATAGAGCCAGCCGATCACCAGCGAGATGCCGTTTGCCGCAGGTTCGAAGTGATCCCAATCGGGCGCGAAGATGTTGAAGCCGAATACCGAGCCGACGATGCCGCTGGCGACGCTGAGCAGGATGGCGTCGATGATGTAGGCCACGACGCGGATCCAGAAGCCGCCATAGCCCGTGTTGGCCGTGCCCGGGGGCCGCGCGTCCCACACCGGCGGCGGCGGTGCGGCAGGCCCGGAGTTCGGAATGCTCACGGCGGTCTCCTTCTAGAAGTCGTCAGCGTGATTTTATCACGAAGGTGTCGGCCATGAAGTCGTGCAACGCCCGCTTGCGTGCGGTGAAAGCCGCCAGCAGGTAGCCGATGGCAAACGGCACCATTGGGGTGATCATCGCCTTCAGGAAATGGCGGGCGGTGGCGCGGCCGAACGAGAGCTGCGCGCCGTCGGCCCGCACGATGCGCACGCCCACTGCCTGCTTGCCGAGGGTGGCGCCGCGCGCCGAACTGGTCATCAGCGCCTCGTAGAGCCAGCCAATCACGATGATGGCTACCACGGCGACGATGATGCTGAGGATGGTCGCGACAGTACCATCGTCGTCTACCCAGTTGCCGGACAGCGCCAAGAAGGTGATGACAATGCCGACGATGACTGAGATTGCGGCGATCAGGATCAGCCCATCGATCATGGCGGCCACGAATCGAATCCAGAAACCGGCAGGTGGGCCGACCTCGACGGAAGCGATCTGTTGCCCGTTGGCCCAGTCGGGCGGCGGCGGAGCGGTTGCCATGGAGACTTCTTTCTCCCCAAAGAAATCGGGCGGTGCATTGCTGCACCGCCCGCTACGTTAACACTGGTCGTTCAGGGACCGCTATTGGAAGTCGCGGACGTCGGCCAAGGTACCCTTGATGGCGGCGGCGGCGGCCATTGCCGGGCTCACCAGATGGGTGCGCCCGCCGCGGCCCTGGCGGCCTTCGAAGTTGCGGTTCGAGGTCGAGGCGCAGCGCTGGCCGGGCTCGAGCCGGTCGGCGTTCATCGCCAGGCACATCGAGCAGCCCTGCTCGCGCCATTCGAAGCCCGCCTCGAGGAAGATCTTGTCCAGACCTTCCCGCTCGGCCTCGGCCTTCACCAGGCCGGAGCCCGGTACGACCATGGCCGACACGGTCGAAGCGACCTTGCGGCCGCGCGCAATCTCGGCCGCCGCGCGCAGATCCTCGATGCGGCCGTTGGTGCAGGAGCCGATGAACACGCGATCGATCGGCACGTCGACCAGCCGGGTGCCCGGCGTCAGGCCCATATAGGCGAGCGAACGCGCCCAGGCCTCGCGGCGGTTCTCATCCGGCGCGTTGGCCGGGTCGGGAACCACATCGGTGATCGGCAGCGCATCCTGCGGGCTGGTGCCCCAGGTGACCATCGGCGGGATGTCCGAGGCCAGCAGGTCGAGCTGGCTGTCGAACACCGCGCCGCGATCGCTCGGCAGTCGTCGCCATTGACCGAGCGCCAGGTCCCAGGCGCCGCCCTTGGGCGCGAAGGGCCGGCCTTCGAGGTACTTGAAGGTCGTCTCGTCCGGCGCGATCAGGCCGGCGCGCGCGCCCGCCTCGATCGACATGTTGCAGACCGTCATGCGGCCTTCCATCGTGAGCTCGCGGATGGCGCGGCCGGCATATTCAATGACGTAGCCGGTGCCGCCGGCGGTGCCGAGGCGGCCGATCACCGCCAGGATCAGATCCTTGGCGGTGACGCCGATCGGCATGTTGCCTTCGATCGCCACGCGCATGTTCTTGGCAGGCCGCTGGATCACCGTCTGGGTAGCCAGCACGTGTTCGACCTCGGAGGTGCCGATGCCGAAAGCGAGCGCGCCGAACGCGCCGTGCGTCGAGGTGTGGCTGTCGCCGCACACGATCGTCATGCCCGGCAGGGTCAGGCCCTGCTCGGGCCCGATCACGTGCACGATGCCGCGCCGGGCGTCGGTCATGCTGAAATAGGGCACGCCGAACTCGGCGACGTTCTTCTCCAGCGTCTCGACCTGGATGCGCGACTCTTCGTCGGTGATGCCCTGGTCGAGGTCTTTGGTCGGCGTGTTGTGGTCGGCCACCGCGATGGTGGCGTCGGGCCGGCGCACCGGCCGGCCTGCCATGCGCAGACCCTCGAACGCCTGCGGGCTGGTCACTTCGTGCACCAGATGCTTGTCGATGTAGATCACGCAGGTGCCGTCGTCCTGACGATCGACGATGTGGGAATCCCAGATCTTCTCGAACAGGGTGCGCGGGAGTGGCGGGGGAGGCGCCGGCGTGGCCGACTTCTTGCGGAACGCCATGATGCGCCTACTTCTTTCCGCCGCCGCCCTTGGCGGCGCGGACCGTTTTCTCTTCCTTGGGCTTTTCCTTCTTGAGCTTTTCGCGCCGCGGCCGCTTGGCCTGTTCTTCGGCCTGCTCGGCGACCAGCTCGCGCTGGGCCTCGACGTCCTCGGAAATTCGGCTCGCCTTGCCGCGCAGGTCGCGCAGGTAATAGAGCTTGGCGCGCCGCACCACGCCCTTGCGGACGACCTCGATCTCCCAGATCAGCGGGCCGTAGAGCGGGAACACGCGCTCGACGCCTTCGTTGAAGCTGATCTTGCGCACTGTGAACGAGGAGTTCACGCCGGCGTTCTTACGGCCGATGCAGACACCTTCGAAGACCTGCAGGCGCTCGCGACTGCCTTCCTGCACCTTGACGTGCACGCGCAGCGTATCGCCCGCCTCGAAGCGCGGCACCGGCCGCTCGCTTTGTACCTTGTCGACCGTCGCCTGGCCGATCGCGTCTAGAATGTTCATCGCATCCATCCTTTCGTCACTTCTCTTCGTTTCCCTTTGCGGCCGCACGACGCTCCCATAAATCGGGCCGCCGCCGCCGCGTGATCTCTTCCCGCTGTTTTGCCCGCCACTCGGCGACCTTGCCGTGGTGGCCCGAGACCAGAACCTCCGGCACGCGCCGCTCGGTTCCGTCGGGGCCGGCCCACGTCGCCGGCCGGGTGTAATGCGGGTACTCCAGCAATCCGTCCTCGAAACTCTCCTCGCTCGCCGATTGAGGCTCGCCCATCACGCCGGGCAGCAGCCGCACGCAGCAATCCATCACCGCCATGGCCGCGATCTCGCCGCCCGAAAGCACGAAATCGCCGACCGAAATCTCCTCCAGCGCGTGGGCCTCGATGACGCGCTCGTCAACGCCCTCGAACCGTCCGCACACCAGCACCACGCCCGGCCCCGCCGCCAGCTGCCGCCCGCGCGCCTGAGTGAATGGCGCGCCGCGCGGCGACAGCAGGATATTCGGCACTCTCGGCCCCCTTGATCCCTGGGTCACCGCGTCGATTGCCGCCGACAGCACGTCGGGCTTCAGCACCATGCCGGCGCCGCCGCCGAACGGAGCATCGTCTACCGTACTGTGGCGATCCTTGGCGAACCGCCGGATGTCGACTGCCGACAGCTCCCACAGCCCTTCTTTCAATGCCTTGCCGGCCAGGCTCTCGCCTAGCGGGCCCGGAAACATCTCCGGGAAAAGCGTCAGCGCCGTCGCGCGCCACACGTTGCCTCATTCCTCCGTCGTTGCGCCGCCCGCCAGCAGACCCGCCGGCGGTTCGACCACCAGCTTGCCGCCCTCGACGTCGATCTCGGGCACCACCTCATCGGTGAAGGGCAGCATCAGCGAACTCTTCGATGCCGCTCCACCCGACACTTCCATCGTCAGCCCGGCGCCGAAATCGTGGAAGGCAATCACCTTTCCCCAATCCCGCCCGTCCCGGCCGACCGCGGCAAGACCGACCAGGTCCGCCTCGTACCACTCCCGCTCGCCCGCCGCCGGCAGACGCTCGCGCTCCACATAGAGCCGCAAACCTCGTATCGCCTCGGCCGCATTGCGATCGGCTACACCCTCGATCCGGGCCAGGACAGCACCACGAGCGGCGCTGAGGGCCTCGACCCGGTACTTCTTCGTCCCCGTCTCGTCCGACAGCGGGCCGTATTTTCCGACCGCCATCGGATCCTCCGTGAAGCTCTTGACGCGTACCAGACCGCGTACGCCGTGCGGCGCCGCAACGACGCCCAGCAGGACGCGGCCTTTGCTCATCAGGTGGCCGCGGCCTCCTTCTCGGCCTCGGCCGGAGCCGGCGCCGGCGCGGCGGCAGCCGCCGCGGCACCTGCTTCCGCAGCCTTCATCCGCTCAACCGTCTTGCTGCGCGGCAGCGGCTTCTTGGTCTGCTCGCGGCGCTCGCGCGGCTTCATCATCTCCGCCTGGGCGAGGAACCTGGCGACGCGGTCCGACGGCTGGGCGCCGACCTTGAGCCAATGGGCGATGCGCTCCTTGTCGAGCGTCAGTCGCTGGGCGTGCTCACGCGGCAGCAGGGGATTGTAGGTGCCGAGCTTCTCGATGAAGCGGCCGTCGCGCGGGCTGCGCGAGTCGGCCACCACGATATGGAAGAACGGCCGCTTCTTGGCGCCGTGACGTGTCATGCGGATGGCTAGCATTCTGTAGATCCTCTCTTTCGATCCGTCCGATTCTTAAGTTTCAAAAGTCCGTCAGCGCGGGAAACCCGGCGGCGTCGTCATGCCGCCCAGGCTGCGCATGAATCCCTTTTCTCCGAGTTTGTTGACCCTTTTCATCATCTTCAGCATGTCGGCGTGCTGCTTGAGCAGCTTGTTGACGTCCTGAACCTGTGCGCCCGATCCCTTGGCGATGCGCTTCTTGCGCGAGGCGTGGATCAGGTCGGGGTTGCGTCGCTCCTTGGGCGTCATCGAAAGAATGACCGCCTCCTGGCGCTTGAGCTGACCCTCGTCGATCTTGGCCTTCGACATCGCAGCCTTGGCCTGCATGGCGCCCGGCAACATGCCCATCAGCCCCTGCAGGCCGCCCATCTTGCGCAGCTGGCGGAGCTGGCTCAGCAGGTCGTCCATGTCGAACTGGCCCTTGCGGACCCGGGCGGCGAGCTTCTCGGCGTCTTCCTTGTCGATCGTCTCGGCGGCGCGCTCGACCAGCGAGACGATGTCGCCCATGCCGAGGATGCGGCCGGCGATGCGGTCGGGATGGAAGGGCTCGAGTGCATCGAACTTCTCGCCGACGCCGATCAGCTTGACCGGCCGGCCGGTGACGGCCCGCATCGACAGCGCGGCACCGCCGCGGGCGTCGCCGTCGACACGGGTGAGCACGATGCCAGTGACGGCCAGCCGCTCGTTGAAGGCCTTGGCCACATTGACCGCGTCCTGACCCTGCATCGCGTCGACCACGAATAGGGTCTCGATCGGGCCGAGCGCGGCGTGCAATTGCGCGATCTCCTGCATCATTGCGGCGTCGATCGCCAGGCGGCCGGCGGTGTCGACGATAAGCACGTCGTTGTAATGCTTCTTCGCGTAATCGAGCGCCGCCAGCGCGATCTCCAGCGGTTTTTGTCCTGGCGCCGATTCGAAGAAATCGACCTGCAACTGACCTGCAATGGTGCGCAACTGCTCGATCGCGGCCGGGCGGTAAACGTCGCAGCTTGCGAGCAGCGGCTTCTTCTTCTGTTCCGCAAGGAACTTCGCCAGTTTGCCGCTGGTGGTGGTCTTGCCCGAGCCCTGCAGGCCGGCCATGAGGATCACCGCGGGCGGGGTGACGGCGAGGTTGAGCGCGGCGTT
>PLYQ01000131.1 GCA_003153415.1 Rhodospirillales bacterium | reverse complement strand
ACGATCATCAGGAAGCGGCCGATGAACATCGCGAAGCCGATGGTCGTGTTGTAGAATATCGTACTGGCGGTGAGCCCAGCGAAGGCGCTGCCGTTGTTTCCGGTGCCCGACGTGTAGGCATAGAGGATCTCGCTGAAGCCGTGCGGGCCCTGATTGGCCGGGCCGGCAAGGCCCGCATCGACCACCGTGGCGATCGCGCTGAAGCCAAGGATCGACAGCGGCAGGATAAGGATGGCCAGCATCGCCATCTTCACTTCCTTGGCCTCGATCTTCTTGCCGAGATACTCGGGCGTGCGCCCGACCATCAGGCCTGCGATGAACACCGCGAGGATGGCGAACAGCAGCATGCCGTAGAGACCGGATCCGACGCCGCCGAAGATGATCTCGCCCAGCTGGATGTTGAACAGCGGGATCAGGCCGCCGAGCGGCGTGAAGCTGTCGTGCATGGCATTGACGGCACCGCACGAGGCGTCGGTGGTGACCGTGGCGAACAGGGCGGAATTGGCAATACCGAAGCGGATCTCCTTGCCTTCCATGTTGCCGCCGGCCTGCAGCGTCGAGGCGTTCGTGTCGATGCCGAGCGACGCGTAGACGGGATTGCCGGAAGCCTCGGCCCAATAGGCCACCGTGACGCCGCCGAGGAACAGCACGCCCATGATCGCGAACACCGCCCAGCCCTGCCGCTGATCGCCGACCATGCGGCCAAAGACGTTGGTGAGGGCGGCACCAATCGAAAAGATCAACACCATCTGGACGAAGTTCGTGACGGCGTTGGGATTCTCGAACGGATGAGCCGAGTTGGCGTTGAAGAACCCGCCGCCGTTGGTCCCCAGCATCTTGATGACTTCCTGGGAAGCCACCGGACCCTGGGCGATGACCTGCTTGGCACCCTCGAGCGTCGTTGCCTCGGTGTAGGCCCCGAGGTTCTGCGGCATGCCCTGCCAGACGAAGAACAGACCGACGAAGATGGAGATCGGCAGCAGGATGTAGAGGGTGCAGCGCACCAGATCGACCCAGAAATTGCCGATGCCTTTGGCCGAACGACGGGCGAAGCCGCGAACCAGGGCAACCGCCAGCGCGATACCGGTCGCGGCGGAGACGAAGTTGTGCACCGTGAGACCCGCCATCTGGACGAGGTAACTCATGGTCGTCTCGGGAACGTAGGACTGCCAATTGGTGTTGGTGGTAAAGCTCAGCGACGTATTGAAGGCGAGGCCTTCCTCGACCGCGGATTGCCCGGCCGGGTTCAAGAAAGGTATCAGCGCCTGGAAGCGCTGCAGTGCGTAAAGGCTAAGGAATCCCACCAGGCTGAACAGCAGCATCGAGACCGCGTAGCTCACCCAATTCTGATCGGTGCGCTCGTCGACGCCGCTCAGTCGGTAGAACGCGCGCTCCACCGGACCGAGCACGGGCGAGAGCAAGGTCCGCTCGCCAGCGAAGACCTTCGTCATGTAGCCGCCGAGCGGTTTCACGAGCAGGACGATGACCACGCTGAACAGCGCGATCTGAAGCCAACCGTTGATAGTCATGAAATGTTGCCCCCGAACCGCTCGCCTAGAATCGTTCTGGGCGCAGCAGCGCGTAAACCAGGTAGCCGAGAAGGCCGAGCGTGACGGCGGCGCCGAGAACGTATTCGATCAGCATGATTGGTCCCTCACAGCCGGTCGCAGGCGTAGGCATAGGCGATCGCCAAGGCGAAGAGCCCGCAGCCGACCGCGATTAGGATGATGTCGAGCATGTAAGCGCTCCTCGATTCGAGAGACTCAGTCGATTGCCCAGGCTTTCAGGACGAGACAGACGGCAAGTGCGATCGCCAGATGTGCCGCGAGCATGATGGCGATCGCGACCAGGATTTCGCGCGGCTGTGGCGCGTCCTTCGGGGGCGACGGCATCGTGTCAGAGGCGATGGCAGAGGCGTTCATAGGCGATCAGCAGGCAGAACAGGGCGAAGCCGGCGCAGAGCAACAGGTCGAGCACGGGGGATTTCCTCCGAAGCCCCGCATACAAGGCCCCTCAGGCGTAGGAATTCGAGCGGGCAGTTGTCGCCCAGCCATAGGAATGGCATAGGAATCCGCACTCGGGGCGGTGGAGAGGTCAATGGCGAGCGGATGGGTCGGCGGCGCCGCGTGTGCATGTGCTGCCCTGCTCGCCGGCGTCGCCAGCGCCCAGGACAAGAGCCAATACACCCTGTTCAATCCGACGCCGACCGACCGGATGCGGGACTTCAACACCGACCGGCCAACCAAGTCGAACCTGCCCTACACGGTCGATGCCGGGCATTTTCAATACGAAGGCGACATCTTCTTCTACACCTACGACAACACCAGCACGCCCGATACAAACACCGCGGCGTGGATTTTCGGCAACCCGACCCTCAAGCTCGGCGTATTGAACAATGTCGACGTCGAGGTGAATTTCTCGGCCTACAACAACATTGCGACCACGACCCGCAGCACCGGCGTCAGCACCACTGCCCACGGCTTCGGCGACGTCATCACCCGCGCCAAGATCAATCTGTTCGGTAACGAAGGCGGCGGGCCGGCGCTCGCGCTGATGCCCTACGGCAAGTGGCCGACGGCGCCGCAGGGCGTCGGCAACCGGTTCGTCGAGGGCGGCATGGCGGTGCCGCTCGCGGTGCCGCTGCCGGCCGGCTTCACGACGGTCCTGATGGGCCAGCTCGACCTGCTCAAGAATCCCAACGACAACGGTTATCACGTCAACTTTCCGGCGCTGATCAACGTCAATCGCCAGGTCGTGTCCGGCGTGACGGCCTATGCCGAGCTCTACGCCAACTGGTCGACCAGCCCGGACGTACGCGACATCTACACGCTCGACTTCGCGGTGGCCTGGAACCCCAGACCGAACTTTCAGCTCGACCTTGGCATCTACATTGGCCTGGTGCCGGCGGCGGCGCCGTACCAAATCTACGCCGGCATCGCGCAGCGCTTTTGAGCGCCACGCGATGCCCAGCGAGGGGCCAGGTCAGAAGCGGATGATGAGATCCATCGCCGCCACGAACTGGGTGTTCTTGGTGCCCTGCTGGAAGGCCGGATTGTCCAGCGACTGGTAGTAGACCATCTCCGGCCGGATGAAGACGTTCTGCTTGAAGTAGTGCGTCCAGTTCAGGCCGAAGCCGAAGTAGCGCGTGGCCGTGCCGGTGCGCTGGCCGTTGGCGTCGTCCATGTACTCGCCGCGCAACGAGAACGAGTCCTTGGGCGTCGCCTGATAGTTGATGTAGTTCACGATGGCGAATTCCTGGGTGTCGCCAGGCACGGCAGAGCACGTTGGCCATGTCTCAGCCGGTCCGAGGCGAAGTCTCGCTAAAAGTGGATGATGGCGTCCATAGCTAACATAAACATGTCGGCCTTCGTGCCGCCATTGAAGGCGCCATTGAAGGTGCCACTGACGGCGCTATTGAAGCCAGGGCCGGCCTCGGAGTGCCAAAACGAGATCTCGGGGCGGATCTCAAATTGCGGCGAGAACCAGTGCTGCCAGCCGAGCGTAGCCGCGTAAAAGCGAGTAGGAACGCCGGTGCCAGTCCGCCAACCGTTCGGGTCATCATAGATCTCCGGGCGAAAGGAAAAGTTGTTCAATCGGTCCGGAGAATAGTTGATATAAGCCACCGTGCCGTACGCGTTCGCAGTGCAGGAAAGCGCATTCGGATCTGGGCAGAAAGCCTGATTGGGCGGGTTGAAATTAACATACTGCGGAGAGAATGGCGTGCCTCCACCCGCAAAGATTGCCTGGGCGTTGGCATTCTGGAGATTGGGAACTCCGTTTTCTGAAATCCAATAGGCCTCGAAGGCAAGGTTCCAGTATTCGTTGAATTTGTGGTAGTAGGTAAAGCCCTTCCACTGGAGATTGTTATACCCCCAGGCTCCGTTGTTTATGCCATCGACGCACGGATAAAAGGAATCATTGCCGCTGTCGCTCGTCCAGCGGAGACAAAACGTCAGGCTGGGTTGGTTTCCCGGATCCTTCAACATTGTGTTGCCGGGGTACAAGGGATTCGGCATGGGGTTTGCGATGGTCCTGCCGTTATTCCATAGGGGCGTTTCCGTGCCGTCGGTGACGCCCACCTGCACCATCAGGTTTTTTGTCGCGGCCAGCGAGAAGAGGACGCCGGTATTGGTGTAGTTGTCCAACGTGTAGGTCAACGAATGCGTATAAGTGAAGTTGTTCGGTGCGAGCTGCGCTTCGATGTCGGGGACCGAAATGTAACGTCCGATCCGGATGTTAAGGCCTTCGGCGACCCACGGAATATAGATATCGCCATAGACCATCGGAAAATCGAAGCCGTTGATCTGGTTCCTCCCATTGAACTGGTCGCTGAGAAGGCCGTAGGAGTTGGTGTAGCGGTAGTTCTCGCCATAAAGCATTGACAAGCGGAAGCCCCAATCGACGTGATCCTTTTGCACCGTGTCGGGAAGCCGCTCGATATAAACGACGGCTTGGTCAAGTTGCACGGTGTTAGGGGTGTAAGCGTACCCGATTGGGACGTTGCCGCCAGGCTGCTGCTGATTGGTGCTCAGGTTGAAGCCTCCATTCACCCAGCCGTAAACCTGGATGTGCGCGTCCTGCATCCATTTGCCGAGACTCGTATTCGCGATCGCCGCCATAAACGGGCTGTCGACCGAGTTGGGCCGGGTCGTCCCTATGTTAGGGGTGCCACCGTAGGGGAAGTCGGTATAAGGGAACGGCGGAACCGATACCGGCGTTTTCGGCCAGGCGGCGGCGTCGCGGGCCGACGGCGGCGCATTCGGATCGCTCGGCGGGCCAGCCTTGCCCCATTCAAGCTGGTAGTAGCGAAAAAAACGCGTAAACACATCCTCGCCGAGATAAGTGTCGAGACATTTGAAATCGAGGTATGGATCGCACTTTCCGCTCTTCGCCGCCTCGTCTCGCGCCGCCTTAATCGCGGCCTCGCTAGCCTCGCAGTTGTAGTCGACGTACGGATTGCAGGCATCGCCGACCTTCGAACCATAGAAGAACGGAAAGATCATCTTGCCGTCCGTACCCGTCAATCGACCTGCTGCGGGTGTCTGCGCATAGCCTTCGAGGCCGAAGCCGATGACGAACGCGGCACTGATCAGCAGGACGCGCAAGACTTGATGAAGCACGAACGCACGATTACCCATTGTTGCCCCCGAACCGGCGAAAGCTCGCCGTAGTTCGAACGCTATCCGGTCGATGGATTTGGAATCCATGTGAATCGGAAACGATCTCCATAGGAATTGCGTAGGAGTGTGCGGACGTTGCAGGCTCTGCAGCAGGGTCGCTTTCGCTGACCACGTCTAGCTGGCTAGAGGGATGGCTTGGCGTCGAAACCGAAGGCCGCGCGCTGCTGTGCCCAGTCGATCGAGAACGGCTCATCGAGGTCCGTAAGCCTCAGCGTTGCCGGCTGTGTGCCCTTCAAATTGGCTTCGACAATGTCGGGGGCCAGGAAGGAGAGCCGAATCGTGCGCGACAGGTAGGAACGATTGATTCGCTCCTTGCCGTCCTATGCATCCGCGCAGTCGGCCGACTCAAGATACTGCTCGGCACTTGCCGACAAGTATGCGGGCTTCCTGATTGGCACGAACAGCCAGCGCCTGCAGGATCCCAGGCGGTGAGTGCCCGTGCGGGGACGGAACAATGGCGGGCCGGCAACACGGCGGTCGGCATCCCGCTGCTCGAATCGAGCCTGCGCAATGCCGGCTACAACCTGCCGCCGCGCGACGCGCCGAACTTCATCAGGGTGACGCACGGCCATTCCAAGGGCGGCTAAGCCTTGGCGAGCAGCCACCATCGGCGCGCGGCCACGATCGCCCAGATCGCCTCGACGACGCCGAACGGCCAGGCGCCCTGCAGGAAACCGTAGATCGATCCCGCGGCGCAGGCGCCGGCAAACGCCAGGACGTACCATGGGCTGCGGTGTTCGAGTGCGTAGAAGATCAGCATGGCGGTGACCGCCACCACGCCGAACAGACTTAAGGGGTCCATTCGTGCATCCCTAGGCGACGCACTAGGCTTTGGCCAGCGACCACCACTTGCGCACGACGATGATCGTCCAGACAGCCTCGATCACGCCGACGGGCCATGCCCCCTGCAGAAAACCATAGACCGATGCCGCCGCGCAGGCGCCGGCAACCGCGAACATAATCCATGGCCTGCGCTGCCCAAGCGCATAGAAGATCAGGATTGCCGTGACAACGAGCAGTCCAAAGAAGGTGCCCATTTGTGTAGCGGCGGCCATCTACCGCCGAATTGCGTCCAGCACGCCCGCCAGAGGCCGGCCATCGCCATGGAAATACTCGTAAACTCCATAGCGTAGGACCACGACGAGCACGGCTGCGCAAGCAAGGCACAGGATCGCCCCCGCCAAGCGGCCGACTTTGGCGAACGCTGCCGCGGCGACGGGCTCGGCAATATGAAGCCTGCCTGCGATCATGGTCGGCTCCTAGGCGGCCCGCGGCCTCGCGAAGGGGCGCCCGGAAACGATGCGCAGCGCCTCCTCTTCCTCCATCGGCAGGACGGTCTGCAGCACTCTTGCGAGCTGGATGTCGGCCGTCGGGCTGAGAGGTGTCAGCGGCAGCCGCAGCCCGTCGACCATCAGCCCGAGGCGATACAACGCGCGCTTCACCGGGATGGGATTGGCTTCGAGGAACAGCGCTGCATGAAGCGGCGCCAATATGCCTTCGAGGCGCGAGATGGCAGCGCTGTCGTGCTGGTCGCAGGCCTCCTGGAGCGTTGCGCAAAGTGCGGGCGTCACGTTGGCCGTCACCGAGATGCAGCCGTCGCCGCCAGCCAGGCGGAAGGCCGCCTGGCTGGCATCGTCGCCCGATAGCAGCAGGAATCGGTCGCCGAGGCGGCGGCGCAACCGGCCGACCCGCGGGATATCTCCCGTCGCGTCCTTGAGGCCGACGATGCGCGGCAGCTCGGCCAAGCGCGTGATCGTGACGTCGGACATCGGGCAGGCGGTGCGCGACGGCACGTCGTAGAGGATGATCGGAATGCCGACGGCATCATGGATCGCCTGGAAGTGCTGGATCAGGCCGGCCTGGGTCGGCTTCAAGTAATAGGGCGTAACGCAGAGCAGCGCCTGCGCGCCCGCCTGTTCGGCCGACCGCGCGAGCTCGACGGCGATTCGCGTATTGTTGCTCCCCGCACCGGCAACCACCGGCACGCGCCCCGCGGCGGCGGCCACCGTCGCTGCCACGACGCGTTGATGTTCACTTGACGCCAGCAGCGGCGCCTCGCCGGTCGTGCCACAGGGTACGAGAGCCGTGGTGCCGTGATCGATCTGGCGATGGCAGAGCGCCTCGAGTGCGAGAAAATCGACACTCCCGTAGCGGAACGGCGTCGGCAGCGCGACGCATGAACCGTGAAGCCTGAAAGCCTTCTTGCCTATGACACGACTCCTTAAGCGGCCATCGCCAGACGCGGCTGGATGGCCAACACGACACGATTCGTGGTGCGATCGAACGACACGACGTCGAGGCCAGCGGCCACGGCGCGATCGCGGATCGACGCCACGCCTGTGCGGCAGGCGCAGCCCGCACCCTCGACCACGACGCGGCCGGCGGTGCCGATCCGGGCGCGCGCGGCGCGCAGAGCCTCGTCGAGCTCGTCGTCGCCCTGAACATCGACGATCCAGGCAAGGTCCGCCGCTTCGCAGTCCGGCGAGGGGGCGCCGGGGCGCAGGCAGCGCACAGCGCTGCACCCACGGTGCAGCAGGGCGAGAAGCGACGGCAGAGTATGATGGCCGATCAGCGCGACATGCGCGGTGGCCGGCAGGTGCGCCATCGCCATGATGCGATCGACTCGCGCCGCGCATAGCGCGTCGTCGACCGCGGCGGTGGACGGAGGTTCGGTTTCTGTGAAGCCTTCGACATTGTCGAACATCTCACTCAACTCCTGTCACTGTTGGGCGGTGCCGGCGGCCACGCGGGCGCCCGGCGTGCAGCCGAAGTAGATCCGGCACTGCAATCGCGGAGACTTGGATTCGCTCGACACTCGGGTCGGCCCGCTGTCAGACATCGGCTTGACGGCGCCGACGCAGAGCAGCGCGGCGGCGAGAGCCACGACCTTGACCAGACTTGCGACAATCGGCATCGGTTGCGTCCTTCCTTTGGACGCCGACTACTTAGAACTGACGACGTATGGTTTCGAGACGGGTGCCGCCCGTCCGGCATAGCCGCCGCATATAGACTCGGCGCTTACGTGCGACCGTCAGATCTCGACCTGGCTGCCAAGTTCCACGACGCGCCCCGGCGGCAAACGGTAGTACTCCATCGCCGAACCCGACAGGCGGACCATCGCCGCGAACAACGTCTCGCGCCACTGCGACATGCCGGGCCGCGCGGCGGGGACCAGGATTTGCCGCCCCAGAATATAGCTGGTGCGCATCGGCTCTTCGCGCCACGCCGGCGGCAGGAAGCCCAGCGCCTTGGGCACATTCGGTTCGTCGCGAAAACCGAAGGTCAGCACTGCGCGGGCCGTGCCGGGCGCGAGCTCCTCGAAGTGCAGCCGATGCACATGCTTCACGTGCGGCAGCAGCGCCGTCTTTATGGTGAGCAGCAGCACGCGTTCATGGAGCACGTGGTGGTGCTTGAGGCTGTGCAGCAGGGCCGTGGGCGCGCCTGCAACATCTCGCGTGAAATAGACCGCAAGGCCCGGCACGCGCTGGACATTGGCGGTGCTGCACAGAAAGTCCTCGACCGGCAGAGCCTCCTCCGCGAGGCGGGCCGCCAGCAGCGTGCGACCGCGCGCCCAGGTCATGAACAGCAGCATCAGCACCGCCGCGATCACCAGCGGCAACCAGGCGCCGTCGGGGATCTTGGTGGCGGACGCGCCGAATAGGGCCACGTCGAAAGCCAACAGTATGGCGTAGAGCGGAACAGCCCAGATCTTGGGCAGGCGCCAGATGCGGAAGATGACGAAGCCAATGATCAGCGTCGTCAGCACCATGGTCGAGGTCACCGCGAAACCGAAGGCGGCGGCCAGCGCAGTCGAGGACCGGAATCCCAGGACGAGTCCGATCACGGCCACGCAAAGCAGCACGTTGACGGCCGGGGCAAAGACTTGCCCGCGTTCGGCCGAGGAGGTGTGGACGATCGCGAGCCGCGGCAAGTAGCCGAGCTGGATCGCCTGTTGCGTGATCGAAAAGGCGCCCGTGATGGCCGATTGGCTGGCGATCACCGTCGCGGCGGTTGCCAGCGCGAGCAGCGGCCAGAGCGCCCATCGCGGTGCCAGCAGGAAGAATGCCTGCTCGATCGCAGCAGGATCGTCGAGCACAAGTGCTGCCTGGCCGGCATAGCAGAGCAGCAGCGCCGGCAGGACCGCGAACATCCAGGCACGCGAGATCGGACGCCGGCCGAAATGCCCCATATCGGCATAGAGCGCCTCTGCGCCGGTGATGGTGAGCACGACCGTGCCGAGAGTAAGGAACGCACGCAGCGGATCCTCGGCGATCATGGCGAAGGCATAGGTCGGGCTGGCCGCCGCCAGGACGCCGGGGCGGCCGGTGACATTCACCAGCCCGAGCACGGCAATGGCTGCGAACCAGACCAGCATCACCGGCCCGAAGAAGCGGCCGACGATGCCAGTGCCGCGATGCTGGATGGCAAACAGCGCCAGCGTAATAACCAGCGTGATGGGCACCACCGCGATCTCGAAGCGCTTATCGGCCAAGCTCAGGCCCTCGACCGCCGAGAGGATGGAAATTGCCGGGGTAATGACGGCGTCGCCGTAGAACAAGGCCGTCGCCAACAGCGCGGCGAACGAGATGGCCGGCAGCAGCCGCGCACCGGGCGCTACCCGTCGTATCAAGGCAAGCAGCGCGAAGGAACCACCCTCGCCGCGGTTGTCGGCGCGCATGGTGATCAGGACGTACTTCACGGTGACGACGAGGATCAGCGCCCAGAAAATCAGCGAAAGGACGCCGAGCACATGCAACGGGTCAATGGGCAGCCGGTGCGTCCCGATGAAGCTTTCGCGAAACGCGTACAGCGGGCTGGTGCCGATGTCGCCGAAGACAACGCCGAGAGCGCCCACGGCGAGTCGCAAGTTGGTAGCGCCGTGCGAACCCGGACTTCCAGACGTCATCCCTCCCCCATGTCATATCGAGACCGGAACAATCCAACGTTGCCGTGGTCGGCCAGCCTCTTTACCGCAACAGACCTCGCAGCGTCCTCGCCTTGTTCGGCTTGGCTGCGCCGGCTAGGCCTTCCATCGGTTTTCATATGATTTGGCTATGCCAGCTGGCTTTCGGTCATCTCGAATACCTATGCTTGAGCTTCTAAGTAATCGGCCGTCTCACCCCGATAAGGAGCACGACCGTGTTCGCCAATTTCGAAAGTCCCAATTTCGGCAGTTTTAGTGCTGAACCTCCGTCTACCGCCACGGCAGCGGTGGTCCAGAAAATGAGCCGCCTGCTGCTGCTTTTGCTGTGCGTAACCCCCGTTGCCCTCTTCCCGGTCGCCTTGGCCGTCAGGGCATACGGCTATTTCTTTCCGTAGAGTTCCCCGCCTCCTGATCGCACTACATCTATGCTGCACATTGGGGCCAATTAGCCGTTGACCGTGCCGCCGCAGGGCGTAAAACCGCCCGCCGTCCCTCCGCTATTGCCTGGGGGCCGGCAGAGGAAGGCACTACCCTGTAAATGTCCGAGAACGGAACGCCTCACCCGGTGAGCCGCAAGCGTACGGCGGCCCTCACGCTCTCGGCGCTGGGCGTCGTCTATGGCGACATCGGCACCAGCCCGCTCTACACGGTCAAAGAGTGTTTCAGCGAATTCACGGGTCTGAAACCGACCCCGGAGGACGTACTCGGCATCCTGTCGCTGATCACCTGGGCGCTGATCATCGTCGTCACCTTGAAATACGTCATGGTCGTGATGCGCGCCGACAACCGTGGCGAGGGCGGCGTGCTCGCCCTGATGGCGCTGGTCTCGCGCCGCACCGAAATCTCCGCCGGCCGGCGCAATCTCTATCTCATGCTGGGCATGGCCGGCGCCGCCCTGTTCTACGGCGACTGTCTGCTCACCCCGGCGATTTCGGTGCTGAGCGCCATCGAGGGCCTGAACGTCGCCACGCCGGCCTTCGAGCCGCTGGTCGTGCCGATTTCGCTGGGTGTCCTGATCGCGCTGTTCGCTGCCCAGAAGTTCGGTACGGGCGGAGTTGGCCGGTTGTTCGGGCCAATCACGTTCATCTGGTTCGTGGTCATCCTGATCTTGGGTCTGCGCCAGATCGTCGAGCTGCCACAGGTCCTGCAAGCTCTCTCGCCGCTGCAGGCGATCGACTTCATGATCCGCCACGGCTTCGTGGCCTTCGTGGCGCTGGGCGCGGTGACACTGGCGATCACCGGCGCCGAGGCGCTCTACGCCGACATGGGCCACTTCGGGCCCAAGCCCATCCGCATCGCCTGGCTCGGCCTCGTGCTGCCGTCGCTGCTCGCCAACTACTACGGCCAGGGCGCACTCCTGCTGGCCGATCCGACGGCGCTGGAGAACCCGTTCTTCCGTCTCGCCCCGGGCTGGATGCTCTACCCGCTGGTGGCGCTTGCCACCGCCGCCACGGTGATCGCCTCGCAGGCCACTATCTCCGGCGCCTTCTCGATGGCCCAGCAGGCCACCCTTCTCGGCCTGAGCCCACGGGTGCGCATCCAGCACACCTCGGCCAGCGAGTTCGGCCAGATCTACGTGCCGGCGATCAACTGGCTGCAGCTGATCGGCGTGGTGATCCTGGTCGTTTCGTTCAAGTCGTCGACCAATCTGGCGGCGGCTTACGGCATCGCCGTTACCGGCACCATGCTGGTCACCACGCTCTTGGTGTTCGTGCTGGCGGTGCGCGCCTGGAAGTGGAGCTGGCCGTTCGCGATCCTGGTGCTGGGCAGCTTCGGGGTGATCGACGCCACCTTGATGTCGGCCAACATGGTGAAGTTCGTGCAGGGCGGCTGGGTGCCGCTGGCCCTGGCGGTGGTGATCTTCACCGCCATGTGGACCTGGCTGAAGGGCCGCAGGGCCGTGGCGGCGCGCGAGAACGAAGGTGCACTACCCATGGAAGCGCTGCTGGCCAGCATCAATCCCGGCCGCGTCCATCGCCCGCAGGGCACCGCGGTCTATCTCACCGCCTTCTCGGGCAACGCGCCCAACTGCCTGCTGCATAATCTCAAGCACAACGAGGTGCTGCACGAGCAGGTCGTCCTGCTCACCGTCGAGGTGCTCGACGAGCCCTACGTGCCGCCCAACGCGCGCGCCCTGATCAAGCATTTCGGCAAGGGCGTGCATCACGTCACCCTGCGCTACGGCTTCATGGAACAGCCCGACGTGCCGCGCGACCTGGCCCCGCTGGCCGATAGAGGCGTGCCCTTCGACCCCATGCGGACCTCCTATTTCGTCGGCCGCAACAGCTTCGTCGAGGCGACCCGGCCGCTCCTGCCGCGCTGGCAGGAGAAGCTGTTCCTGACCCTCGCCCGGGTGGCCGCCAACGCCGGCGACTTCTTCGGCCTGCCGGCCAACCGGGTGGTCGAACTGGGTAGCCGCATCGAGATTTGAAGGTTCCTTGGAACCGACATAAACAAGCCCGATTCGCTGTCGTATAAGGTCTATGAAACCAATCGGCGGTATCGACATGGGCGAGCGCCCGACGAAGATCGTGACAAGACTGACGCGGCTGCCGGCCCTGCTGGTCGCCGCCGCGCTGCTGGCCGGCGCGCCGCTGCCTGCCTTCAGCCTGCCCGTCGACCCGGCCGACCAGACGCTGCCGCCGCCCTCGACGCCGCCCAAGGAAGTGCCCAAGGAGCCGCCACGCGCACCGTCGATCCCGCCGAAGGCGGCCGTGCAGCCCGCCCCGACGCCGCCACCGCCGCCGCCGCCTCCCCCACGCGCCGTCGCGCCGCCGGTCAACCAGCCGCCGCCCGGTCAATTGCCGTGCAACTGGTCGGGAGACTCAGGCGGTCAAGGCGTCACCCGCAACAGGCACTATCTCGGCGACAAGCCGGGATTCGTCACCATCAACTACAATCTCTACGTCAAGCCCGACGCCATCCGGGTGATGTATCGCGGCAAGGAACTGGCCGGCACCGGCGGCCCGCGCAGCGGCCGCGGCGGCTTCGGCTTCGACTGGAAGCCGGTGGCCGGGGACTATTCGATCGACGTCATCGTGACCGGCGAGATGTTCGGCACGCAGTGGACCTACAATCTGTCCTGCCCGAAGTGAGGCCGCTCCGCCTCGGGCGACAATGAGCAAATCTCCTGTGACCCTGCCCGCCGGGATGCTTGTCCGGTAACAGCCGGTATATAAGTGCCTGTACGGCATACCCAGGAGAGTTCCATGACGGCCTGCATCGTCGGTTGGTCCCACGGCAAATTCGGCAAGCTCGACGGCGAGACCAGCGAATCGCTAATCGTCAAGGCCGCCACCGAGGCGATCGCCCACGCCGGCATCGAGCCGCGCGACATCGACGTGATCTACGTCGGCAACATGAATGGCGGATTTGTCCGCCAGGAGTTCCACTCCTCGCTCGCCTTGCAGGCCCATCCCGATCTGCGCTTCAAGCCCAGCACGCGGGTCGAGAACGCCTGCGCCACCGGATCGGCGGCCATCCACATGGGCCTCAACACGCTCGCCGCCGGCAAGGCGCGCTTCGTGCTGGTGGTCGGCGTCGAGAAGATGACCGAGCTCAATTCGGCCCAGGCCGGCGAGGTGCTGATCAAGGCGAGTTACGTCGCCGAGGAAGCCAACATCGAGGCGGGCTTCGCCGGCATCTTCGGCAAGATCACCTCGGCCTACTTCCAGCGCTATGGCGACAAGTCCGATGCGCTCGCCAAGATCGCCGTCAAGGCGCACAAGAACGGCGCCAAGAACCCCTACGCCCACTTCCAGAAGGAATTCGCCTACGACTTCTGCCGCAACCCGTCGGACAAGAACCCGTTTGTCGCCGGCCCGCTGAAGCGCACCGACTGCTCGCCGGTGACCGACGGTGCGGCCGCCGTGGTGCTGTCCGACGTCCAGACCGCCCTTGGCCTCAAGCACGCCATCGCCTTCCGCGCCGCCGAGCACGTCAACGACTTCCTGCCCATGAGCAGGCGCGACATCATCAAGTTCGAGGGCCCGCAGCTCGCCTGGAAGAGGGCGCTGGCCTCGGCCAAGCTCGACCTGCTCGACCTGTCGTTCGTCGAAAGCCACGACTGCTTCACCTCGGCCGAGCTGATCGAGTACGAAGCCATGGGGCTGACAGCACCAGGCGAAGGCGAGCGCGCCATCCACGAAGGCTGGGTCGAGCGCGACGGCAAGCTGCCGGTCAATGTCTCGGGCGGGCTCAAGGCGAAAGGCCATCCGGTCGGCGCCACCGGCGTTTCGATGCACGTGATGTCGGCCATGCAGCTCTCGGGTTCCGCGCCCGCCGGCCTGCAGCTTCCCAAGGCCAAGGTCGGCGGCGTGTTCAACATGGGCGGCGCCGCCGTCGCCAACTACGTCAGCATCCTCGAGCCGCTGCGCTAGCGACCTCGATCTTCTCCAGAATGAGGTTGTTGAGGTCCTTGATTTGGTCGCTGCGGAAAGGGTGAATTCGCGACTGCGTTTCGGCGACCAGATCGAGGAAAGCGCGTGCCTTAACGCGGAAGCGGATCAGGATTGCCTCATCTACTGCTACCGCCTCCGATATCTGCTTGCGCTCGTCTTTGGTAAGGTCTTCGTCGGAAGAACTCAAAGCCGTCAATGTACGGCTGGTTGCCGGCAACGAGCGAAAGCCGGAAAATTCCACTGCCGCCAGCTCCGATGGCGTAACCGAGACATAGACCAGAAGGGTGCCGAACTGGCTGAGCCTGTTCCTCCGGTACTCCTCCCACCAATCGTTCTGCAAATCCTCGTAGCCGTAGAGCATGCCTTCGAGGCGCTCTAACGTATCGTTCCAGCCCTTTTTTCCCTCGCCTTCTCGATCAGGCGCCAAGCCTGGATGCGCCACTCCTCGCCTTTGGGTGTGTAATAGGCCGTGCGCAGTCCTTCGAAGATTCGGCCATTCCTGGCGTGAATCGGACTGTCAAATAGCTCGACGTCCACTTCCTTATGCAGAAGCCCTTGTGCCACATAGTGGTCAAATCGGTCTTCGTACAAGTGCTGATGGGGCGGATACTCGTGATACATGCGCGCAAGTTTCTTGCGCCTCTCAAGCATCAGCGGCAGCTCGTAGTTGGTGTGAACGAGATACGGGATGTCACGCAGCTCGGTATATTTGTAGAGGATTACCTCACGATCGCCAGCGTCAAAGGGGACGCCGAAGCGTTCGCAGATTGCCGCAACGTCCGTGCGTTCAAGCCAATAAAATTTCTCGAAGTCGGGATCGTCGTGCGCGTCGGGACCCAACAGCGCCTGCAGCTCCACCGGCTGCTCGGCCTCGAACATCGCCTCGAACGCCGGACAGGCGTAGTCGGGATGAATGGCCTGCAGGATGAAGCGAAGGGGTCGAATAGTCATCGGCTTGGTCGCTAGCATATAGTGTACCGGCTTCAATGTCGGCGGGGGTATCCGGTGAGGCTAGTCGGGCACATCGAGAGCGACGCCATCCTGGGCGCCATGCGCCAGGTGGCGCTTTCCAATGGCCGGCCGCTCACCTACGCCGATTCAGCCTGCATCGCCGGCGCCGCGCACTATCTGCTGCGCCGCTGCGATCTCACCGACATCGGCACTCTTGGCGCCGTCGAGCCGTCCGACCTCGTGACGGCGCTCCGGGGTGAGCCCGAGCTCGCGCGCGAGGCGATAAAATATCTCGCCGTCATGGCCCTGGTCGACGGCGCCCTCGACAACAGGAAGATCGCGCGCGTGCTGGAATATTCCCGCGCGCTCGACGTCGAGGCGGCCTACCTCACCGAAATCGTCGAGGCGGCATCCGGCCACATGACCTGGGCGATCGCCGACATGACGCTCCGCAACATCGAAAGCATCACCAGCAAGCCGTGGGCCAAGGACGGCGACGCGGCGGCGTGGATCATGCCCTACACCGGCGCCAAGGCTGAGCCCGAGCTGGTGGTACGCTACGAGGCGTTGGGCAAGCTGCCGGCCAACAGCTTCGGCAAGGCGTTCTGGTCCTTCAACAAGGACAACGGCTACGCCTTCCCGGGCGATCCCGCGGCGCTGAACGCCAGCTTCGCCACGCCGCACGATGCCACGCACGTCATCTCGGACTACAACACCAGCCCGCGCGGCGAGATCCTGGTCTCGACCTTCACTGCCGCCATGCATCCGATTCATCCCATGGCCGGCCACATCCTGCCCGTCATCTTCAACGGCCATCTCGGCATCAAGTTCAACGACGTCGCCCGCTTCACCACCGGCGGCTTCGATCCCGACGAATTCTGGCACGCCTGGGCGCGCGGCCGCGACATGACGGTCGACATCTTCTCGCCCGACTGGAAGGTCTGGGACTGGGTCGAGCACGACCTCGAGGAGCTGCGGCGAGAGTTCAACGTCTCGCCTGCCGGCGTGCCGCGCTGATTCTCATGCTCCTCTCCTCCGCTAGGGGAAGAGGAACAAGAGGTTAGACCACCGGACTCGCGCCGCCGTCGACGTTGATCGCCACGCCAGTGATGAAGGAGCCGGCGTCGGAGCAGAGGAAGCACGCCATGCGGGCGAATTCCTCGGCCTTGCCCATGCGGCCGATCGGGACGCGGCCCTTGGCCATGGCGGCGGTGAACTGCTCGAAGCTCTCGCCCTTGCCGAGCGCCTTGTGGCGGCGCGCCCACTGGTCGCTTTCGATCAGCCCGACCAGCATGGCATTGACCAGCACGCCGTGCTGGGCGTTCTCCTTGGACATCGCCTTGGTGAGCGCCAGGCCCGCGGCACGGCTGACGCTGGTCGGCGT
>PLYQ01000338.1 GCA_003153415.1 Rhodospirillales bacterium | reverse complement strand
TGGAACCACCTCGCGGTGCTGGGCGATCGCTTCGAGTATCGCGGCCGCGGCATCGAGCTGCTGATCGGCTTCGTGCTGGTGCTGATGATGCTGGGCGTCTGGGGCGGCTGCCTGTGGGCGATCTGGGAATTCGCTTTCCACGAACGCTCGCCGGGCGGTTTCGGCATCCTCGACCTCTTCTATCTCTCGTTGGCCTTCATCGGCTTTCCGCTGTCCTACGTCGGCCAGTACGCAGCGCTTCGCTACAAGCTCACGCGAACGCGCTGGCGCGGTATCCGCTGGGGTATGGCGGGCTCGGCGTGGAAATACGGCGGGATGGCGAGCGTGCTCACCTTCACCAACGCGCTCACCGGACAATTGCTGCTGCCTGTCGTCTCGGTCACCCTCGCGCGACCACGCATCGCCAACGCAAGGCTCGGCACGCAGCATTTCGATTTCGCCGGCCGTGCCGGTGACATCTACGGCCGCTACATCGGCTACTACTTCCTCAACATCCTTGCCTGGATCGCAGCGATCGCCGTCGCCGTCTTTGCCGTCGGCGGGCTCGGCGAGCCGCTCGGCCTGGCAGGCGACGATTTGCTCACGCTCTTCACGAAGCCCAGCCTGCGCACCGTTCTGCTGATCGTCGTTATCGCGCTCGGCGTCTACCTGCTGTTCAGCCTGCTGATCCTGCCGTTGCGCTGCTGGTGGCAGGCCTATCTCTTGCGCTATCTCGTGTCGCACACGCGGGCCG
The DNA here is from genome assembly GCA_003153415.1 of Rhodospirillales bacterium. Taxonomy (GTDB): domain Bacteria; phylum Pseudomonadota; class Alphaproteobacteria; order Reyranellales; family Reyranellaceae; genus Reyranella. Next base: position 5,842 of record PLYQ01000338.1, on the reverse strand, counting down.
GCAACGTGCTGTTCGCCACGGCGCTGTCGACGCGCCAGATGTGGGGCTTCCTGGTCCTGAACTATCTGATCGTGCTGCTGACCCTGGGGCTCGGCTGGCCGGTCGTCATGCATCGCACGTTGCGGCTGATCGCGGGCGAGCTGTGGCTCTACGGGGCGCCCGACGGCACGGCGATCCGCCAGCCGTCCGACCGCGGCCCGCGCTTCGGCGAAGGCCTTCTCGACATGTTCGACGTGAGCGGGGTTTGACCATCGTGCCCCCAGCAATCACATCCCGCGCCCGTTACTGCGACGGCCAAACCGCTTCGATGCAGGAGGTCGTGGTGCGGCCGAGCGCCGGCCTGCTGGTGATCTTCCGTGTCGATGAGACCGTCCTGGTGCGCTGGCCGTTTGCCGAGTTGAACGTGCTGGGCGACACCGAGCATGAGGCCTCTCCGCCGATCGCGCACTTGGGCGACGACGCCCGGCTGGTGATCGACGATCCCGAGCTGCGCCGCCAGCTCAGCCTCGCCGTGCCTCAGCTCGCGAAACTCGGCATGCGGCAGCCCGCGCCGCTCGGTCGGATCGTGCAATTCGCCGTCTCGCTGGTCGCCCTCGTGGCGCTGTTCTGGGGGGCGGTCGACTACGGCAGCGAATATGCCGTGCCCCTCGTGCCGCATCATCTTCAGGCGAAGCTGGGCGAGAGCGTGCGCGACGAGCTGATCGGCGAGAAAGTGCTGTGCCGCGGTGAGCGGGGGCTGGCCGCCATCAACGGGCTCGCCAACCGGCTCGCCCGCGCCGCCGGCTACGACCACGAGGTCACGGTCCATATCGTCAAGGGTGGGCCGCTCAACGCCTTCACCCTGCCGGGCGGCGTGCTGGTCTTCTATTCCGACCTGATCGATCAGGCGACGGACAGCTCGCAGGTAGCGGGCGTGCTGGCGCACGAGATCGGCCATGCCGTGCACTTCCACCCGATCAAGGGGCTGGCCCGCCAGTTTGGCTCCGAGCTGCTGCTGCGGCTTCTGACCGGCGGCTACACCGACCTCAATACGCTGGCCTCGAGCGGCGGCCTGCTGCTGGCTTTGCGCAACGGTCGCACTTTCGAGCGCGAGGCCGACGCTACCGGCGTGAAGCTCCTGGAAAAGCTCGGGCTGCGTGCCGACGGCATCGCGAGCTTCTTCGAACAGATGATGGAAAAGGAACCGAAAGACGCCGCGGCCATCGCCGGCATTTGGTCGGACCATCCGCCGACCGCCGAGCGCATCGCGGCGACCAGGCGCCCGGCCACCGGCAAGCCCGCCTTCAGCGACGCCGACTGGAAGGCGCTGCGCGAGGTTTGCCGCTGACTCCGAGGCTTTAGCTGGGGAGCCGCTGGCCGGCGGTCTGGTAGAAGTCCCAGCTCGGCGGCGCGATCTCGTGGTCGGACTGGGCGTCGCGCACCAGACGGCGCAGTTCGGGGCTCGGTTCGGCATCGCTGGCGGCTGTCTGGCCACGAGCGACCCACGCGACCGTCAGGCCAGCGAGGACGGCGCCGGCTTCCGGAGCAACGGCGATGGCCACCACGACGGTGGCGAGGGCGAAGAGCAGGCCGATGGTGAGGTACATGTCATTTCCCCTCGGTGTTCGAGGGGGCCTGTGTACCGGGGGCCCGTTTCGGCGAGATATCACGAAACGGGGAAAGTGTTTCGCCTGTTTCGCGGGATCAGATCCCGCTGGCGGGATCAGCTCCCATCAGATCCCGCTGGCGGGAACAGATCCTATCAGCTTCCGCTGGCGTGCTGCGCTGACGAATAGTTGTTGGCCGGCAGGGGCTGGCTCACGACCGTCGGCACGTAGCTGGTCGTGCTGACGAGGGTCACCGGCGGCGTCACTGATGGCGTCGGTGTTACGACGGGCACTGCCGTGGTCGTTGGCGGGGGTGTCGCTATCACGGTGGGGGCCGCGGCGAACAGACTCATGTCGGGGCCCGCAGCGGGCACGGCTAGACGTCCAACCGGGACGGCGGCCAACAGCGTGTTGGGCGACAGCGCCGCGAGCAGGAACGGCAGCGTCGTGCCGGCCAGGTCATGGGGCGCCAGCATCAGGATCGGACCGATCGCGGCAAGCGGGCCGCCGGCCAGCAGGGGAGCGGCGCCCTGCAGCGGGCCTATGTCGGCGAGCGGGCCGGCACCCAGAAGCGGTCCTGCACCCAGAAGCGGACCGGAGCCCAGAAGCGGTCCAGCTCCCAACAGCGGGCCAGCGCCTTGCAGGGGATTGGCGCCCTGCAGCGGGCCAGCGTCCTGGCGCACGGGGTCCTGGCTCTGGCCCGAAAGCGGCGTTTGGGCCATGGCCGCACTCGTCATCAGGACTGCCGTCAATGCGGCAAGGCTTTGGGAAATCGGGGGAATTCTCGACATTGGGACCCCCTCTCAGGCCTTTAATATAGGCTGCGGCAGGCCATATTCACCCGTCCCGCCCCGCGTCGTGTGGTCGCCGCTTGTGGACGGCCCTGCTAACAGAAACGGGCGTCACCGGTTGCCCGAGACGCCCGTCGGTCGTCGATAGAGGTGTTGGTTAGAGCGCCTTGCCGCCGCGGTTGGTGCAGGTCACGACGTCGGCGGTCTCGGCGTAGCCCTGGCCCTTGCAGGCGTTCATGCCCTTGCAGGCCGACGAGCCGGTCTTGCAGGCGCTCTGGCCCTTGCAGGCGTTGACGCCGCCGCACTTAACCTGGGCCTGCGCGGTGCTGACGATGGCGGTGGCGGCAAAAATCGAGATCGCGGTGGCGATCATGGCTTGCTTTGTCATAGTGCGTTTCCCTGCTCTCTGCCCCATCGGGGATCGATGAGGCAGTACAATCCTGCCTCGCTTCCGGCGCGGCGAACAGTCATCCGCGACGCTTGTCTGCTCAAACTTATTTGAGCGGACCGTGAAGGTTGCGGTGATCCATTTCGCGCCGCAACCGTACCCGCCGCCTCGCAGCCCGGCCGACGGCTGAAGCAAAAGCTATCGCGCTTCAGCGGCGGAATTCGTGCTCGAAGCTGATATTGTCGCGGCAGATCGCCAGTGTGTCGCTCACCCTGCGACAGGTCAGCCAGTTTTCCCGTTCGTTCCAGGTCATGCCGCCCGAGCACATGACCTTGGGCTGCGTGGTGCCGAGCGTGCCATCGCTGTTGAACCGGCTGGCGATGGGAGCCGAGCACGTGAGCGTGCCCGCCTTGGCGCAGTTGTAGGTCGTCTCGCGTTGGCCCGTGCCGGACTCGCCAAAGCAGATCCGGCCTTCCGGAACGGCGCACTCTTCGGCATCGATGCGCCCGACTGTTTGGCGACCGAGCCGCCAGCAGCCCTTGAGCATGCTGAGATCCTTTTTCTCCCAGCGCTCGGAGTCGAGCGGCTTGGGTGGCGGCGGCGGAGGAGGAGGGGGCGGCGGCTTGAGCAGCGCCGTCTGCTGCGGGCGCGGCCGGTCGGTGTGCCTCGGCAATTCGAGGGGCGGCGGCGGTGGCTTCGGGATGCTGGCGCATTCCAGATTCTTTTGCTCGAGCTCCAGTTCGAGCTGACGGGCTTGCCTCGCCAATTCGGTGCCGCGCTCGGCTTCGGCGGAAAGTGCGGCCGGCGTCGCGGGACAGAAATTCCAGCCGAAGGCGCTCGCCGAAACCCCGGTGGAGAGCCCGCAGGCACGCAGCAACACGACGCCGCAAAGCACGACCGTCGTCGCGAATGCCGCCCACAGCACGACCGTTACGCTCCGCATTGGCCTCGCTCACCCTTCATCCGCCGCTAGCGGCGGAACTCATAGCTGCCGCACATCACCAGGTCGTCGCTGACGCGCCGGCAGGTGAGGTCGTTCTTGGGCGATCCCCACCAATACTGCACCGCCGGCTCGCACATGACCTGCGGCTGCTTGGTGTGCAGCAGCCCGTCGTTGCCGAAGGCCGCGGTGATCGGCGCCACGCAGCGGCTGCGGCCGGTCGACGGGCAGTCCTGGGTGGCCTCGCGGCGGCCCTTGCCATCGCTGCCGAAGCAGATCGTGCCGGCCTTCACCGTGCAGTCCTCGACGAAGGTGCCGTCGGACTTGGTCAGCCGCGACTGGCCATCGCGGCCGAGCCGCCAGCAGCCCTGCAGCAGGCTGAGGTCCTTCTTGTCCCAGCGCTCGGCCGGCACCGCCGGCGGCGGCTTGGGCGGTTCGGCTGGCTTCAACAACGCGGTCTGCTGCGGACGCGGCAGGTCGCTGTGGGTAGGCAGTTCTAGGGGCGGCCAGCAGCGGCGGCGGAATACTGGCGCAGGCCAGGCTCTTTTGCGCGAGCTCCAGTTCGAGCCGGCGGCCCTGGCGCGCCAGCTCGGTGCCGCGCTCGGCTTCGGCCGACAGCGCGGGCGGCGTGGCGGGACAGAAGTTCCAGCCGAAGCTCGTCACGGCGAGCCCGCAGGCGCGCAGCAGGACGATGCCCGAGAGCGCGACCGCCGCAACGAACGCCGCCCACAGCACGACTCGCATGACCTGCATTGGCCTCCCGCGGCGCGACTTTCCCAGAGCCTCGGGCGGCGGGCAATGTCGGCCGGCTTCCGCCTCGGCGACGGATCTGAAGTCCAAAAACGTCCAGACTGGTCTGGACGCCTCGGATGCCGATGGCACAGGGGTTTAAGGCGATTCGTCCAGAATCCAGCGCCACCCCCTGCAGGGTATTAGGATATCGCGTGCAGTGCAAAACGTCTCACCTGAGTGAGACGCCTCCGATGCCCATGGCACAAGGGTTTCAGGGGATTCGTCTCACTTTCTGCCTCACCCCCCGCGTAATATCGTTACCGCGCTGGGCGGCTGAGTTGGCATCGATCGCGCCGCCGTCCTCCGGGCGCCGACCGTCCCCAACCGGCCCGACTGTCAGGACGCTTCCGACGAAGATGGCACAGGGGTTTTAGGGGATTCGTCCCGAATCCCGCCTCACCCCCCGCACGGCATTGCGATAGCGCGCCGTCAGGGGCGTGGCTTGGCGCTCTTTCCAGGAGACGCCGCAGCTCGACCACCGCCGCGCGTTGCGCTCGTTCCATGCCGGGAAGCGCCAGAACCTCGGCGATATCGATGTGGAGATAGCCGATCGGGTAGGCCTTGAACCGCTTCTCGGCTGGCTTGTCGCCCTCGACCTCCGGCAGCCGCGAGATGCCGTGACGCGCCAGGCAGCGATGCAGTGACGACCGCGTCAGGTGCGGGATCGTCGGCTGAAGCGCATAGAGGCAATCGTCCAGCGGCAGCAGCGTATGCCGGCGAAGGGCGACGATGATCGCCTCATCCTCCACCGACAGCACCGTCGATCTTGGTTCCCTGGGACCCGTCGGCAGATCGGTCGCAGAGGTCCGGTTCTTCCACTTGGCGACCGTCTTCTGGTTGATCCCGTGTCGCCGGGCCAGCACCCTCAGGCTCTCTTGACTATGCTGTATCGTTCGACGGACTGCCTCAGTCGTGCGGGCGCTTCCGTGGAGTATCTGGCCCATAGTGCTTCCTTCCATTCGGCGGAAAAGATTGCACCATCAAACTCCGGGACCAAACACCTAGTACTCGGTAATCATCCAGTTGGGCGCTATCCCCATGTCCACACCCAGCCACGGCTCGGCCCCCTCCGCTCACCCCCTCAAAACGCCGCCGCCGTGCACTCGACGTTGAACGTTGCTTGAACCTTGCCGGCGCTGTCGAAGATCAGCAGCTTGGTGTCGTTGCTGTCGCCCCTGGTGAAGCCCAGCGCGTACTTGTTGGTCGGCTCGATGCGCGAGACCAGGACGGTGCCGGCGCCGAGGTCGCTGACGCGCGACTGCACGGCGGGTTTGGCGTCATAGGAGACTTTGGTGCCATCGTTGTCCCGGCTGAGCACGATCTTGGTGCCGAAGCCGATGCACTC
>PLYQ01000061.1 GCA_003153415.1 Rhodospirillales bacterium | reverse complement strand
ACTTTGAAATAGCGCGCTGAGGCTTTCCCCCTCCGGCCCTGCGGTCCACCTCCCCCGAAGACGGGGGAGGAAAGAAGGGACGCTAGTACCCTTCGTGCATCAGCGGAAACGCCGAGTGCACGCCGGGCAGGTTGGTCGGCGTGCTGCGGCTGATGTAGCTCTTGTCGAGCTGCTTGAGGCTGCTGACACCTAACAGGCCCATCACCTCCTTCATCTCCTCCTCGAGGAGCTCGATGACGCGTTCGATGCCGGCGGCGCCGTTGGCGGCAAGCCCGTAGCAATAGAGCCGGCCCAGTCCGACCCAATCGGCGCCCAGGCAGATCGCCTTGACGATGTCGCTGCCGCGGCTGAACGAGCCGTCGACGATCACCTTGGCGCGGCCCTTCACCGTCTCAACGATTTCCGGCAGCACGCCCGTCGAGCCGCGGCCATGGTCGAGCTGGCGACCGCCGTGGTTGGAGCAATAGACCGCCCAGACCCCGTGCTGCAGTGCGATCTCGGCGTCCTCGGCGGTGCCGATGCCCTTCAGCAGGAACTTCACGTCGGGGAACTTGTCCTTCACGCGTTTGAAGTTGTCCCAAGCGAAGGCGGCTTGATGGTCCTGGCCGGTTGCCGCCGTGCGCCACGACTTAACGAAGCGCTTGGCGATGTCGCGCTCGCGGCGTGAATAGACNNTCGTAGCCCGCGCCCATCGCCTGCTTGACGCGCTCTTCGACCCACTTGTCGTCGCCGCGCACATAGAGCTGGTAGATCTTGGGGCCGTTGCCGCCTTTGACGATGTCCTCGAGCTTGAGCGTCGTCACCGAACTGATCAGCATGCCGACGCCGCCCGCACCCGCGCCCTTGGCGACGGTGATGCCGCCGCCCGCCTCGAAGGATTCCAGCGAGCCGACCGGCGCCAGCAGCACGGGAATGCGCAGCTTCTTGCCGAAGATCTCCGACGAGGGATCGATCTTCGACACGTTGCGCAGTACGCGCGGCTTGAAGGCGATCGAATCGAGCTCCATGCGGTTGCGCCGCATCGTCGTCTCGGTCTCGGTGGCGCCGATCAGGTAGTCCCAGATGTTCGCGTTCAGCCGGACCTTCGCCGCTTTCACGACCTCATGCAGCGTCACGTATTCGTTTTCCAGCCCGCTTGCCATGGTTCCCCCACCCTAATCGGGCTAGACTTAGCGCAACAAATGGGACGGAGGAAGCAATGGCGGCCCAGACGGCGAATAGGTCGGCAGCCGTGCTGCAGAGCGAAGCGAAGATCCGCGTCAAACCGATCAACGGCTTCATCGGCGCCGAGATCGAGGGCGTCGACCTGCGCCGGCCGCTCAGCCCGGCCGAGTTCAAGATCGTCCATGCCGCGCTGGTCAACTACGAAGTGATCGTGCTGCACGACCAGGACATCTCGGTCGACCAGCAGATGGCGTTCGGCGCCCTGTTCGGCGAGCTGTCGATCCATCCCTTCTCGCCCAACCTTGCCGACAAGCCCGAGGTCATCATCCTCGACTATTCCAAGGACAACCCGCCGGCGCTGACCGACATCTGGCACGTCGACGAAACCTTTCGTGAAGCGCCACCGATGGCCACCATCCTGCGCGCCAAGGTGGTGCCCGAGGTCGGCGGCGACACGCTGTTCGCCAGCATGAGTGCGGCCTATCGCGGCCTCAGTGAGCGCATGAAGCAGCACATCCACGGCATGGAGGCGCTGCACGACTTCAAGCCGTGGCGACCTCTGTTCGCGCACGGCGACCGCGCCAAGTTGCGCAAGCTCGAAGACGATTTTCCCAACCCCTGGCATCCCGTGGTGCGCCTCCACCCTGTGTCGGGGCGCCGCGTGCTTTACGCCAACGCGCAGTTCTGCACGCGCATAAAAGATCTCAAGACCGACGAGAGCGATACGCTGCTGGCCTTCCTCTACCGCCAGGCGACGATCCCCGAGTATCAGCTGCGCGTAAAGTGGAAACCCAACACGCTGGTGATGTGGGACAACCGCTCGGTCCAGCACTACGCCAGCCACGACTACTATCCCGCGCGCCGTACCATGGAGCGCGTGACGGTGAAGGGCGACAGGCCGAAGGGTGTTGCCGGCTCCTATACGCCCGACACCGTGACAGCCAACGGCACGACCAAGCCGGTCATCGCCGAGGGCACGCGCCCCGGCCCCAAGCGCGCCTTCGACCGCTACTGAGATGACGCTGCACCGGCGTACGGCCCTGCTGGCCGCCGGCGGGGCGTTGCTCGCGTCGCAGCCGGCGCGCGCCCAGGCGGCCTGGCCCAACCAGCCGCTCAAAATCGTCGTGCCCTATCCGCCCGGCGCGCTGACCGATGTGCTCGGCCGCCTGGTCGGCGAGCGCCTGCACGCCGCCTTCGGCCAGCCGGTCATCGTCGACAACAAGCCGGGAGCTGCTACCCAGCTCGGCGCCTCCTATGTCGCCAAGCAGCCGGCCGACGGATACACGCTGCTGCTGGCCACCGTCTCCACGCTCTGCATCACGCCCGCGCTCTATGCCAAGCCGCTGATCGTCCATACCGACTTCGCCGGCGCAGCGTTCCTCGGAAATGTCCTGCTGATCCTGGTATGCCGGCCCGACCTGGCGGTCGAAAATCCTAAGGATCTCGTGGCGCTGCTGCGCGCCAAGCCCGGCGGCTATTCCTACGGCTCGCCGGGCGTTGGCACGGCGCACCATCTGCTGACCGAGCTCATCCTGTCGCGCGAGCAGCTCAAGGCCGTGCATGTGCCCTACCTCGGTTCGGTCAAGGCGGTGGTCGATCTTGCCGAAGGTCGCTTCGATTTCATGTTTCTCGACGCCACGGTGGCCCTGACACAAATCGCCGCGGGCAAGATCAAGGCGCTCGCCGTCACTGGCGCCGGCCGCAATCCGGTTTTGCCCGACGTGCCGGCGCTCACCGAATTCTTCGCCGGCCTCGACCTGCAGCCCTGGATGTCGATTGTCGCTCCCGCCGGCACNNGAAAAAGCCTTCATCGAGCGCCTGCGTCAGATTGGCGTAGAGGCAACACCATTGACGGTGGCCGGTTTCAGCGATTTCATCAGGAGTGATGCTGGCCGGTGGGCCGAGCTCGTAAGAATATCCGGCGCAAAAGCCGAGTAGTGTGTAACAGGCGAGGTCGAAAATGAAGAGGCGCGTTTTTACGGCCGCGATGGCGCCGATGACCATCTGGGCCGCACTGTGGAATCCGGCGTTCGCTGCCGACCCAATGCCCGCCATGCAGGAGACACCGTCGCTCGTCGAGCAGGTGAAGTCTGGCGCGCTGCCACCGGTCGACAAGCGCATACCGGCGCAGCCCTCGCTGGTGACGTATTTCGCAGGTGGTGAAGGCCCGGGCCGCTCCGGCGGCCAGGTCAACATGCTGGTGACCGGAGCGCGCGATACGCGCCTGATGACCCTCTACGGCAACGCACGGCTGATCGTGTACGACGATCATTTCAAGCTGCAGCCGGATATTCTCGAGAGCTACCAGGTCAAGGAAGACCGCGACTTCATCCTGAAGCTGCGCGCCGGCCACAAGTGGTCGGACGGCCATCCGTTCACGACCGAGGACTTTCGCTACTACTGGGAAGACATCGCCAACAACAAGGAGCTGTCGCCCTCCGGCCCGAACGTCGAGCTGACGGTCGATGGCGAGCTGCCCAAGGTCGAGATCATCGACGAGCTGACGATCCGCTACACCTGGGACAAACCCAACCCGTACTTCATCGAAAGCCAGGCCCGTGCCGCGCCGCTATTTCTCTATCGGCCGGCGCACTACCTGAAGAAGTTCCACAGCAAATACACGCCGGCGGAAGAGATCGCCAAATCCGCCAAGGGCGGCCAGGCCGGCAACTGGGTGCAGATCCATCGTCGCCTCGACGTCATGTACAACAACGACAACCCTGATCTGCCGACGCTCAATCCCTGGGTGCTGACGACACCGCCGCCGGCGCAGCGCTTCGTGTTCTCGCGCAACCCCTACTACTACCGCATCGACGCCAAGGGCCAGCAGCTGCCCTATTTCGATCGCGTCATCCTGACGGTGGCGGCGGCCAACCTGGTTCCGGCGAAGGCAGGGTTGGGCGAGTCCGACCTGCAGTCACGTTACCTCAGCATGCGCGACTACACCTTCCTCAGGAAGAGTGCCCAGACGTCCAAAGTGGAAGTGCGGCTGTGGGAGACGGGCTCGGGCTCGCAACTCGCGCTCTTTCCCAACCTCAATGCCAACGACGACGATTGGCGCAGGCTTAACCGCGACGTCCGCTTCCGTCGTGCCCTCTCGCTCGGCATCGATCGAGACGAGCTAAACGAAGTCGTCTATATCGGGCTCGCCAAGCCCTCTGCCAACACGATCATGCAGCGCTCGGAGCTGTTCAAGCCCGAGTATGCTAGCAAATGGGCGACCTACGATCCCAAGCTTGCCAACAAGCTACTCGACGAAGTTGGCCTCGCCAAACGTAACGCCCAGGGCATCCGCCTGATGCCCGATGGCGAGATGGCGACCATCGTGATCGAGAATTCGAGCGAGTCGACGGAGGAAGCCGATGCACTGTCGCTAATCGCCGACCAGTGGAAGAAGATTGGCATCAAGCTCCTGGTCAAGCCGCAGACGCGTGAGAATTTCCGTCTGCGCACTTTCTCAGGCGAGGCAGTCATGACCGCTTCCGCCGGGGTCGTCACAGCCGTGCCGACGGCCGGTACCAGCCCGAAGGAATTCGTACCGGCCGAACAGGGCGGCCTTCAGTGGTCACGCTGGGGCATGTTCGTCCAGTCCAAGGGCAAGCAGGGCGAGAAATGCGACATGAAGGAGGCTTGCGAGCTCCTCGACCTACTCCGCGAGTGGGAGCATTCCTCCGACGCCGCCGGGCGGCGCAAGGCCTGGGACAAGATCCTCGAGATCAACGCCGACGAAGTATTTTCGATCGGCACGGTGAATGGCATCCGCCAGCCGATCGTGGTCGGTCCTCAGGTACGCAACGTGCCGAAGGAAGGCTACTGGGCCTGGGATCCCGGCGGATATATCGGCCTGTACAAACCTGACACGTTCTGGCTGAGCCAGTAACTCACCACGTATCGATGTTCGGCCGCCGCTTGTGGCCGTTGCGCGGCCGTGGCTTGGCACTCAGGAGCGCTGTCACGATGAAGCGCCGCGAGTCGGCCGGATCGATCACCTCGTCGACCTCGAAATAGGTCGCGGTGCTGAGCGCTTTGCCGCGGGCGTAGGCCGCCGCCACCATCTTGTCGAACAGGGCGCGGCGCTCGGCAGAATCGCTGATGGCTTCAAGCTCCTTGCGGTAGCCGAGCTTGACCGCGCCTTCGAGCCCCATGCCGCCGAACTCGCCGGTCGGCCAGCTGAGCGCGAANNGTCTTCTCGACCTCCGGCCCGACCATCATGCCGGGCGTGTCGCACAGGAATAGGATCGGGATGTCGAAGGCATCGCACAGTTGCAGGAAGCGCGCGGCCTTATCCGAGCCGTCCGCGTCGATGGCGCCGGCGAGGTGGGTGGGATTGTTGGCGACAATACCGAGCGGCTTGCCCTCGATGCGGGCCAGCGCCGTCACCATGCCGGGGCCGAAGGTGCGGCGCAGTTCGAGCACTGAATCTTCGTCACATAGCGTCGTGATCACATCACGCACGTCGTAGACGCGCAGGCGATTCTCCGGGATGACTCGGCGCAGCAGCCGCTGGTCGGCAGCGCGCCATTCGGGCAGCGCGCCCTGGAAATAGGAGAGATACTTCTTGGCGACAGCGACGGCCTCGGCCTCGTCGTCGACGGCGATATCGACAGTGCCGTTGGGCACCTGCACGCTCATCGGGCCCACTTCCTCCGGGCTAAACACGCCGAGATTGCCGCCCTCGATCATTGCCGGGCCGCCCATGCCGATCGACGAATTCTTTGTGGCGATCACCACGTCGCTGCAGCCCAGCAGGACCGCATTGCCGGCGAAGCAGCGGCCGGAATTGATGGCGACCAGAGGAGCCACGCCGCTCAGGCGCCCGAAGATATGGAACGCCATGGTGTTCAGTCCGGCGACCGACTGCACGTCGACATCGCCGGGCCGGCCGCCGCCGCCCTCGGTGAAGAAGACCAGCGGGATCTTCTGTTTCTCGACGATCTCGAACAGCCGATCCTTCTTGTGATGATTGGTCTTGCCCTGGGTGCCGGCAAGCACCGTGTAGTCGTAGTGCGCCACAGCGACACGGCTGCGGTCGGGCCCGAACAGCGAGCCGTTGACCCGGCCGATGCCGGTGATCAGCCCATCAGCCGGCGTGCGCTCGACCAGGTCGTCGATGGTGCGGCGGGTGCGCTGGCTCGCAATGGCGAAGGCGCCGTATTCGACGAATGATCCGGGATCGACCAGGTCGTCGACGTTCTGCCGCGCCGTGCGCTGGTTGGTCTTGCGTCGACGCGCCACGGCCTCGGGCCGCTTGTCGTCGCGCGTCATGGCCCGGCGCTCGAAATACTCAGCGAGGTCGGGGCGTATGTAATCGAGATCGATCTTCTCCGCCGTCGCCGCGCCTTTCACCTCGACGTCGGCTTCCTCGACAAACAGCAGCGCATGGCCTTCGTAGATCGTCTCGCCGGCTTCGACGGCGATCCGTCGGACATAGCCGCGGGCGGGGCTCCGGATCTCATGCTGCATCTTCATCGCGTCCATGATCAGCAGTGGCTGGCCGGCGGCGACGGCGTCACCCTCTTTCACGGCGATACTGACGATGGTGCCCTGCATGGGCGCCGGCACCGGCACGGTGCCTTCCGGGGCATCGGCCGCTATCACGGAAGCCGCCGGCGTGGCCGATTTTCCGAATGCCAGCACCGCCAGCGGATCGACGGCATCGACTCTCGCCCCGGCCTGCCGCGTGCCGGCCGCGGGCGTCGCTGCCGGGAAATAGAGCCCGGACTGCAGCTTGGCCGCAGTGTCCAATAGCTCCTTGGCGTGCTCATCGACGAAGCGCGTATGGACCTTGTCGGCGCGGAAATCGGCATGAGCCAGCAGCGCACGCAGGAACGCGATGTTGCTGGGCGCGCCCTCAAGCCGGAAGGCCGCAAGCGCCCGCTCGGCCCGCGCAAGGACAGCGTCGAATGTCGGTGCGTGCACGATCACCTTGGCCAGCAGCGAATCGAAGTTGGGGTTGGTGCGGTAGCCGGCGTAGCCGTAGGTATCGACCCGCACGCCGGGCCCGGTCGGCGGCTCGAAGACGCTGAGCGTGCCGCCGCCCGGCTTGGCCGAACCGTCGGCGGTCATGGTCTCCATGTTGACCCGAAGCTGGATCGCATTGCCGCTCGGCTTGGCGCCTTCAAGGCCGGCGAGAGATCCCGAGAGTTGCGTCTTCACCAGGTCGACGCCCCACACCTCCTCGGTAACCGTGTGCTCGACCTGCAGGCGCGGATTGGCTTCGATGAAGAAGAACTCATCGCCCTCGACCAGGAATTCGAAGGTGCCGAGACTGCGATACTTCACGGCCTTAGCCATGGTGACCGCCGCCGCGACGATCTTCTTCTGCAAGGCCGGCGCGAGGTTGGGGCTGGGCGCCAGTTCGACGATCTTCTGGCTGCGCCGCTGGATTGTGCACTCACGCTCGCCAAGGGCTGCGATGCCGCCCTTGCCGTCGCCCACAATCTGCACCTCGATGTGGCGCGCCCGCGCGATCAGCCGCTCGGCATAGAGGGCGCCGTTGCCGAAGGCCGACTTGGCTTCGGCCGCGGCACGCGTGAAGGCTTCGGCGATCTCGGTTTCGGACACGACGATGCGCATGCCGCGCCCGCCGCCGCCGGCGATCGCCTTGATGACCATGCCAGCCTTCGCATGCTTCTTGAAGAACGCGGTGGCGCCGGCCACGTCGATCGCGCCATCGGTACCTGGCAGCACCGGCACCTTGCACGCACTGGCCTGGGCGCGGGCGAGCGCCTTGTCGCCGAACAGTTTCAGCTGTTCGGACGTCGGACCGACGAACGCCAGTCCTGCGTCAATGCAAGCCTCGGCAAAGTTGACGTTCTCCGCCAGGAAGCCGTAGCCCGGATGCACCGAATCGCAGCCCGCTGCCTTGGCCGCCGAGATCACGCCGGCGATGTCGAGATAGGCCGCCGCACCTCGGCCCGTGAGCTGATGGGCGGCGTCGACGCGCTTGATGTGCAGCGAGTTGGCGTCGTCCTCGGAGAAGATCCCGACCGTGGCGATTCCCAGTTCGGCGGCGGCCTGGGCGATGCGGATGGCGATTTCGCCCCGGTTGGCGATCAGCAGCTTCTTGAACATGTTAGAACCTGGCTATGACGAAACGGCTTCTCATCGTGGCACATGCCCCGTCTGACAACACGCTCGCCCTGCGCGCCGCGGCGGAGCGTGGCGCGCTGGGCGAAACCGGGGTCGAGGTCCGCGTGGTGGCGCCCCTGCAGGCCGGCCCCGACGACGTGCTGGCGGCACAAGCCGTCATTCTCGGCACCACCGAGAACCTCGGTTACATGAGCGGCGCGCTCAAGGATTTCTTCGACCGCACCTACAATCCCCTGCTGGAGAAGACGCAAGGCCTGCCCTACGCCCTCTATATCCGCGCCGGCAGCGACGGCACTGGCACACGCCGCGGCGTCGAGACCATCACGACCGGCCTGCGCTGGCGTGCCGTGCAGGAACCGCTCTTGTGCAAGGGCCCGTGGCAGGACGCGTTCGTGCAACAATGCGAGGAGCTGGGCGCCGCCATAGCGGCAGGGCTCGCTGCCGGCATCTTCTGAGCATTGCTCGGCAAGCCTACTCCGCGGCCTGCTGTTTCTTCTTCTTGTCGGCAGGGTCGCTCATCATCACCGCAATGTCGGCCGCGATGTGGTGCGTCGGGCCCTCGGCCGCCTGGTCGGCTTGCACGACGTTGCGGCCATAGGCCGAGACGACGGGGATCGCCGACACCGCGACCGGCGCCATCCGCTTCTTGCGTTTCAGTGCCGCCTCGATGAAGGGCGCGAGTTCGGCTTGCTTCTTTGCGTCGCGCGCGGCCTGGTCGGCCTTCAGTGCGGGCATCACCTTGCCCGCGAAGAGCCGTAGCGCGTCGCAGATGTGCTCGTGCTTGTTTCGTCCGCCCTGCTGGATGAACACGACCTGGTCGACGCCGGCGTCCTGGTACTGACGCAGATGCTCGATCAGTTCACCGGGCGTGCCGATACCGCTGCCGCGACCGGCCGGCGGCAGCTTGTCCTTGGCGGCCTCGAAGCGCTGCCAGATGTCGGTCACACCGGGCTGATGATGGCCGTAGACGTAGAAGTGACCGAGCGAGTAGCCGAAGAACTGGAAGCCTTCCGAGCCGCGGCGGCGCGCTTCGGCTGCGTCCTCATGAACGGAGAAGCCCGTCACCATGGCGATGTTGGCGTTCACCGCGTGGCCGATCGGCACGCACTGGTCGCTCTTGATGATGTCATAGTATTCGTGCGCCCACTTCCCCGCCTCGGCCGGATCGACGAAGGCAAAGGTGAGCGCTCCGATACCCGCGCGCGCCGCGGCATGGATGGTCTCGCGCTTGGAGCAGGCGACCCAGATCGGCGGATGCGGCTTCTGCAGCGGCTTGGGCACGACGTTGCGCACCGGCATGGAGAAATACTTGCCCTGAAAACCGGGATACGGGCTCATCGCCATCATGTTGGCGGTCTGCTCGACCGCCTCGGCCCACATCGCCTTCTTCTGTTCGGGATCGATGCCGAAGCCCTCGAGCTCGACCCGCGAAGCCGATTCGCCGGTACCCCAGTCGACGCGTCCGTCGGAGATGAGGTCGAGCGTGGCGATGCGTTCGGCGACTCTGGCCGGATGGTTGTAGCCCGGCGGCGCCAGCACGACACCGTGGCCGATGCGGATGCGCTTGGTGCGCGCGGCGCAAGCGGCGAGAAAGACCTCGGGCGCGGAGGAGTGCGCGTATTCCTCGAGGAAATGGTGCTCGACTTCCCAGATGTGCTCGATGCCGAGCGTGTCGGCCAGTTCGACCTGGGCCAGCGCGTCCTTGAACAGCCGGTGCTCCGACTCAGCCGTCCAAGGACGTGGCAGCTGGTGTTCGTACAGAAGTCCGAACCTCATGGCCTTCTCCTATTGCGCAGTGTAGCCGCCGTCGACGACTAGGCCGGCGCCGGTCATGAAGGCGGCGTCATCGGAGGCAAGGAACACGATTCCCTTGGCGATGTCGTCGGCGAGCCCCAGCCGGCCGATCGGATGCATGGCGGTCGAGACTTTTCGCGTGGCTTCGGTGTCGTTGGTGCCGAGCGCCTTGGCGCGCATGGCGAAAGTCTGCTGGCCCATGTCGGTGTCGATGACGCCGGGATGGATCGAGTTGACGCGGATCTTGTAGCCCTTGCGGCCGAACTCCAGCGCCGTCGACTTGGTGAACAGCGTGACGCCGCCCTTGGTCAGCGAGTAGAGCGGGTCGAGCTGCGAGCCCACGAGGCCCGCCACCGAGGCGAGATTGACGATGGCGGCATTCCCGCTCTTCTTCAGATGAGGCAGCGCCGCCCTTGTGCCCAGCACCACGCCAGTGAGATTGACGGCAACGAGCTTGTGCCACTCGTCGAGGGTCGCCTCCTCGACGCCTTTGCCGTTGAAGATGCCGGCATTGTTCACCAACACGTCGAGCTTGCCGTAGTTCTTCACGGTGGCGTCCATTGCCGCGGCCCAGCTCGCCTCGCTGGTGACGTCGAGATGGACGTAGAGTGCGTCGATCTCCTTGGCGAGCTTGCGGCCCGGCTCGTCGAGCACGTCGCCGATCGCCACCTTGGCGCCCGCCTGCGCCATCAGCTTCGCCGTCGCACCGCCGATGCCGCGCGCTGCGCCCGACAGGAACGCGACCTTGCCGTCGAGGCGGTTCATGGCGTTATTTCTTTCCGAGCTGGTTGAACGGAATGTCCTTGTCGACCCTCACATCCGGCGGCAGACCGAGCACGCGCTCGGCCACGATATTGCGCAAGATCTCGTCGGTGCCGCCGGCGATGCGGAAACCGGCGCCGCCGATCCATTGCGCCTGGAAGCCCGCGGCGTGCGGCACCTCCTCCTTCATGATGCCGGCTGGGCCCATCAGCTCCATGGCGAAGGCGCCCATGTCCTGCATCTTGGGCGCAGCAACGATCTTGATGATCGAGGATTCCGGTCCTGGCGTCTGGCCCTTGGAGAGCGCGGTGAGCGTGCGATAGCGCGTGAGCTTCAGCCCCTGCTGCTGGACGTACCAGTCGGCGATCTTTCCCCGGACCTGTTGGTTCTTGATGGCAGGCCCATCCTCGAGCTCGGTGTCGCGCGCCAGCTCCATCAGCTCGTCGATGTCCAGCCCGCCCGAGGGCAGGCCGACGGCGAGACGCTCGTTCATCAAAGTGGTGAGCGCTGCCTTCCAGCCCTCGCCTACCTTGCCGAGCCGCTGCGAATCGGGGATACGCACGTCGGTGAAGAACACCTCGTTGAAGTTGGCGCCGCCCGAGATCTGCTTGATCGGGCGCACTTCCACGCCCGGCGTCTTCATCGACAGGAAGAACATGGTGAGGCCGGCGTGCTTTGGCACGGTGGGATCAGTGCGGGTGATGACGATGCCGTAGTCGCAGTAATGTGCGCCGGAGGTCCAGACCTTCTGGCCGTTGATCACCCAGCCGTCGCCATCGCGTTCGGCGCGCGTGCGGATGCCCGCCACGTCGGAGCCGGCGGCGGGCTCGGAGAAGAGCTGGCACCATACCTCATCGCCGTGCAGCGCGGGCTTCACGTAGCGCTTGAGGTGGTCGGGGTTGGCATAGGCCATCATGGTGGGGATGCACATGCCGAGGCCAATGTCGAAGAAGCCCAGCGGCACCAGGTAGTTCGCCTCCTCCTGCTGGTAGATCACCTGCAGGATAGGCGAGGCGCCGCGGCCGCCGAACTCCTTGGGCCAGGTCATGCGCGCGTAGCCCGCCTTGGCCTTCTTGTCCTGCCAGGCCTTGGCCTTCTTGAGTAGCTCAGGATCGTCATTGCGGGCACGGAAGCTCTGCTTGTCGTCGCTCTTGTGCGTGGCGTTGGCGTCGAGCCAGGTCCGCACTTCCTTGCGGAAGGCGGCTTCTTCGGAGGTGTCGTTGAAGTCCATCGTTTCCTCCTAGGCCGCGTTCTTTTGTTCGAGGCGTGTCACCAGCTTGTCCTTCCAGGCCATCGGCCCGCCGATCGACAAGGCCATCAGCTTGGCGCGGCGATAGTGGAACTGGGTGTCGGCCTCCCAGGTGAAGCCGATGCCGCCGTGGGTCTGGATGTTTTCTTTCGAGGCGAAGTCGTAGGCCTCGGTCGCGGCGATCCGTGCCGCGGCGGCAGCAACCGCCAGATCGGCACCGCCCTCGGTCAGCATCATGGCGCCGTAGTAGGCGTTGGAGCGCGCCAGCTCGAGCTTGACGTAGCAGTCGGCGAGCTTGTGCTTGATCGCCTGATACGACCCGATGGCGCGGCCAAAGGCCTGGCGCTGCAACGCGTAGTCGCGCGCCATCCACATCGCTGCTTCCGCGCCGCCCACCTGCGCGAAGGCAAAATAGATCGCCGCCGCATCGTACAGCCGTTCGAGCAGCCGCCAGCCTTCGCCCTCGCCGCCTAGCAGCTCGGCCGAGGCGTCATTGAAGGTGATCTCGCAGTGCTTGCGCGCGGGATCGATGGTCTCGACGCGTTTCTTGCTAACGGCCTTCTGTGACAGATCGACCAGCACCAGCGAGGTTTTGGCCACCACGATCGCGAAGGTCGCGGCCTCGCCATCGGCGACGGGCACTTTCTTGCCGTTGAGACGGCCCGCGCCGAAGGTCGTCAAGACGTTGCGCGGCTTGGGCGGCTGCGGTCCCTCGGCGACCGCCAAGGTGCCGATCGCCTTGCCGGCCGCCAGCTCCGGCAGCCACTTCTTCTTCTGCGCGTCGGAGCCCGCGAGCTTCAGCGCTTCGGTCGCCAGCACCACCGAGGTGTCGAACGGTACAGGTGCTGCGGCCCGGCCGATCTCCTCGGCCACGACGCAAAGCTCGAGCGGCGACAGACCGAGCCCGCCGTATTCCTCGGGAATGCCGACGCCCGGCACGCCCAAGTCGACCAGGCCCTTCCAGACCTCGTCGGCGAAGGATTCATTGCCGTCGAGCACGCGCCGGACGACTTTCATCGGGCACTTGTCAGCGAGGAATTTGCGAACCTGCTCCTTGAGCAGCTTCTGGTCGTCGGAGAAATCGAAGTTCATGATGGCCGACCCTAGCAAGCGCGCCCGGTTCGGGGAACGGTCCGAGGTTCCGACAGGCGGGCGGAGGAATATGATAGGCTGGCACGCATGAGCACCGCACAAATCCCCCCTCAGATCGAAGACTGGCACGCCCACATCTATTTCGACCCGGCGTCGCGCGACGATGCCTGGGCGCTGCGCGAACGCATCCCGAAGCACTTCGACATCCAGATGGGCCGCTTCCACGAG
The DNA here is from genome assembly GCA_003153415.1 of Rhodospirillales bacterium. Taxonomy (GTDB): domain Bacteria; phylum Pseudomonadota; class Alphaproteobacteria; order Reyranellales; family Reyranellaceae; genus Reyranella. Next base: position 10,825 of record PLYQ01000061.1, on the reverse strand, counting down.
AAGCCCGTCGGGCCGCACCCACGCTTCAGCTTCCAGGTCCATTTCCGCAACGACCAGCTGGCGCCGCTGCTGTCGTGGCTGACGCTCAACCGCGGCGACCTCACCGTGTTCGTGCATCCCAACACCGGCCAAGGCCTCGAGGACCATCGCGACCGCGCCATCTGGTTGGGCGAGCAGGTACCGCTGGTGCTGAGCGCGCTCACGACCTGAAAGGATTTTGACATGGACACGCTGCTCCCCCTCGCCAAGCGCGTCGGCGACAAGTTGAAGGCGCGCAAGGAAACCGTCGGCGTGTCGGAGTCGTCGTCCGGCGGCCTGGTCTCGGCCGTGCTGCTGTCGGTGCCCGGCGCCTCGGCCTATTTCATGGGCGGCGCCGTGGTCTACACACGACCGGCCGGCGAGGCCTTCCTCGCGGCAACCAAGGAAAAGCGCGCCGGCATCCGCTCGTCGAGCGAGCCGTGGGCCACGCTCGCGGCCGAACTCGTGCGCGAGCGGCTGGGCACGACCTGGGGCCTCGCAGAGACCGGCGCCTCGGGTCCGACGGGAAATTCCTACGGCGATCCGGCCGGCCACACCTGCGTGGCTGTCGTCGGACCGAACGGCAAGGTCGCGCGCACCTTGCGCACCGGTTCGGCCGACCGCGTCGCCAACATGCGCGCCTTCGCGGCCGAAGCGCTCAAGCTGATGGATGAGCAGCTGAGCTAAGGCTCCCGCAGCGCTGACCGCCAGCCGATTGCCATTGGTTCTGTTCTTGCGCGTTCTCCCGATCCTGCGTTCTTTCCTTTTTGTAGGGATGTCGTCACCTTCGTTCGCCATGTCGTTCGTCGGCGAGGGACAGTCGGTGATCATGTCGGGATCGGTTGTCGGCTCCGAATGCGAGACGCTCGAATCCATCCTGTCGAAAAACAACATCGAGCTGGTCGTTCTCAAGGACCCGGGCGGCGGAGATACGCGCGCCGGTTATTGCGTGGGGGCGCTGGTGCGCGAACGCGGGCTGTCGACGGCCATACGAGGTCGCTGCGCATCGTCCTGTTCTCGCATGTGGCTGGGCGGCGTCGAGAGAACGCTGGAGGGACCCAACTCGCGCATGGGTCTGTACGGCAACTACAACGGCGGCGGTGGTCTTCTGGCGGACGCGCCGATCAAGTTGCGCGCCTGGATCCCACAGTACGCGCCCTCGGTCGACAAGGACCTGATGGAGAAATGGATCCATCTGCCCGTAAACAAGTCGATGATGTATTTCTATAATGAGAAAGCGGAATTGTGCGAGAACGGCGCCTGCTCCCTGATCGGCGGGCGAAACGCCCGCAACGCCGGATTGGCCACGAAGTAGCGCATGCCGATCGCTCAGCCCTTGCCCACGGGCTTGGTGGCGCTCGCGACGGCCGCCGCGAGCGTGGTGACGCTCTTGAGACCATTCAGGGCGTCGGTGCCGTAGCCGAGGTATTTCGCGAGGTTGGTCATGACGCCGGTCACGGTGGTCATGACCTTCGCAGTCGTGTTCAGGTCCTTGGTCGCCTGCGTCAATATCCCCAACGCGGTGTCGAGATCGGCGCTGGCAAGAATATTCTTCGCCGCCTCGTCCGCGACGGCCTTGCGCTTGGCGTGGATCTTCGCGAGGGCGGCGATGATGGGCGCATCGCCGGGGCCGCCGGTCTGGAGGCCGGACGTGACGCCGGCCTGGGTGTCCAATTCGATGAGGGTGTTATTCGCCTCCGTGGCGATGTCGTTTATGGTCGCCGGCATGACTTACGATCCTTTCTTGCTGGACGATGCAGGAGCGGAGGCGGCGGCAAGAGCCGTCTGCAGCGCCGACACCTGGTCCTTGAGCGTGCCGATGGTGGTGATCAGGCTGGCGAGGTCCGGCTGATACTCGTTCACCGCCTTCACCAGCTTGGCGTGGGCCAACATCAGCGCGTTGGCAGCGCTTTGCGGATCGGCCGTATTCAGGCTTTCCACGACCGCGGCCATGGACTGGATGTCGGCCAGGCGAGCCCGATAGACCTCTTCGCTGACGCCGTGACCGAGGGTTAATTTCAGGCTCCCGATATCGTCGGTCAGCGCGCTGCGGCGGTCTTCGGCCAAGGCGAGGATACTGGACGCAATCGCCTGAACCACGTCGTCGAAAGGTCTCCCGTCCCCCGGCTTGGGCGGAGTGCCCACCTTGTTGACCGCGGCCTTGAGCGATTCGAAGCGCTGGATGTCGAGTGCGTTGCCGAGCAGCCAGCCGAAAAGATTGATGCCCGCCCCCACGGCCGCGCCTGCAGGGCCGCCGGCGGCGGTCATGATGCCGCTGACGGCCGTGCCGAGCTTGGTCACCGCGGCGTTGTAGTTGTCGCGGTCGGTCGCGTTGGTCACGGCGGCGAGCGCGCCCATGTAGTCCGTAAGCGCCTTCATCGATAGGGTGAGCTTGTCCGGCAACGGAGGGGGCCCCAACCAGGACTTGTTCATGTCGGCCAGCAGATAGACGTCGCAGGGCTGGCGCGGCGGTGGCTTGGCCACCGGGTCGTCGTCCTTCTTGGCCAGATCTGCATCCGTCGGCACATGTCGGGCAACCCTCAGCACGGCTTCGCAATGCGCCATGACGACATTTGATCTGTTGGCGATCAGCGCCCGGCGATAGTGGGCGGTCTGGTCGTCGACCAGCGCCTTGTGGCCCGACGTCACCGAGTCGTTCAATGCCTGAACGCTGCCGTTTATGTCACTGACTTGCTTGGAAAAGCCGTACGGCGAGCAGCCTGACAAGGTCGCCAACAGCAGCGCAGCCACGATTGAACGAAAACTCCCCATCAAGCCCCCCGGCCTGTGCGACTCAGCTGATACTCGGAACGGTTGAGTCCAAAGTCAAATTACTTTCGCGCACAACGGAGCCCTTGTCCCTCATCACACTCGATCCGGCCCACCGTCCCGCGTCTCCTGTGGTCCCCGCGCTTCGGCAAAGTGCCCTGGGTTCGGGTCCCCTGTTCGGCGACGAAAGCTATTCGTCCGCCAGCACATCGTACTCGGTAATGCACATGTTCACCTGCCGGCGACGCTGCCGGAGGGCGTAATCCTGCCACGTGCGGTCGGCATAGACCTCGCGCTCCGCCACCGGCTGGGTGAAAGTGAGCGCGAAGGCGTCGGCATCGTCGGGTGAATACGACCACGAGCGCCCGAAGGGCGTTGGGATTCGTGCCGATTTCTTTCTGTTCGTCGTCGCGGGAGTGGCCGTCACGTAACGCGCGGCGGCGGCCGGCCGCCGGCGGTCATCCCGCCGTCGATCACCAGCTCCTGGCCGGTGACGCAGCTTGCGAGCTCCCTGCACAGGAACAGCACGCCGTCAGCGACGCCCTGCGCCCGGTTGACCGTGCGCTCCGGCGTCCCTAGGTTTCGCGCCTCTTTCCTGCCCGATGCGGGTGCCGGAGGCTGACGGACACAGCGTGACACGTACCTTCATGAGCGCGACGATCGCCGCGATCGCGGCCTTGCTGCTGTGCGCCTGCGCCGAAGTCGAGCAGGGCGACGCGAACCGGGTGAGCATCGTCGCCGGCGAATACACGCCGCAGGCGAGGATCTTCATCACGGCCCAGAACCATTGCGCAAAGTACGGCAAGACAGCGGTGCTACTGGTCCGCTACACGATGGATACGACCATCTACAGATGTCAGTGAAGATGACGGCGAGCGCCCAACAAGCGCGCCCAAAGCGCGATAGCTTTTGCTTCAGCCGTCGGCCCAGCTCCCGCAGCGCAGCGGCGCATGAGCTGGGCCGACGGCGCGATTCAATTGAAAGCTATCGCGCTCTAGGCGTCCATGCTCACGATGCCCGCGGTGGCGGCCGTCCACCAGCGGTCATGCCGCCGTCGATCACCAGCTCCTGGCCGGTGATATAGTTCGCCGCCTCGCTGCACAGGAACAGCACGCCGTTGGCGATGTCCTGCGCCTCGCCGACGCGCTCGAGCGGCACGACGGCCGCCGCGCGCTCGCGCGGGTCGATCGGCGCGTTGCGGCGGTCACTCAACGACCCGGCCGGCAACTTGCCCCAGATCGGCGTGGCGATGATGCCGGGATGTACCGAGTTGCAGCGGATCTTGTCGGCCGCGAGTTCCAGCGCCGCCGACTTGGCGAGCAGGCGCACGCCGCCCTTGGTGGCGGCATAGCCCGCCAGCCCCGGCGCACCGCGCAGCCCCGCGACCGACGACATCAGCACGATCGAGCCGCCGCCCGCCTTCCTCAAGGCGGGCGCCGAATGCTTGATGGAGAGGAAGACGCCGTCGAGATTGATCGCCTGTTGGCGCTGCCAGTCGGCCAGCGACATGTCGATGAGCGGGCCGGCGATGCCGATACCGGCATTGGCCACCATGATGTCCAGGCGCCCGAAACGCTTCTCGGCCTCGGCGATCACGCCAGGCCACGCCGCCTCGTCGCGCACGTCGTGGTGCAGGTAGTGCGCCTTGCCGCCTGCTTTGGCGATGCGCGCAACGACCGCCTTGCCCAGCCCATCGTCGACGTCGGTGATGAGGACCGCCGCGCCCTCGCGCGCCAGCGTCTCCGAGCAGGCCTCGCCGATGCCCGAAGCGCCGCCGGTGACGATGGCGGCCTTGCCGGTGAGTTGCGCCACGTCGATGTTCCTCAGCGGCCCTTCCAGTTACCCGGCCGCTTCTCAGCGTAGGACTTGATGCCTTCCTTGAAGTCCTCGGTCTTGCGCGTCCAGTCCTGCTCAGTGAGCTCGCGCTCGGTGGCTTCTTCTGCGCCGTCGGCGAAGCCGCGCCGCATGGTCTCGCGCGTCGACTGGACGGCGAGCGGGCCGCCCTCGGCCATTTCCGTCGCCAGGGCGATCGCGGCCTTGCGCACGTCGTTGAGCGGCACCAGCACGTCGGCCAGGCCCCAGGCGTGGGCCTCCTCACCACCGATGCGGCGGCCGGTGTAAAACATCAGGTTGGCCTTCTGCTGGCCGACCAGGCGCGGCAGGGTGAAGGTGAGCGCGAAGCCGGGATGAAAACCGAGCCGCGTGAAGTTGGCAGAGAATCGCGCCTCCGGGCAGGCCACGCGGAAGTCGGGCATCACCGCAAGGCCGAGGCCACCGCCGATCGCCGGCCCCTGCACCGCGGCCACGCTGGGCTTCTTGGCGCGGAACAAGCGGGTTGCCTCCTTGTAGAGATGCTTGCCGGTCTCGGCCGCGCCGGTCTGCGGCCGGTTGGCGAAATCGGCGCCGGCGCAGAACGACTTGCCCTGCGCACAGAGCACGTAGGCACGGATGTTCATGTCCCGGTCGAACGCCTCGAAGGCATCGGCGATCTGGTTGATCAGCGAATTGTCGAAAAAATTGTGCGGCGGCCGTTGGATCTCGACGATGCCGACATGACCTTCGGTGCTGACGCCGATATCCTTGAAGGTGGCGCTCATACGTTTCCCCTTTAAATGAGCGCCGATATTGCCCCGTCGCAGGGGCACTCGTCGAGTTACCCGCGCAATGGGAGGATGGATAATGCCGCAAAGCGAACGCCATGCACTGGTCATCGGCGGAGGCACCATGGGTGTGGGCATCATCGCCATGTTCCTGGGCGACGGCTGGAAGGTCGATGTCGTGTCGCGCTCGGCCAGCACCCGCGACGGCCTGCCCGTCGCTACCGCCAAGGCGCTCACCGCCATGGGCAAGCCTGCAGATACGTCAGGGCTCAGGACCTATGCCACCTTGCGGGAGGCGCCGTGGCCTAAGATCGACATGGTAGTTGAGACCGTGACCGAGGATCTGGCGCTGAAGCAGAGGCTGTTTGGCGAGATGGAAGCGCTGGCGCGTCCCGACTGCGCGCTCACCTCGAATTCCTCGAGCTTCCCGATCAGCGAGATCGGCAAGGGATTGAAGACCCAGAGCCGCATGATGGGCCTGCACTTCTTCATGCCAGCGCACCTGATCCCGCTGGTCGAGGTCGTGCGCTCCATCCACACCGATGTGGCGCTCGCCGAGCAAGTCGGCACGATCATGAAACAGCTCGGCAAGCGGCCGGTGCAGGTCAAGAAGGACGTGATTGGCTTTTTGGGCAACCGTATCCAGGGCGCGCTGATGCGCGAGGCGCTGTGGCTGATCGAGCAGGGCGTCGCGAGCCCTGAGGACATCGACGCCACCGTGCGGCTGAGCTTCGGCTTCCGCTACGCCGCCGCCGGTCCGATCATGCAGAAGGAACACTCAGGCTGGGACACGACCTGCGCGGTCGCCAAGATCATCTGGCCCGACCTCACCAACGCCCCCGGTCCGCCGCCGATCCTGCAGAAAAACGTCGACGAGGGCCGCATCGGCTTCAAAACCAAGGGCGGCTTCTTCCCGTGGGACGACGCCTCCATCGCAAAAGAGCGCGCCCGGTATGAGCGCGCTCTTCGCAAATGTCTGGAGATCTTCAGNNTAGCTCCCACCCCGCAAATGTCTGGCTATCTTCGGGGAAGAGGCCATTGTCCGGCCGGTGATCGACTGGCTCTACACGCTTCCCGAACTCCTGCTTATGGTGTTGCCGGCCACGACGCTGGTCGTACTGCTCGTCGGGCTGTCATGGGAGTTGCGCGGCCTTCTCGGCGTGGTCCTGAACGACACGCACATCGACTTCGTGATGCGAGTCGAGATGACGCTGTTCTCGATGACGAGCCTGGTGCTGGTGTTCACCCTGGTCCAGGCCGACACCAACCACCGGCAGGCCGACGCGCTGGTTGCGGCGGAAGGATCGCGCATCGACCAGCTCGATCGCCTGCTCGCCCGCTATGGCGATCCCAAGGTCGGCGAACTGCGGCCGTTGCTGCGCGACTACACCCGCTCGATCGTCCAGCACGAATGGCCCGCCATGCTGAGCAGCACCGGCAACGAGGAGACGATCAAAGCCTTCGCGATCGTCTCGCACCGCATCCTCGCCATCGATCCGGCGACGCCACGGCAATCGCTGATCGTGGGGGAGATGTTGAAGTCGCTCGACGCCACCACCGAGTCGCGGGCGGCCCACCTCAATGCGGTGACGGTCGGCCTGCCGTCGCTCTACTGGGAGGTCATCGCCTTTGCGCTGGTCATGCTGATCAGCGTGAGTGGCCTGGCCGCCACCAACCGGTTCCGGACCATGGTCCTCGCCGCGCAGCTCACCAGCCTCGGCGTCTTCGTCGGATTCGACTTCATCATGGACCGGCCGTTCCAGGGACGGCATGCCATCGTGCCCGACACGTTCCACCAGATCCTGGTGCGCATGGAGCAGCGCACCGAATAAAAGAGGCGGCTGATCCTTCGACCAGCCGCCTGTTCATTTCAACGAGGCTCGTGGGCTAGGCCGTGCGGCCGCCGCGACCCCGACCGCCACCACCACCGCCGCCGAAGCGACGGCCGCCGTTGCCGCGCGGCGGGCCGCCGAACGGGCGGTCGCCTTGCGGACGCGGCGTGTAGGGACGGTTGGCCTGCGGACGGGCGCTGTAGCCCTGCGGACGATCACCCTGCGGGCGATCTCCCTGGGGAGCAGCGCCCTGCGGCTGGTCGCGATAATCGCCGCCACGGAACTGGTGCTCGGCATGGGCGGGCGGACGGTCGCCGCGTGAGCGGTCGCCGCCCGGATAGCCACCGGAACGGTCACCGAACGAGCGATGACGACCGCCACCGCCGGGACGACCGGGGCCGCGACGGAAGTGGCCTTCACGATGCTCGCGTTCGCCGCTGTCGTGCGCCTCTCGCTCGGCGCGGGGACGCATCGGCGGGGCCGCCGGCATGTCCTCGTTGGCCGGGGTCGAGACCACGGCGATGCGCTGGTTGGTCAGCCGCTCGATGCTCTTGAGCTGGCCGCGCTCGCTGCCGTCGCAGAACGNNTAGTTGATGACATGGGTCACGCCGACGACATCGATGCCGCGCGAGGCGAGATCGGTGGCGACCAACACGCGGGCCTTGCCGCGGCTGAAATTGTCGAGCGCCTTCTGGCGCGCGTTCTGGCTCTTGTTGCCGTGGATCGCCTCGGACGAGACGCCACGATCTTCCAGCGCCTCGGCAACGCGATTGGCGCCGCGCTTGGTGCGGGTGAAGACGATGACCCGCTCGAGGGTGGCATCGGACAGCAGATGGCTGAGCAGCGCGCGCTTGGTGGCGGAGTTCACGAAATAGACGCGCTGGTCGATCTTCTCGATCGGGCGACCCTGCGGGGCAATCTCGACCTTCTCGGGGTTCTTCAGGATCTCCGACGCCAGCTTGGCGACGTCGCCCGGCATGGTGGCGGAGAACAAGAGCGTCTGGCGCTGCTTGGAGACGGAGCCGACGATGCGGCGGACGTCGCGGATGAAGCCCATGTCGAACATGCGATCAGCCTCGTCGATGACGAGGAAGGTCACGTTGCCCAATTTCACGTTGCCGCGCTCGACCAGGTCGAGCAGACGGCCGGGCGTGGCGACCAGGATGTCGACGCCGCGCGCCAGAGTCTCGATCTGTCGGCCGTAGCCCAGACCGCCGACCACGGTGCACAGACGCAGGCCAAGGCCGCGTCCGTAGGTGTCAAAGCTGCGCGCGATCTGCACCGCAAGCTCGCGGGTCGGCGCCAGCACCAGAGCGCGTGGGCTCTTGGGCAGGGCGCGTTCCTTGGAGGCGGAGAGGTGCTGCAGTACGGGCAGCGCGAAGGCTGCGGTCTTGCCGGTGCCGGTCTGGGCGACGCCCAGAACATCGCGGCCCTGCAGCAGTGCGGGGATGGTGCGCGCCTGGATGGGCGTGGGCACGGTGTAGTTGGCGGCGCTGAGGGCACGCAACAGCGGCTCGGCGAGGCCGAGGTCGGCAAACGAAACATTACTCACTGAAAATAGTCCTTACGGCCGCCGACCGTGCCTTTCGGGCACGCGTATGTGGGGCGGCTTTTGGCCCGTTCCCGCGCGCGGCTGGGACGGCTCTTTTTTAGGGGATTGTCTCGGGATGAAGCGCCGTCACTAGAATGGGGCGCGTCGCGCGATCGCGAGAAACCTTTACAAGCCCGCAAGGAAGCGGGCTGGCGCGTATATGATGGTGCAGCGCAGCGAAGTCAAGCGGCGAAAGTAAGGCACTTCGCCGCCCCCAACAGGTCCTTCGGCTACGCGCCTTCGGCGCTTCGCTCAGGATTAATGCCGCGCGCCCTTGCGGATGAGCTTGCCCGGCAGGTTGCCGGTGGGCTCGTTGTCGCGCAGCAGGACCTGGCCGTTGACGACCGTGGCGCGCATGCCGACGGCCTTCTGGCGCAGCCGCTTGGCGCCGGCCGGAAGGTCGCACACGACTTCGGGCATGAGCGGGCCGACGGTGGCTGGATCGAACACCACGATGTCGGCCGCCATGCCCTCGCGCAGCAGGCCGCGGTCGTGGAAGCCGAACTGGGTGGCGTTATCGCAGGTGATCAGCTTCACGGCTTCCTCGAGCGTGAAGGCCTGCTTCTCACGCACCCAGTGGCTGATCAGATGCGTCTGCAGCGAGGAATCCATGATCTGCGAGACGTGCGCGCCTGAATCGGAGAAGGTCACGACCGAGCGCGGGTGCTTCATCAGCTCGAGCGCCTCGGTCTGGTTCTCGTTGGCGATTGGCTGGACCATGAAGAACTTCATGTCGCGTTCGAGCGCCATGTCGATCATCAACTCGACCGGATGGGTGTTCTTCTGTCGGGCGAGGTCGGCCATCGACTTGTGCGGACCTTCGATCTTGTCCATGGCGTAGATCCAGTCCCATTCCGGTGGCCTGGCCTCGGTGCCGCGCACCAGCGGGCCCTCGTAGGGCCGCGAAGCGATCTCGACCAAGCGGCGCCGCATCTCGGGATCGAGCAGCGCCTTCTTCTGTTCGGCCAACGGCTTGGCGCGCATCTCGCGCCACAGCTCCCACTTGTCGAACGGCAGCTGCGTCTCGAACGACAGCAGCACATTGAGCGCCCGGCTGTGGACCTGGGCGAACATGCGGCCGCCCTTCTGGGCGGTGCGCTCGATGATGTCGAACGTGGTGCGCCAGGCACCCGGCGTCTTGCGCCGGTTGAACAGGCCGAAGGTGATCGGCCGGCCGGTCTCGATGGCGAGTTTCGACAGGCCTTCGTAGTAGATGCGCGCCTTGTCGCTGTCGGCGCCGCGCGGCTCACCCGCGACCTCGACCACGCCCGCGCCCATGGCATGGACCAGGATCTCGAACTCGCCCCAGGTGGCCAAGCGGCTGGCGACCGGCTTGTCGTCCGAGGTCTGGTGATTGACCGAGCGCGTCGTGGAGAAGCCAAAGGCGCCGGCGGCGATCGCCTCCTTGACCTGGTGCACCATCGCCTTGGTGTCGTCCTCGGTCGCCTCGTCGGTGAAGGCGCGCTGGCCCATCACATAGGTGCGCAGCGCGCAGTGGCCGATATAGCCCGAGTAGTTGATGCCCTTGGGCAGCGTGTCGAGCACGTCGAGGAACTGCGGGAAGGTCTCCCAGCGCCACTTGATGCCGGCCAGCATGGCGGCGCGGCTTATGTCCTCAGCGCGTTCGAGATTGCGGAACACCATGTCGGCTTCGCTCTCGCGGCACGGCGCCAAAGTGAATCCGCAATTGCCCATCACGACGCTGGTCACGCCCTGGAAGCACGAGCTGGTGCCGATCGGGTCCCAGAAGATCTGGGCGTCCATGTGCGTGTGGCCGTCGATGAAGCCCGGCGTTACGACATGACCCTCGGCATCGAGGGTTTCCTTGGTGGCGGCACCATTGATGCGGCCGATCTCGGCGATCTTGCCATCCTTGACCCCGATGTCGCCACGAAAGCGCGGTAGTCCGGAACCATCGATGATCATGCCGTTCTTGACAACGAGGTCGAATGCCATGGAGCCCTCCAGATTGCCCAAGGCTACGCCCGCAAGGTGGATCGCTCAACCATTGGTCA
>PLYQ01000126.1 GCA_003153415.1 Rhodospirillales bacterium | reverse complement strand
CCGCAGCAGTCCTTGATGGACGCCTGTTACGCGTCCTATGGGCTGACGGCGGCGCAGAAAATCAAGGTCTGCTCCGATGCCATCCAGTCGGGCACGATCAAGGGCGTCGGCCTTGCCCTGGTGTACTACAGCAGAGCAGCGGCTCTCTCCAACGATGGCGACCAGAAAGCCGCGACGGCCGACTACAAGCAGGCGCTCCGCCTGCTGACCGAAGTGATCCGCGTCTCACAGGTCAGCGCCCCGATCCTTTTTCAACGCGGGCTGATCTATCACACGCTGGGCGACGCCGATCAGGCGATCGTCGACTATAGCGACGCAATCCGCGCAGCTCCGCGCGAGACCTACGCCTACGTCAATCGCGGCATCGTCCTCTATACCAAGAAGGACAACAACGAAGGCGCCATCGCCGATTTCAATTCAGCGCTCAAGATCAATCCGAGGGAAGTGCAGGCCTGGATCAATCGCGGCATGGTCTACGTCCGAAAGGGTGATTTCGACCAGGCGATCGCCGACTTCACCGAGGCTATCAAGATTTTGGGCAACCCGGAGCCGATCAAGCCGGCGGGCTCCGCTCCCTCGGACAAGCCACCCACGCAGGCCGCCCTGCAGAGCATGCAGACCGCTTCGCAGGCCGCTGACGCCTACTATCAGCGCGGCTTGGTCTGGAACTACAAGAAAAAGTACGACACGGCGATCGCCGACTTCAATTCGGCCATCCGGATCAACCCGACGTCGGCCAATCACTTCGTCGGTCGCGCCGCCGCGCATATGAACAAGGAAGAGTTCCGGCCGGCCATCGCCGACTTCACTGAGGCGATCAGGCTTGCCCCGGGTGACGAGTACACATTCCTGCAGCGCGGCATCGCCTACCATTCGGTCAACGAACCCGACAACGCCATCGCCGACTACACCGAGGCACACAAGATCAATCCGCTGGACGTCAACCCGCTGATCAATCGCGGCATCGTCTACTACTCGAAGAAGGGCCTGTACGACGAGGCGATCGCCGACTTCACCGAGGTGCTGCGGATCGACCGCAAGGAAATCAACGCCCTGATCAACCGCGGTATTTCGTGGCGAGAGAAGGGCGATCCCGACAAGGCCGTCGCCGACTTCAGCGAGGCGCTGCGGCTGGGCCTGTTGACCGGCGACGTGCTTGCGTTCGGCTCGAAAGATCCCGAAGCCGTGCGGCACTGGGATCAGGTGGCGCATGCCCGCTATCAGCGCGGCACCGCCTATGTCAGCAAGAAGGAATACGACCTGGGGTTAGCCGACTTCAACGAATCGATTCGCCTCAATCCCAAGGACGCCCGCCCCTTCGTCTCGCGCGGCGGCATCTACCTCTTCCGCGGCGAGTACAAGCGCGCCATCGCCGATTTCGACGAGGGCATCCGTCTCGACCCCAACTATGCCTTCGCCTACTTCCAGAGGGGCTTCTCCTATCACTCGCTCGACGAGGTCGACAAAGCCTTCGCCGATTACACCGAATCGATCCGGATCGACCCCAAGTACATCACCTCCTTTCTCAACCGCGGCATCATTCGCTACACCCGGCGGGGTGACTTCGAGGGCGGCATCGCCGACTTCAACTCGGCACTGAAACTCGGTCCCGACAACATCAACGCGCTCATGCATCGTGGTGTCGCCTACGGCGGCAATACCGAATTCGACCGCGGCTTTGCCGACTTGAATCGGGCGATCGAACTCGCGCCGGAGTTCGCCAAGGCCTTTTTCTATCGCGGCGTCCTGTTCGGCCTTCGTGGCAACGTCGATCGTGCGCTCGCCGATTACAGCGAGTCGATCCGCCTCGACCCCAAGTATTCGGATGCCTGGGTCAACCGCTCGGCGATCTATGCTCGCCTGGACGACCAGGACCGCGCCATTTCCGACCTGAACGAGGTGCTCAAGCTTCAGCCCAAGGACGGCAACTCGTACTACAACCGCGGCTATTCCTACTTTGCCAAGGGGCAGTACGAAAAGGCGATCCTCGACTACAGCGAGGCCATAAAGAACAATCCGAAATTGGCCGTGGCCTACACCAATCGTTGCCTGGCTCTGGCAATTCTGGGCAAAGACCTCAGCCAGGCGCTCAACGATTGCAATGAAGCGCTGAAGCTGGTGCCCAACAGCATCGACGGTAACGACACCCGGGCCTTCGTCTACATCAAGGCGGGCGATTTCGCGAAAGCGGTCGCCGAGTACAGCGCAGCCCTGCAGATCGATCCCAACCATGCGCGCTCGATGTACGGACGTGGTCTGGCCAAGGTGCGCGCCGGCGACAAGGCAGGCGGCGAGGCCGACATGGCGGCCGCGACCAAGCTCGTCCCGAACATGGCGCAGGAGTTCGCCAAATTCGGGATGAAATAGCGTCAGGTGGAGTGGCGGGCAGCATGGCGGATGGGGTGAGATTCGAACTCACGGTGGGCTTGCACCCACGCCGGTTTTCAAGACCGGTGCCTTAAACCACTCGGCCACCCATCCGGGAGGCGCTTGTTGCTCCGTCCCGGGCGTCCGGTACAGCCGATGATATATATTGTAACACTTTTAGATACTTAGGTATCTTTCTTAACTTGCTATTCGATTCCCACCGGGACGTCATGCCCATGATCGATCGGCGACTTTTGTGCGCAGTGGCCATGCTCGCTCCCTTCTCGGTACGGGCCCAGACGGGCGATGCCAGGTTCGCTGCCTGGCTGGCAGGGGTGAGGACCGAAGCGGCGCGCGCCGGAGTAGACGCCGGCACGCTCGACACGGCGCTCGGCGGGATCGAGCAGGTACCGCGGGTTCTCGAACTCGCGCGCGATCAGCCCGAATTCAAGATGACGTTCGAGCGCTACCTCGAGCTGGTCGTGTCAGATGAGCGGGTCAAGCGGGGGCGCGTCCTGCTGGTGGAGAATCGCGCGTTGATCGATCGCTTCGCCGGCCCTGCCGGCATTCCCGTTTCGATCGTTGTGGCGCTGTGGGGAGTCGAAAGTCACTACGGCACCATACTCGGCGACTTCGAGGTCGTGCCGGCGCTGGCCACGCTCGCCTACAACGGCTTTCGTGCGTCGTTCTTTCGCAGCCAGCTGATCGCGGCGTTGAAGATCCTGTCGCAGGGTCATATCGGGCTGCACGCGATGAAGGGCTCGTGGGCCGGAGCGATGGGGCAGTGCCAGTTCATTCCGACCAGCTTTCTCGCCTATGCCGCCGACGGCGACGGCGACGGGCGCATGGATATCTGGACCAACAAGGCCGACGTGTTCGCGTCGATCGTCAATTACCTGAAGCGAGTCGGGTGGCGCGCCGGAATTCCCTGGGGCGAAGAAGTCTCGTCAGGCACGCCAGCAGGGCAGGGTGGACGAATCGTCCGGCCGGCCGGCACCAACGGCCCAACTTATCGAACGACGCAGAATTTTCAGGCGATCCTGCGCTGGAACCAGTCGGACTTCTTCGCCCTCGCGGTTGGCTTGTTGTCCGACCGGATCGCTGCGTGACGCCGGCGTCTCCACGAAGCGGTCAAGGTGATGTATGATGGCGGCGACATGTCGGTCGCCACCGTCAACCCGCGTTACATACCAGGAACATTCGCCCGCGCCTGCGGAGCCGTGTTGGCGCTCGCGTCGGTGGGCGCCTGCGCCAGCCATCACGGCGGCTCCGGCGTCGCCCAGCGCGGCATGTACAAGATCGGCGCGCCCTACACGATCGACGGTGTCACCTACACGCCGATGGAGGAATTCCAGCATGTCGAGACCGGCGTCGCCTCGTGGTATGGGCCGGGTTTTCATGGCAAGAACACGGCCAATGGCGAGCGTTACGACCAGCAGGATCACACGGCGGCACACCGTACCCTGCAGATGCCCTCGGTCGTGAGGGTCACCAACCTCGCCAACGGGCTGTCCACCGTGGTCCGCGTCAACGACCGCGGCCCCTATGCGCGCAGCCGCGTGCTCGACCTGTCGCGTGCCGCCGCCCAGGATCTCGACATGATGAAAAGCGGCACCGCCCGCGTGCGCGTCGAGCAGCTGACGATGGAAAGCCAGGCCATAAAGGAGATTGCCGTGAATGGCGGTGGTGCTGCCGAGCAGCGCGACGCCGTGGCCAAGTTTGTCGCCGGTCGTCTCGGACCGCCGCCGGTGACTGCGACCGCGCAGGCAACCCCGCCACCCGTCGTACAGGTCCAGGCCGCGGTACCCAACAACCGGCGCAGCCCGGCGGTGACGCCAATGGAGGTCTCGGGGTCGGCCGGCAACGGCGGGCCGACGACCATCGGCGGAGCGCCGACCATCGGGTCGCTCGCCGCGGCGACGCCCGGTTCCGCCGGTGGCTTCTACGTGCAGACCGGGTCGTTCTCGACCGCCAACAACGCCGAAAAGCAGCGCGGGCTGGTGCGCAGCTACGGCTCGTCGGAGATATTCCAGGCCTCGGCCGGCGGACGCGAGATCTATCGCGTACGTCTGGGGCCCTACACGACCTCGGACGCCGCCGGCATTGTCGCCGATCGGCTGAAGAAGTCAGGCTATGGTGATGCCCGTGTCGTGGCTGATTGACCGACTGCGCCCGTTGGCGGCGCTTCTCGTAGTGGCGGGCGTCGCCGGCGTCCTAGTCGAGGCTTACGCCCAGCAACCGGACCCACCACGGCGCCAGCAGACCCAACCGCAGAAGCCCGCCACCAAGCCGGCGCAGCGCCCGCCGGCCTCGGGCACGAAGGCACCCCCGACGGCCGCGGCACAGCCGCCCAAGAGCGAGCCGCTGCCATCGTCGCAGGTCGGCATCGGCACGCTTGCGCGTCAGGCTTTCATGGTCGACCCGCAAACCTCGAGCGTGCTGCTGTACAAGGAGGCCGACACGGCGATGCACCCGTCATCGATGGCGAAGATGATGACGATCTACATCGTGTTCGAGGAGCTGACCGCCGGGCGCATCAAGCTCGACACGCGGTTTCGCGTGAGCGAGCGGGCGCGGGCAATGGGTGGCTCGCGGATGTTCGTCGAGCTCGGCAGTGACGTGACGGTCGAGGATCTGGTCAAGGGCATGATCGTGCTGTCCGGCAACGACGCCTGCGTGGTCATCGCCGAGGGTCTTTCGGGCACCGAGGATAGTTTCGCCGAGCGCATGACCAAGCGCGCGCACGAACTTGGCCTGAACAAGACTGTGTTCAAGAACGCGTCGGGCTGGCCGGCCGACGGCCAGTATTCGACGGCCCGCGACCTCGCGGTGCTTGCGTGGCGCACGATCGAGGACTTTCCGAAATTCTACCGCTACTACTCGGAGAGCAACTGGACCTACAACAATATCAAGCAGGACAACCGCAACCGCCTGCTGAGGACGACGCCGGGCACCGATGGGCTGAAGACCGGCCATACCGAGGAGGGCGGTTACGGCCAGGCGACATCGGCGATCCGCGACGGCCGCCGCCTTATTCTGGTGGTGAACGGCATGACGTCGATGGCCGAACGCGCCCAGGAAACCGCCCGGTTGATGGAATGGGGTTTCCGCGAATTCTCCAACACCACGATTTTCCGCGCAGGCGATGTTGTCGCCGAAGCACCCGTCTGGCTGGGCGAGCGCGACAAGGTTTCGCTGGTCGCTCCGCGCCTGGTCCAGGTGACGGGCCCGGCCGGACAGGCAGCGCAGCCGCGCGTCGTCGCGCGTTTCGAGGGCCCTCTCGCCGCACCGATCGCCAAGGGAACAAAGCTCGGCACGGCGGCCGTGACCCTGGCCGACGGCCGGGTGGTCGAATATCCCCTCGAGGCCGGCGCCGACGTCGCCCGGCAGGGCGTGCTGGGTCGGGTCGCGACACTGCTTCGCTATTACGTGTTCGGCTGGCTGTCGTGACGGTCGCCTCAGGGCGTTCTGACAGGCCAGGGCGTTCCGAGGCAGGGCGTTTCATCACACTGGAGGGCGGCGAGGGGGCGGGGAAGTCGACGCAGGTCGTACGCCTCGTGAACTGGCTCGAGTCGTCGCGCCAACGGACCGTCCTTGCCACGCGCGAACCCGGTGGTTCGCCGGGAGCCGAGATGGTGCGCAAACTTCTGGTGGAAGGTCTGGCCGAGCGCTGGGACGGCACCACGGAGGCGCTGCTGCATTTTGCCGCCCGACGCGACCACCTGCGATCGACCGTATGGCCCGCCCTGAAGCGCGGTACCTGGGTGATCAGCGATCGCTTTGCCGATTCGACCCGTGCCTATCAGGGCAATGGGCACGGCATCGATCTCGCGTCGCTCGACCGGCTCTACGACATCGCCGTCGGCGACTTTCACCCGGACCTGACCTTGATCCTCGACCTGCCGGTCGAGAGGGGGTTGGCGCGTGCGGCGTCGCGACGCGGATCGGAAACGCGCTATGAAAGCCTGCCGCGCGCCTTCCACGAGCGTGTCCGCCAGGGCTTTCTCGAGATCGCCGCGCGCGAGCCCAAGCGCTGTGTCGTGATCGACGCCACTCAGGGTATCGACGTCATCGCCGCCGCGATCGCCCGCGCCGTCGGCGAACGGCTGGTGGCCTGATCCATGGCGCGCGCCAAGGCAAGCACCGATGCCAGCGAGCTGGAGAAGCTCGAATGGCCCCACGCCTGGCCGCCGCCGTGGCGCAACGAACGGCTGGTCGGCCACGAGTTGGCTGAACGCACGATGCTGGTGGCCCAGCAGATGGGCCGACTGCATCACGCCTGGCTGCTCGCGGGCCCGCGCGGCATCGGCAAAGCGACGCTCGCCTGGCGTTTCGCGCGCTTCCTGCTGGCCGGGCAAGAGGGAGGCCTCTTCGCCACGGGGCCCGACACGCTCGATGTCGATCGCCACGCACCCGGCCGCGCGCTGGTCGATGCGCGCTCCCATCCAGACCTGTTCCATCTGCGTCGCACGCTCAATCCCGACACCGGCCGCATGCGTGCCGAAATCGCCGTCGATGACGTGCGCGATCTCGGCAGCTTCATGCACATGACGCCGGCCATGGGCAAATGGCGCGTCGCCATCGTCGATGCGGCCGACGAGATGAACCGCAATAGCGCCAACGCGGTGCTGAAGATCCTCGAGGAGCCGCCGCCGAATGCCGTGTTGCTATTGGTTGCACATGCGCCGGGCCGGCTGTTGCCGACCATCCGCTCGCGCTGCCGGCGTCTGTCCCTAAGCGCGCTGCCGGACGAAACCGTGGTGCGCCTGCTGGGCGACTATGCGCCGGACACTGCGGCGGAGGAAAAGGCATCCCTGGCGGGGCTCGCCGAAGGCAGCATCGGGCGCGCGCTGGAACTCGCCAGTGCCGGCAGCCTCGGTCTCTATCGCGAGATGGTCGAGGTGCTGGCCACCTTGCCCGACCTCGACATGCCGCGCCTGCACGGGTTCGCCGAGCGCTTCGCGCGTCGTGGCGAGGAGGCCAATGTCGACTGGCGCTCGCTCAACTTCCTGTTCGACGGCTGGCTGAAGGGGCTCGCCCGGCATGCCGCCGTCGGCGGAGAAGGTGCAAGCATCGTGCCGGTGGAGAGCGGTCTGCGCGGCCGCCTGCTCGCGGCCGCCAGCCTTGATCGCTGGATAGATGCGTGGGAAAAGATCGCGCAACTGTTGTCCCGCGCCGATGCCGTCAATCTCGACCGCAAACAGACGGTTTTAGGCAGCTTCCTGGTCCTCCAATCGGCGATGCGCTGAGGCGCTGAACCCGGCGCTCCGGGGCGGGGCGACAATCCGGAGTTCAGTCATGTCGGGCCGCAGTACTTTTTACGTCACCACGCCGATCTACTACGTGAACGACGTGCCCCATATCGGGCACGCCTACGCGACGCTGGCGTGCGACGTGATGGCCCGCTTCAAGCGCCTCGACGGCTACGACGTGCACTTCCTCACCGGCACCGACGAGCACGGCGAGAAGGTCGAGAAGGCGGCCGAGGCCGCGGTCCTGTCGCCACAAGCCTACGCTGACAAGGTCAGCCAGTCGTTCCGCGACCTGATCGGCGCGATGAACTACAGCCCCGATAATTTCATCCGCACGACGGAGAAACGCCACCAAGTCTCCTGCCAGGCGCTATGGGGGAAGCTCGTCGCTGCGGGCGACATCTATCTCGGCAAGTATGCCGGCTGGTATTCGGTGCGCGACGAGGCGTTCTACGCCGATGACGAGACCGAGGTCGGCGCGGACGGCAAGCGTCGCGCCGGTCCGGTCGGCAACGAGGTCGAGTGGGTCGAGGAGCCTTCGTACTTCTTCAAGCTCTCGGCGTGGGGTGATCGGCTGCTCGAGTTCTACGAGAAGAACCCGCGTTTCATCGCGCCGGACAGCCGGCGCAACGAAGTTATCAGCTTCGTGAAGGGCGGCCTTCAGGACCTGTCAGTGTCGCGCACCAGCTTCTCCTGGGGCGTGCCGGTGCCGGGCGATCCCAAGCACGTGATGTACGTCTGGCTCGACGCGCTCACCAACTACATCACCGAGTGCGGCTACCCAGACACCACCAATCCACTGTGGCGCTTCTGGCCGGCCGATCTGCACGTCGTCGGCAAGGACATCATCCGCTTTCACTGCGTGTACTGGCCGGCCTTCCTGATGTCGGCGGGCGTCGCGACTCCCAAGCGAGTGTTCGCCTCGGGCTGGTGGACGACCGAAGGCCAGAAGATCTCGAAGTCGCTCGGCAACGCCATCGACTCGGCGGCCGTGACGGCGGAATTCGGGATCGATCCGGTGCGCTATTTCCTGCTGCGCGAGGTGCCATTCGGCAATGACGGCGACTTTCAGCGCCGTGCGCTGATCGGCCGTCTCAACGCCGACCTGGCCAACGCCTACGGCAATCTCTGCCAGCGCGTGCTGTCGATCGTTGCCAAGAATTGCGGCGAGCGAGTGCCGGCCAAGGGCACGCTCGTGGAGGCCGATGTGGCGCTGCTCGATCGAGCCAAGGGACTGCTCGCCATCGTACGGTCCGAGCTCGATGAACAGGCCTTCCATCGCGCCCTGATCTCGATCTGGGAGGTGATTGCCGACGCCAACCGCTATGTCGATGCCCAGGCGCCGTGGGCGCTGGCCAAGACCGATCCGGTGCGGCGCGACACGGTGCTCTGGGTACTGGCTGAAACGATCCGTCGCGTGACGCTCCTGGTGCAGCCCTTCATGCCGGATTCGGCCGCCAAGATTCTCGACCAGCTCGCCGTGCCGGCGGAGGGCAGGGCGTTCGCCTCTTTCGACCGGGAATTGACGTCGGGCACGGTCCTTCCCAAGCCACAGGGTGTGTTCCCGCGCTTCGTCGAGGCAAAGGTCGCGAGCTGACATGCTGATCGACAGCCACTGCCATCTCGACTTCCCCGAGCTTGCCGGCGACGAGTCGGGCGTGCTGGCGCGCGCGAAGACGGCAGGCGTCGCGGGCATGCTGACCATCGGCACGCGCCTCGACCAGTTCGAGCGGGTGCGCGCCATCGCCGAGCGCCACGCCAATATCTGGTGCTCGGTGGGCGTTCATCCGCACGAGGCGAAGGAAGAGGGACAGCACACGCCCGACCGCCTGGTCGAGGCGACGCGTCATCCCAAAGTGGTCGCGATAGGCGAAACCGGCCTCGATTTTTACTACGAGCACAGCCCGCGCGACGAACAGGCCGAGAGTTTCCGCACGCATATCGCCGCGGCCCGTCAGACCGGCCTGCCGCTGATCGTGCATACGCGCGATGCCGATGGCGAAACCGGCAACATCCTCGAGGAGGAGCATCGCAACGGCTCCTTCACCGGCGTGATTCACTGCTTCAGTTCCGGCCCGGACGTGGCGCGCCGCGCGCTGGACATCGGGTTTTATATCTCGATTTCCGGCATCGTGACCTTCAAGGCCGCTGAAGCCCTGCGCACCGTCGTTCGCGACATCCCGCTGGAACGGCTGTTGGTCGAAACGGACTCGCCGTACCTCGCGCCCGTCCCGAAGCGCGGCAAGACCAATGAGCCCGCGTTCGTCGCCCACACCGCCGCCAAGCTCGCCGAGCTGAAGGGCGTGAGCGTGGCCGAGTTGGAAGCCGCGACCACGGATAATTTCTTCCGGCTCTTTGCCAAGGCGGAGCGCGCGAAGTGCGCGTGACCATCCTGGGTTGCGGCACCTCGGGTGGCGTACCGCGCCCCGGTGGTAAGGACGGGCTCGGCGAGTGGGGGGCGGCCAACCCCCAGGATGGCCGCAACCGTCGCCGCCGCTGTTCGATCCTGGTCCAGGACAAGGGCAAGACGGTGTTGATCGATACCTCGCCGGACGTCCGCGCCCAGCTGCTCGACGCACGGGTCGAACGCATCGATGCCGTGGTTTGGACCCACGATCACGCCGACCAGGTCCACGGCATCGACGACATGCGGCCCTTTGCGCGGCGGCAGGGCGAGATCGATTGTTGGGCCGATCAACGGACCTACGGCGTTCTGATGCGGCGCTTCGGCTACTGTTTCGAGGCCGAACCCACCGGCCACTACAATCCGATCTATCGGCGGAACCTGATCGAGGGTCCGTTCGAGGCGGCCGGCCTGCCCATCATGCCGTTTGCTCAGGACCACGGCAGCGTGCCGTCCCTCGGTTTCCGCTTCGGCGGTATCGCCTATGCCAACGACGTCGTGGCGTTGTCGGACGAGGCTTTCGCGATCATGGCAGGGGTCGATGTCCTGATCGTCGACGCCATGCGCTATCGGCCCCACGGGACTCACGCCCACCTCGACCTGGCGCTGCAATGGATCGATCGGGTGGCGCCGAAGCGGGCGTTTTTGACCAATCTCGACATCGATATGGACTATGCTGAGCTCGACCGCCGGACGGCGCCCCATATCCAGCCTTGCTACGATGGGCTCGTGATCGAATCAGACGTTAAATAACTACATTTTATCAATATGGTAGAGAAATTATCTAATCTATTAGATCAACTGAGACAAAAGGAGTCCGGGCGGCGCCTGTTCCTGGTCGGAGCGGCCGTGCTGTGCTGGCTGCCGGGGTCGGCATTAGCGGAAGGCGATCTCGATGCCGGCGGGCTGACTTTCCGGGACTTTGCGGTTTCCGACAACGGCGCGAGCTTCAACCGCGGCGACCCAATGATAGCCGGCGGTCCCAACCAGGTGAGCTCGCGGGTGCTGGCGATCGACACGACCAACGGCCTGGCGCGCATCCGCTTCGATGCCATCAGGGTCGAGGTGGCCTTGCCGCTGGGCTGGCAAGCGACAGAGGACTGGGAGCGCGGCGTCGGCTACAGCAGCGACCGCCGGTACCGTCTGATCGTGTGGCGGGTCGATTTCCCCTTCGAGGGGGTCAAGGACGCCGAGCACTACGCAGCGACGAAAAGCGGTTCGATCCGAGCCCGGCGACCGACGGTTCAGGCACAGGCTCGCAAGCTCATTGACGGCACATTCCTGATCGTCTTCGAGAACGTCCAGCCGAGCCAGGGTGATAGCGGCCAGCGCGTGGTGTTCGATCTGGTGACGCCCAACCCGCGCAATCCGAAGGAGGGTGTGCTTATGACGCTCGGCGTTCCCGCAAGTGACGCCGGCCGCGGCCTCAAGCTCATGGCAGTCTTGAAGTCAAATATTCGGATAGATTGGTAGCCATCTTTAATAATGTACTAAATTAATATTTGTCATAATATATATTATACGATAATTAGCACTCAGGATAAACCAGCATGGCGTCCGACCACCGTCCGACTGCGGCATCGCTTCCCAAGGAACCGCTGGCCCGGCTCCTGGCCGTCATGGCCTGGCTGCGCGACCGCCAACACGGCTGCCCCTGGGATATCGACCAGACCTTCCGGACCATCGCGCCCTATACCATCGAGGAAGCCTACGAAGTCGCCGACGCCATCGACCGCGATGACATGACGGCGCTCAAGGAGGAACTGGGCGATCTGCTGCTTCAGGTCGTCTATCACGCCCAGATGGCGAGCGAAGCCAAGGCTTTCAGCTTCGCCGACGTGGCAACAGCCATTGCCGACAAGATGGTCGACCGTCATCCCCACGTTTTTGGCGATACCAAGATCGCTGATGCCGACGCCCAGACCGTCTCCTGGGAGGCGCGCAAGGCCGCCGAACGCTCGGCCAAGCAGAACGGTACCGAAGGAGCGACCGGGGCGCTGGACGGCGTGGCGCGCGCCCTCCCTGCCCTGCTGCGAGCCGAAAAGATCCAAAAGCGGGCGGCCCGGGTCGGCTTCGACTGGAAGAAAACCGAGCCGGTGATCGACAAAATCGAGGAAGAGCTTGGCGAGCTAAGGGCCGAGCTCGCTGCCGGCACGCTCGACCAGGCCCGGGTGGCCGACGAGCTGGGCGACGTGCTGTTTGCCGTCGCCAATCTGGCGCGTCACTGCAAGGTCGACCCCGAGGCGGCACTGCGCTCGACCAACGACAAGTTCGAGCGCCGCTTCCGCCATATCGAGCGCCGTTTGGCCGAACAGGGCCGCAAGCCCGCCGACGCCACGCTCGAGGAAATGGAAAGCCTCTGGCAGGAAGCCAAGACCCGCGCCTGAGATCGACCGTGTTTCCTATCTTGAGGAACGCCCGCTATCCGACGGTCCGTGCTGGGCTCGGTGCCAATAGTGGCATACGAGCCGCCTCGAATATCGATCGGACCGTCGCCAGCACGGTCGTCGAAGATGACCCGATGATTCCAGCGTGGATGTTCTGGGCCGGCGAATAGGGCTCGCCATCGAAACGCACCGTATCGCCGCCCGCCTCCTTCAGCATCAGCGCGCCGGCGGCATGATCCCACGGCTTGGACCGGCGGTAGAGGCAGAAGCTCGCCCGGCCCGCCAGAATGTCGATGTATTCGATGCCAGCGCAACCCGTTGACCGGATCTTGCCCAGCCGGCCGCGCTGCGCGTCGGGCAGTTCGCGATCGAAGGTCTTGCGTACCTTGGCGCCGACATAGCCAGACGGCTTCTCGACGGAGGCGCCGTGGACGCGCTGCCCATCCAGGGTCACGCCCTGCCCCTCGATTGCGACGGTCAATCGATCGCCGGGGACGTCGAGGATCCAGCCCCCAATCGTCTGTGCGTTGCGCACCAGGGCGACAATGATGGCGAAAGTGTCCTTGCCAGTGGCGAAGTTCGCCGTGCCGTCGAGCGGATCGACGATCCAGCAGGCCTCGTCCGGCCGTCCGATCAACTCAAGGAGGCTCGGGTCGTTCTCGACCGCCTCTTCGCCCACGACCGGAACGCCCGGCAGGATCTTGGCCAGGCCCGAGGCCAGGCGCTGCTCGGCCGCGAGGTCGGCCACGGTGACGAAGTCACCGGGTCCCTTGAGGCGGACATCGTCCTTGGAGAGGTTGCGAAAGCGCGGCAGCAACTCCGTTGCCGCCGTTTCGCGAATCAGGTCGGCGACCCGTTGCGAATCGCCGGCCCCGAGCATCGGCCCTAGCCGACGACGCCGAACAGGTCCTCTTCCTTGAGGATCACGTGATCCGTGCCGTCGAGCTTCACTTCGGTGCCCGACCACTTGCCGTAGATCACGGTGTCGCCGACCTTCACGCCGAGCGGCTCCAGGCGACCATCTTCCAGGCGCTTGCCCTTGCCGACGGCGACGACCTTGCCCTGCATGGGTTTTTCCTGCGCCGTGTCGGGAATGATAAGACCGCCCTTGGTGCGGGTTTCGGCTTCGATGGGCTTCAGCAGCAGCCGATCGTGCAACGGTTTGAATTTCATGGTGTTTCCCTCGTGTGGCCTTTGTTGGGTTGGGGCCGCTTATAGAAAGCGGGCCGGCCGGGTGTCAACGCGCCAGCCGACGGTCGAATTGGGCCGACGCCGCGGCATCCAGGGCTACCGTCAGGCGGGCCATTTCGCCATCGTCGTGCCGGCTGCGAACCTCGCCGTGGCGATAGAGCCAAGCAATCGTGGCGCCGTCGCTGAGCGGGATGGAGACTTCCCTGGGCGAGCCCTCCTTGCTGAGGAAATCTCCGATGGCCACCAGGAACTGGTCGATACCCTCGCCGGTCAAGGCGGAGACCGGAAATTGCCGAGCCCGTTCGGCGCCGGTGGCGGCGCGGGCTTGGAGCGTGTGGCGCCGGTCGGCCGACAGCGCGTCGATCTTGTTCAGCGCCTCGACGAGCGGCGTGCCTCCGCCCTCCTCGATGGCGCCGATATCGCGCAGCACCCCCTCGACGTCGGCGCGCTGGCGCTCACTGTCAGGATGGGCGATGTCGCGGACATGGACGATCAGGTCGGCCTCGATCACCTCTTCCAGGGTAGCTCGGAAGGCAGCCACGAGGTGGGTCGGCAGGTCAGAGACGAAGCCGACCGTGTCGGAGATCACGCAGTCTTTGCCATTGGGCAGCTTGATCGATCGCATGGTCGGATCGAGCGTGGCGAACAGCAGGTCCTTGGCGATCACGCTGGCACCCGACAGGCGATTGAACAGCGTCGACTTGCCGGCATTGGTGTAACCGACCAGCGCCACCGTCGGCAGCCGCGCCTTCTTGCGCCCGACGCGATTGACCGCGCGGGTACGGCGCACAGCTTCGAGGTCGCGCTTGATCCTGACGATGCGCTCGCCGATCAGCCGCCGATCGATCTCGATCTGGGATTCACCGGGGCCGCCGAGGAAGCCGAAGCCGCCGCGCTGGCGTTCCAAGTGGGTCCACGACCGCACTAGCCGACCACGCTGATAGTCGAGCGCTGCCAGCTCGACCTGGAGGCGCCCTTCATGGGTGCGGGCGCGGGCGCCGAAGATCTCGAGAATGAGTCCGGTCCGGTCGATGACTTTGGTCTGCCAGGCCTTTTCAAGGTTGCGCTGCTGTACCGGCGTCAGCCTGTCGTCGACGATCACAAGGCCGATGCCGTGCTCTTCGACCCCCGCCTTGATCCGCTCGACCACACCCTTGCCGATCAGGGTGGCCGGCGTAAGCCGGCGCAGCGGTGCAGTCTGCGCCAGCCGGACGTCGAGGTCGATTGCGCGGGCGAGACTGACGGCTTCCTCCAGCTTGGCCGCGCTGTCGCGCTCCTCGCCGCGGCTACGCGCGCCGGACACATAGGGCGACACCACCGCAGCCACAGTTGCCGGCCGCATGGTCTCCTGCGGCGTGCGCTTGCGCCTCTCGTGCCCGTTGAGCTCGATGTCGTCGTCGTTCAAATCAGCCTGCGGCCTCGGCCTTGTCGCCGTCGAACAACTGGACCGGCGTGACCGGCATGATGGTCGATATCGCATGCTTGTAGACGAGCTGCGAGTGACCATCCCGGCGCAGCAGCACCGAGAAGTTGTCGAACCAGGTGACGATTCCTTGCAGTTTTACGCCGTTCACCAGGAAAATCGTGACAGGCGTCTTGTTCTTGCGCAGATGGTTCAGGAAGACGTCCTGAACGTTTTGTGTCTTTTCGCTCATGTTCTTGGCCTCTTGCTGGGCATCCGGCTGCCGTTAAGCCGCCGTTTGGGGGTACGGGTCTCTACCCGCTACCGAGTTGCATCAAATATAGGCGACGTTCGGGTCAAAGCAATGCCGCCAGCTCATGACAATTACGAGCGTACAGGCGTGGTGGATATTCCCGGTGCCGGTCCGACAATTGCGCCTCGCCACCGAATAAGACCGGTAAACAGCCGGCGGCGTGGGCACATTTGAGGTCGGCCGGGGTATCCCCCACCATCCATACGGTCTCGTCAGGGGCAATTCCCGTGCCGTCCAACGCCATGTAGATCGGGTCGGGAGCCGGCTTGTCGCGCAGGGCGTCCTTGGCGCCGATCGCCCGGGATATCCACCGGCCCCAGCCGAGATGCGCCAGCTCGGCGCGCAGATTTTCCCCGACCTTGTTGCTTACGACGGCGACGTAGCAGCCGGCCTCGCGACAGCGCGCCAGCAGCGCGTCGGCGCCTGGCAGCGCCTCCAGTCGCTCCAGGTGGATACGGTGAAAGGTCTGGTAGAATACCCGTTCGGCTTCTCCGGCGCGCGCCCCGAACAAGGCGGGAAACACGTCGCGCAGGGAGCCGTGCGCGCGCTCACGCACCTCGTCGGCGGTCCAGGGCGTCTGGCCCAGCGCGGTGAAAGTGTCCTGATAGCACTCGACGATGGTCGGCCAGGTGTTGACCAGCGTGTTGTCCCAATCGAACAGGACCGCCCGTGGCGGCTTCAGCCCGGCCGGCAGGCTCACGTGACTGCCTCGCCGGTCGACGCGAAGCGCACGTACTCCTCACGCAAGCGACGCGCGGTCGCGCCAGGCTTGCCGTCGCCCACCGTCTCGCCGTCGATCTTCACGACGGGCGTGACGAACGAAGTCGCGCTGGTGATGAATGCCTCCCTCGCCCGCTTGGCTTCCACCAGCGTAAAGGGCCGTTCGACGAATTTCAGCTGCAGCGCGTTGGCGAGCGACTTTAGTGTTTGGCGCGTGATACCCGCCAGGATGCCGTGGTCGGTGTGGCGGGTCACAAGCTCGCCATCCGCCGTCACGATCCAGGCATTGGTCGAAGCACCCTCGGTGACGCAGCCCTTGTTATCGACCAGCCAGGCTTCGTAGGCGCCACTTTCACGCGCCGCCTGCTTGGCAAGCACGTTGGGCAACAGGGCCACGGTCTTGATGTCGCAACGTTCCCAACGGATATCGGGCTGGCTCTTGATCGCAATGCCCGGCCCCGGGTCGGCTTCCGCCCGCTTGCTGTTCTTGGTCGTCAGCACCAGCGCCGGCTTGACGGGAGTCGCCGGGAAGGCGTGATCGCGCCGGGCGACGCCGCGCGTCACTTGCATGTAGACTAGTCCATCGCGCAGGCGGTTGCGGCGCATCAGTTCGCGAATGATGAATCCCAGAGTGGCACGCGACACCGGCCACGCGATCCTGAGCTCGCGCAACGACCGGTCGAGGCGGTCGATATGGGGACCTTCGTCGATCAGCTTGCCGTCACGCACACCGACGACTTCGTAGACGCCGTCGGCCAGTTGATAGCCGCGATCCTCGATATGAACGCTGGCCTCGCGATGATCGACATAGCGGCCGTTGACGTAGGCATAACGTGCCATGACACCCTCCTTCGCTGGCTCAGCCCGTGGGGTCGGTGCCGCCGCGTTCATCGGGTGCGCCGCCGTGAAGGCCGAGCGACTTGAGCTTGCGATGTAGGGCCGAACGCTCCATGCCGACAAATGTCGCGGTACGCGAGATATTGCCGCCAAAGCGCGTGACCTGGGCCAGCAGATATTCCCGTTCGAAAACCTCGCGCGCATCGCGCAGCGGCAACTGCATGATCTCGCCGCCCTTCTCCCAGCGCAGCACCGAGGGCGCGTCCTCGCTGACGTCGCTCGGCAGCACGTCGGCGCGGATCGGCCCGCCGCCGGCCGGCGCGAGGATGAGCAGCCGCTCGATGACGTTGCGCAGTTGGCGCACGTTGCCGGGCCAATCGTGGCCTTGCAGGGCCGCCAACGTGTCCTCGCCGATCGTGCGCGTCGGCAGGCCGATGGCGTCGGCAACGCGTTTCAAGAGGTCGGTCGCAAGGTCGGGGATATCCTCGCGGCGCTCGCTGAGCGGCGGTATGCGCAGCGACACGACGTTGAGGCGGTGGAAAAGCTCCTCGCGAAACTGTCCGGAGGCGATCTCCTCCGGCAGTGCGTGCGTCGTCGTGGCGAGCACACGGACATCGACCTCGACCCGTGTCTTGCCGGCGTCGCGGCCATAAGATTGCTCTTGCAGTACGCGCGCCAACTTGCTTTGCAGGGCCACCGGCAGGTCGGCGACCTCCTTCAGGACCAACGTGCCGCCATGCGCCATTTCGAAGGCGCCCGAAACCCGCAGTGCGTCACTGTCGGTCTCGCCATCGGTGCCGAACAGCTCGATCTCCAGACGCTCGCCCGGCAGCGTCGAGCAATTGACCACGACGAACGGCCCATCGCTGCGTTTCGAGCCCTGGTGAATTAGCCGGGCGACGGTCTCCTTGCCGGCCCCGGACGGTCCGGTGATCAGCACGCGGCTGCCGGTCGGCGCCACACGCTCGATCTGGGTGCGGACATTGCCGGCGGTGCCGGAGCCACCGATGAAGGTCACATCGCCGCCGGCCCGGCGGCGCAGCGTGACGTTTTCCCGTCGCAAACGATCGGCCTCCACGGCGCGGTCGACCACCAGCAGGAGCCGGTCGGCCTTGAAGGGCTTTTCGACGAAGTCGTAGGCGCCGGTCTTGATGGCGGAGACGGCGGTGTCGATGGTGCCGTGGCCGCTGATCATCACCACAGGGATCGGCGGGTCCTCGCGGCGGATGACGTCGAGGAGCTGCAAGCCGTCGAGTTCGCTGCCCTGCAGCCAGACGTCGAGGATGACCAGCGCCGGCCGGCGCTGGCGCACGGCATCGATTGCCTCGGTGCTGTTGTGGGCACGACGAGCGGTGTGGCCCTCATCCTCGAGGATGCCGGCAATCAGCGTGCAGATATCACGTTCGTCATCGACGATCAGAATATCGTGGCCCATGGCTCTTCAAGCAATCCGCTTCGAACTCTGCGGGTTATTATTGTGCGGCTGTCGCATGCGGATGAGCCGACGCGATTTCCTTCGCGTCTCGCCGGAATACCAGACTGACGCGCGCGCCGCCACCCTCGCGGTCGTCGAGCGCGAGATGTCCGCCGTGGTCTTCCATGATCTTCTTGACGATGGCGAGGCCGAGCCCAGTGCCCTTGCCGCGCGTCGTCATGTAGGGCTCGGTCAGCCGCTCGCGCCCCTCCTCCGGCAGTCCCTTGCCATTGTCTTCAACAGCGATGCGCACGGTCGTACCGTCATCGTGCAGGCTGAGCGAAATTTCTCCCGGCGGTAGCGTCGTACCGGCCGCCGCCTCCCGGCCCTCGATCGCTTCGGCGGCGTTCTTGAGGATATTGGTGAGCACCTGGCCGATCTGCCGGCGGTCGCAGATCAGGGGAACCGGGCGGTCCGGCAGCTTGGCCTGATAGCGAATATCGGTATTGCCGCTGCGCTGCAGGAACAGCGCCTGCTGGCAAAGCTCCTTGGCATCCTCGGACTGCACCGTGGGCCGCGGCATGCGGGCAAAGGATGAGAATTCATCGACCATGCGGCCGATGTCGCCGACTTGGCGAATGATGGTGTCGGTGCAGATCGAGAAGGTTTCAGGATCGTCCTTGATCTGCTTCAGATACCGCCGCTTCAACCGTTCGGCAGAGAGCTGGATCGGCGTCAGCGGGTTCTTGATCTCGTGTGCGATGCGCCGCGCCACGTCGCCCCAGGCGGCCATGCGTTGCGCCGACATCAGGTCGGTTACATCGTCGAATGTGATGACGGATCCGGCGTCCGATGCAGCGCTGATGCGGACCAGCAGGATGCGCCGCATACCGCGTTGCAGGATCTCAACCTGGCCCTGGGTGACGCGCCCGGGCCGCTCGGCTGCCTGGACGGCAAGCTGCGTCACTTCCGGCATCACGTCGATCAACGGCCTGCCGAGCACACCGTCCTCGGACAGTGCAAGCAGCTCGAGCGCCGAGCGGTTGCTGCGCAGGACAATGCCAGCGGCGTCGACGCTCAGCACTCCGGCCGAAACCCCGGCTAGCACCGCGTCGGTCAGCCGGCGGCGGGTGTCGAGTTCCCTGTTGGCGTCCACCAGTTCACCACGCTGTTGTTCGATCTGGCTGGTCATACGGTTGAACGAGCGGGCAAGTTGGCCCAGCTCATCATTGGGTGGCCCCTCCTCGACCCGTGCCCCCAAGTCGCCGCCGCGCACCCGTTCCGCAGCCGCCATCAGGCCACCGATCGGTTCGGTGAGCCGCGTCGCGAACAGGATCGCCAGCCACACCGCCGCCAGCATCATCAGGAGTGCGATCACGCCGCAAACCACGAATATATTGAGTTGGCCGCGTCGCAGTGCAGACTCGATCTGGGAGTAAAACTTGCCGGCAAATTCAATGCTCTTGATGTAGTCGACGAGACTGAGGTCGACGGCGTGCCCGGTCACGAGGAACAGCGGCTCGTCGACAAACAATTGCATGACGAAGTAGGCACCCTCTGCCGATTCGAGTGGCACAGGGCCGCCTTGGTTGACGGCCTGCCAGAGAAATTGCGCCGATGGCACTGGATTGGCGAGGCCCGCGGCATCGGACGCTTTGGCTCGCGCGATCACGCCCTTATCGGCGTCCACGACAACCGCCTCGATGATCGGCCGGCCTGCGATCAGGCTTTCCAGCACGCGGCTCGTTGCCTCCCCGTTGCGGAGCGCGTCTATGCCCGGTGCCTGCAACGGACGGGAGATCGCGCCGATATCGCGAAATATCTCAACTTCCCGCGCGCGCTTGACCGGCTCGCCGATCGCTCGAGCCGCCT
This sequence comes from Rhodospirillales bacterium, assembly GCA_003153415.1. Lineage (GTDB taxonomy): Bacteria > Pseudomonadota > Alphaproteobacteria > Reyranellales > Reyranellaceae > Reyranella. The sequence continues at coordinate 22,112 of PLYQ01000126.1, read as the reverse complement.
CGTAGGAGGCCTGCGACGGCTTCACCACGAAGTCGGTGAGGTTGATGAGCAGCAATGAGAGGATAACCGTGACGATGACGGTCGGCGTGACGGTAAACACGCAACACATCAGCACAAGCCGCATGTGGAGACGCGAACCGGCCGCGCCGCGCCGGCGGTCCAACCAGAGTTGTGTGAGACGTACGGCAAGGACCGCCACGAGGGCGAGGGCGACGACGAGGTCGGCGACCAGGAGACCGGTCATCCAGCCGCTGGTTCCGATGGCCGCCGGTACCAAGCCTGCGAACCAGGCATAAGTTGCCGCGCCCGCCGCAATGGCGAGCACCGCGAGCGATACCGCGGCAATGCGGCCGGTCAGGCCGCGGCCGATCGCGCCCATCCTGTCGCCCAAGCGTGAAACGCCCAGCGAAGCTGTCACCAAATCACGCGCCTCGGCGAACCTGCGGCGTGCGAACCACGGGGACGTCGAGGTCCTTGATCTTCTTGCGCAACGTATTGCGATTGAGCCCCAGGAGACGGGCTGCGCGCAACTGATTCCCGCGGGTTGCCCCGAGCGCCAGGGATAACAACGGCCGTTCGACCTCGGAAATGACACGATCGTAGATGCCATCCGGCGGCAAGCGGTCGCCGTGGGCTGCGAACAAGGCCTGGAGGTGACGGTCGACCGCGTCACTCAGAGTGGCGTCCGAGCCCGCGAGCCCGTTGCCGGCCATTTCCGGCGCCGGCGCCAGAATGGCATCGGCGAGTTCGGCTTCGATGGTTTCCAGCCCGATCACTTCTTCCGAGTACAGCGCAGACAGGCGGCGCGTGAGGTTCACGAGTTCGCGAACGTTGCCCGGCCAGCGGTGCTGGCGCAGCCTGGCCATGGCATCGGGTGACAGGACCTTGGATGGCAGTCCGTCAGCGGTCGCAGCACGCAGATAGTGGTTGGTCAATTCGGGAATATCGTCGAGGTGCTCGCGCAGTGGCGGCAGGCGAATCGGCACCACATTGAGCCGGTAGAACAGATCCTCGCGAAACAGGCCCTGCTGGATCAATCGGCGCAAATCGCGATGGGTTGCCGCCACGATGCGGACATTGGCCTTGATCGGCGTACGTCCGCCGACCGTCATGTACTCGCCTTCCTGCAGGACGCGCAGCAGGCGGGTCTGGGCTTCCGGCGGCATGTCGCCAATCTCGTCGAGAAACAGCGTACCGCCGGAGGCTTGCTCGAATTTTCCGGACGACCGCTGCACCGCCCCGGTGAAGGCGCCGCGCTCGTGACCGAACAGCTCGCTCTCGATCAATTCGCGGGGGATCGCGGCCATGTTGAGGGCGACAAACGGACCTTTACGCCGCTTGCCGTAATCGTGCAGCGCGCGCGCCGCCAGCTCCTTTCCGGTGCCCGATTCGCCGGTGACCATTACGGTCAGGTCCGTCGCCATCAGGCGGGCGAGCGACCGGTAGATCTCCTGCATCGCCGGCGATCGCCCGATCAGCGGCAGGCGCTCGCTCTCCTCCGGCGGATGTGTGCCACGCGGCATCGACGCAGCCGGCGCCGAAAGCGCTCGATTCACCACCGAGACCAGTTCGTTGAGGTCGAATGGCTTGGGCAGGTATTCGAAGGCACCGCGTTCGGTCGCGCGCACCGCCGTCAGCAGGGTCGATTGGGCGCTCATGACGATGATGCGCAGGTCTGGCCGGAGCTTGCGGATGCGCGGCACGAGGTCGAGGCCGTTCTCGTCCGGCATCACCACGTCAGTGATGACGAGCTGGCCCTCACCTTCCTGGACCCATTGCCACAGGGTCGCTGCTGCTCCCGTGCTGCGTACGGTATGGCCCTGACGACCGAGCGCCTGATGCAGAACGGTTCGAATCGCGCGGTCGTCGTCGGCGATAAGGATGGTGGCGCCGGTACTCATAGGGCGGCCTGCATCGGCAACATGACCCGGAAGGTCGTCCGGCCGGGCTCGCTGTCGTATTCGATGGCGCCGCCGTGGTCGTTGACGATCTTGGCGACCAGCGCGAGGCCGAGGCCCGTGCCGGTGGGCTTGTTGGTGATGAAGGCATCGAACAGGTGGGAGCGGATCTCGTCCGAAACGCCGCGGCCGTTGTCGCGCACCGACACGACCAGCGGCAGATTCACTCTGGCCTGCTGGCCGGGTACGGCGAGCCGCAGGCCATGGCGAAAGGCCGTCGAGAGCTCGATCTCGCGCTCGCCATCGCCCGGTACCTCGCAGGCGTTCTTCACAAGATTGAGAAAGACCTGGATGAGCTGGTCGCGGTCGCCGAACACATCGGGCAGCGACGGGTCGTAACTTTCGATGAAACGCACGTTCTTGCCAAAGCCATTCTGAGAGATGCGCCGGACGTGATTCAGCACCTGATGGATGTTGAGCGCACCGCGCTCGATCGGGCGGCCGTCGGCGAAGGCCTCCATGCGGTCGACCAGCGCCACGATGCGGTCGGTCTCCTCGCAGATAAGGGTGGTGAGTTCGCGCTCGCTGTCCGGCACCGACTGCTCGAGGAGCTGGGCCGCGCCGCGGATACCCGACAGCGGGTTCTTGACCTCGTGCGCCAGCATGGCGGCCAGCGCACTCACCGAGCGGGCCGCGCTGCGATTGGACATCTGGCGATCGATGCTGCGCGCGATAGACTGTTCGACCAGCGACACTGCGACCAGCCCCTCGCTTTCCACGATCGGCGACAGGCGAAGCGCGCAGAAGCGGTTGCCGATGCGCGGCGAGGCAAGCGTGACGCCGTTCTCGGCCACCGCGCCGCCGGTCACCAGGACCTGCTCAAGCAGGGAGAAGAGCGGTGTGTCCTCGGGCACGAATTCGCTGAGCGGATGGCCGACCAGGCGCGCCCGACCGACGCCGAAGAACTGCTCGGCCGAGAGATTGGCGTAGTGAATGCCTCCCGAAGCGTCGACCACGACCACCGCCTCGGAAAGCGAGTCGAGGATCGAACTCGGGAACTGCTCGGAGGTCACGCCGGATCGCTTGAGTGAGCGCACGACCATGTCACGCCGCCTGCCGGTCGAGAGCGGGCAAGAAGAACGCCGCGAGCATGTTGCGCACCTTGTTCGGATCGGCTTCGCGGTTGACCGACGCGCGGAAGTCGGCCGAAGCCGGCAATCCCTTGGAGTACCAGCCGAGATGCTTGCGTGCCATGCGCACGCCGGTCTCCAGACCATAATGGGCGAGCATCGCCTCGTAATGCGCGCGAACGGTGGCGTATTGCGTGGCCAGCGACGGATCGGGCAGCCGCTCGCCGGTGCGCAGATAGTGAATTGCCTGGTTGAGGAACCACGGCCGGCCGTAGGCACCGCGCCCGATCATCACGCCGTCGGCGCCGGACTGCTCGAGTGCCTGGTCGACGTCGTCGAGTGTATTGATGTCGCCGTTGGCGATCACCGGCAGCCGCGTCGAAGCCTTGACCTCGCGGATGAAGGCCCAGTCGGCATGGCCGTCGTAGAACTGGCAACGCGTGCGGCCATGGACAGTGAGCATCCTGATGCCGCACTGCTCGGCGATGCGCGCGAGATTGGGGGCGTTGCGATTGTCGGAGTCCCAGCCGGTGCGCATCTTGAGCGTCACCGGCAGTTTTACGGCCTTGACCGTGGCTTCGAGGATCCTGGCGGCGTGCACTTCGTCGCGCATCAGCGATGAGCCGGCATGGCCGTTCACGACCTTCTTCACTGGGCAGCCGAAATTGATGTCGATGATCGCCGCCCCGCGGTCTTCGTTGAGCTTGGCGGCCTCCGCCATAACCTCGGGCTCGCAGCCGGCGAGTTGGACCGACATAGGGAATTCTTCCGGCGAGTTCTTGGCCATCAGCAGCGTCTTGCGGTTCTCTCGCACCATTGCCGCCGAGGCGATCATCTCGGAAACGACCAGGCCCGCGCCACCACGCTTCACCATCTGACGGAAAGGCATGTCGGTAACGCCCGACATCGGCGCCAGAATGATTGGATCTTCGAGGCGGACCGGACCGATATGGATGGGACGGAGACGGGCTGAGTTGGCCATGCGGTTTGATCAGTTTATGGGCAAGTTGTGCAGTGCACAATAATTGGGCTGAGCAATAGCGGGTCCGGCTGGCGCATGCAAGGGGACGAAGTGCGCACCCGCTAAGTCGATGTTATCTAACCCCTCATCATGCCGACTTGTACCGCACTCATCGTTGCCGCAGGCCGGGGGAACCGCTTCGGCGGGCCCTTGCCCAAGCAATATGCTGTTTTAGGCGGACAGTCGGTCCTGCGCCATACGCTTGCAGCATTTCTGGCCGTTCCGGACATCCGCGCACAGCGGGTGGTGATCGCTGCCGGCGACGAAGCCCAATATGCGGCCGCGTCGGCCGGCTTCGGCCTCCCGCCTCCCGTTTTAGGTGGCGTCAGCCGTCAGCAGTCTGTTCTGAAGGGACTTGAGGCTCTGGTTGGCAGTGCACCTGACCTGGTCGCCATCCACGACGCTGCTCGACCTTTCGTACGGCCTGTGGATATTTCGGCTTGCCTCGCCGCGGCATCGATGCCGGGCATCGACGGCGCCGTGCTGGGTGTACCCTTGGCGGATACCTTGAAGCGTGTCGGTTCCGGCGGCGGCATTTCCGAGACAGTATCGCGTACCCATCTCTGGCGCGCGCAGACACCGCAGATTTTCCGTTTTGCTTCCCTGCTCGCCGCGCACCGCGCTGCCGCCGAACTCGGCGCCAGCGAGGCGACCGCCCTCACCGACGATGCCGCCGTTGCCGAGCGCGCTGGATTGAAGGTCGTCATGGTCCCGGGCAGCGAAGACAACAGCAAGGTCACCACGACCGAGGATCTGTTGCGCGCCTCGACTGTAGAGACGCGCACGGCGTTCGGCTTCGACGTCCACGGCTTCGGACCGGGTAACGCCGTCATGCTGGGCGGCGTCTCGATTCCGCATGCACAGGCACTGGCCGGCCATTCCGACGCCGACGTGGCCCTCCATGCGCTGACCGATGCGCTGCTGGGCACGATCGGCGCCGGCGACATCGGCCAGCACTTTCCGCCTTCCGATCCGCAGTGGCGCGGTGCCTCGTCTGATCGCTTCCTGCGCCATGCCGTCGAACTCGTGGCAGCGCGCGGCGGGCGGATCGTCCATCTCGATCTGACACTGATCTGCGAGGCGCCGCGCATCGGCCCGCATCGCGAGGCAATGGTCGGCAATATTGCCCGCATCGCCGGCGTCGGCCGCGACAGGGTGAGCGTCAAGGCGACCACGACCGAGGGCTTGGGCTTCACCGGCCGCCGCGAGGGCATAGCGGCCCAGGCCGTTGCTACCGTCGAACTCCCGAGAATCTAGAGGAGCAGCATGTTCGATCACGAGTTGAGAGAAGCGGCCGAGCGCGTGCTAACGTCCTGCCGCCAGCGCAAACTGAAGGTCGTGACTGCCGAATCCTGCACCGGCGGTCTGGTCGCCGCGGCCATGACGGCGATCGCCGGCTCGTCCGACGTCGTCGATCGCGCCTTCGTCACCTACTCCAACGAAGCCAAGCGCGAGATGCTGGGCGTGCCGTGGGATGCCTTGCTGGAACATGGCGCGGTGAGCGACCCGGTGGCCCGCGCCATGGCCGCCGGTGCGCTCGCCCGCTCGGACGCCGACATCGCGGTGTCGGTGACCGGCATCGCGGGACCAGGTGGCGGCAGCGACGATAAGCCTGTCGGGCTGGTTCATTTTGCGGCGGTGCGCGCCGGCGTGGAACCGATCGCCGAGCGTCACGTCTTCCCGGGCGACCGCGACGGTATCCGCCGTGTGTCGGTGCTCACCGCGCTCACGATGTTGGCGTTGCTGGCGGAACGCTAGAGCCTGTCCCGTTCCAATCGACTCATGGCGATAGGCCCATGCGGTCGCCGGACGCCGCCGGCGGCCGGAAAGACCCTATATTTTCGCCGGGTTCTCACGAGGTCTCACCCATGTCTCACTTCGGTGAGACCAATCCGATGCCGATGGCATCGGCACTTTCCTCGAAAAGATCTCACTTCTCGCCACCCCCCGCCAAATCCGCGTGGAGCCGGGCGGCGCGGGCCTCGAAGGCCGAGACCATGCGCCTGACCGCCTCGGCGAACAGCAGCCGGACCGTCTTCTGCAGCAGTATCGAGCGGAATTCGAACTCCAGCGCGAAGTCGATCAACGTGCCGTCGGGATGCGGCTGGAACGACCAATGGCTGGCCAGATGGCGGAACGGGCCCTCGACGCCGACGGTCTCGATGCGCGGACCGCCGGCGGCATCGGGCGTCAGGGTGACGCGCGACACGAACTTCTCATGGAACGGCCCGAACCCTATGACGAGTTCGTCGAGTTCCACGTTGAGCCCTTCGTGGCGGCGAACCCGCGCCGCCGTACACCACGGCAGGAACTCCGGGTAGCGCGGGACGTCGGCCACCAGGTCGAAAAGCTGCCGAGGAGCGAAGCGCACGACGCGCCGCTCGGCATGACGGGTCACCACGGCGCGCTCAGGTCTTGAGTTGGGCCGCGCGCGCTGCGCGCAGTCGGGCGAAGTCGTCGCCGGCGTGATAGCTCGAGCGCGTGAGCGGCGATGCGGCGACCATCAGGAAGCCCTTGGCGCGGGCGAGCGACGCCAGTTCGTCGAACTCGGCCGGCGTCCAGAAGCGGTCGATCGGTGCATGCTTGGGTGTCGGCTGCAGATACTGCCCGACCGTCAGGAAATCGACATCGGCAGCGCGCAGATCGTCCATGACCTGCAGGATCTCTTCGCGCGTCTCGCCCAGGCCCACCATCAGTCCGGACTTGGTGAACATCGAAGCGTCGATCTCCTTCGCCCGCGAGAGCAGGCGCAGCGACGTGAAGTAGCGCGCACCGGGCCGGATCGTGGGATAGAGCCGTGGCACGGTCTCGAGATTGTGGTTGAACACGTCGGGCCGCGCCGCGACCACCGTCTCGATGGCGCCATCCTTGCGCATGAAGTCAGGGGTCAGCACCTCGATGGTCGTCGCGGGTGCCGAGTAGTGGAGTGCTGCGATCACCGCGGCGAAGTGCCCTGCCCCACCGTCCAAAAGATCGTCGCGGTCGACCGAGGTCACCACGACATGGCCGAGCCCAAGCTTGCCGACGGCTTCGGCGATGTGGGCGGGCTCGTGCGGGTTGAGTGCGCCCGGTTTGCCGGTAGCGACATTGCAGAAGGCGCAGGCCCGCGTGCAGGTATCTCCCATGATCATGAAGGTCGCGTGCTTGTGCTTCCAGCACTCGCCGATATTGGGACAGGCCGCCTCCTCGCACACCGTGGTGAGGCCATACTGGCGCATCAGCCGCTTGGTCTCGGCATATTCCGGTGAATTGGGCGCGCGCACGCGGATCCAGTCGGGCTTGCGCTGGATAGGATTGTCCGGCCGATGCGCCTTCTCTGGATGGCGCTCGGCGCGGCTCTGCGGGGGCTTGGCGATCGAGCCGTCCATGACGCCCTAGATATGGAGCGTCCGGCCGTACGCCGCCAGTACGGACTCGTGCATCATCTCCGACAGTGTGGGATGCGGGAACACCGTGGCCANNGTGACTTCGGCGCCGATCATGTGGGCGCCCAGAAGCTCGCCGGTCTTGGCGTCGAAGATCGTCTTGATGAAGCCCTCGGGCTCACCGAGCGCAATCGCCTTGCCGTTACCGATGAAGGGGAACTTGCCGACCTTGAGCTGCAGCCCCTTGGCCTTGGCGGCGGCTTCGGTGAGACCGATACTGGCGACCTGCGGCTGGCAGTAGGTGCAGCCCGGGATGTTCTCGGTCTTCATCGGATGCACGCCTTTGACGCCGGCGAGCTTCTCGACCACCAGCACGCCCTCATGCATTGCCTTGTGGGCGAGCCACGGCGGGCCGGCGACGTCGCCGATGGCGTAGACGTTGGGCTCGCCCGTGAAGCCCCATGGGTCGATCGCGATGTGGGTCTTCTCAACCCTGACCTTGGTGCCTTCGAGGCCGAGGTTCTCGACGTTGCCGACGATACCGACGGCGCTGATCACGCGATCGACGGTGATGTCTTGGCTCTTGCCGCCAGCGGTGATTGTCGCCGTGACGTTATTGGCGCCCTTCTTCAGTTTGCCGACCGTGGCGCCGGTCAGGATCTTCATGCCCTGCTTCTCGAAGGCGCGCTTGGCGAAAGCCGAAACCTCTTCGTCCTCGACGGGCAGGATGCGATCGACGACCTCGGCCACCGTCACTTCGGCGCCCATGGTGCGATAGAAGCTGGCGAACTCGATGCCGATCGCGCCGGAGCCGACCACCAGAAGCGATTTTGGGAACTCCGGGGGCACCATCGCTTCCTTGTAGGTCCAGACCAGCTTGCCGTCGGACTCCAGTCCGGGAATCTGCCGCGCGCGGGCGCCGGTCGCCAGGATCACGTTCTTGCCAGTGAGTGTGACGCTGCTCTTGTCGTTCATCGCCACGGCGAGCTTGCGCAAGGCACCCTCGCTGCCGGCAAGCTTGGCGGTGCCGTCGAACACCGTGATCTTGTTCTTCTTCATCAGGCCTTTGACGCCGTTGCTCAGCTGGTTCGCCACTTTACGCGAGCGCTCGACGATCTTCTTGGGATCGTAGGAAACGTCCTTTACCGACAGACCGAAGGCGTCGGCATGCTTGATGAGGCTGTAGACTTCCGAGGTGCGCAGCAGCGCCTTGGTCGGGATGCAACCCCAATTAAGGCAGATGCCACCCATATGCTCGCGCTCGACCACGGCGGTCTTCATGCCGAGCTGAGCCGCCCGGATGGCGGCAACGTAACCGCCCGGTCCGCCGCCCACGACGATGATGTCGAAACTGGTCTCGGCCATGGTGCGCTCCTAGACCAGCATCGACGCGGGTTGCTCGACGTAGCGGCGCAGCGTCTGGAGCCATTGTGCGCCCAGTGCGCCATCGACCACGCGGTGATCGACCGCGAGCGTGCAGTCCATCATGGTGCGAATGACCATCTGGCCCTTGCGCGCCACCACCCGCTCCTGACCAGCGCCGACGGCCAGGATCATCGCCTGCGGCGGGTTGATGATGGCGGCGAAGTCCTTGACCCCGAACATGCCGAGATTGGAGATGGTGAAGCCGCCGCCCTGGAACTCGTCGAGCTTGAGCTTGCCGACCTTGGCGCGCGCCGCCAGGTCCTTCATCTCAGTCGCGATCTGCGCCAGGCCCTTCATGTCGGCGTTGCGCACGATCGGCGTAATCAGGCCGCGGTCGGTGGCGACGGCGACAGAGATGTCGACCGCGCCGTACTGGACCATCTCGTCTTCGGTCCACGAAGCGTTGCAGTCGGGATGGTCGCGCAACGCCTTGGCGCAGGCCTTGATGATCATGTCGTTGACCGAAACCTTGGTGCCTTTCTTCTCGGCGACGGTATTGATTGCCTGACGCGCGGCCAGCAGCGCATCGATCTCGAATTCGACCGTGAGATAGAAGTGCGGCACGGTCTGCTTGGACTCGAGCATGCGCCGCGCGATCACCTTGCGGATGGCGGTGTGCGGGATGCGCGTGTCGCCCGGCGCCGTGCAGATCGGCTGCGATCGGACTCCTGGCATGGCTCTAGCGGTCGGCGCGGCCGCAGGTGCTGCGCCCGGCTTGGCACTCTCGACATCGGCCTTCACGATACGGCCGTTCGGCCCCGAACCCTTGATGCCGGCGAGATTGACGCCCTTGTCTGCGGCAATGCGCTTGGCGAGCGGCGACGCAACGATGCGTGCACCGCCGGATGCGGCAGCCGGCTGCGGTGCGGGAGTCGCCGGCTTCGGCGCGGGGGCCGTGGGCGTGGGCGCAAGTGCCGGCGGCGCCGGTGCGGCGGTGGGCGCTGCAGCCGCTGCGGCGGGCACGGATTTCTCGCCCTCTTCCAGCAGGATCGCGATGACGGCGTTCACCTTCACGCCTTCGGCGCCCTCGGGGACGACGATCTGGCCGATCCGCCCCTCGTCGACCGCTTCGACTTCCATGGTCGCTTTGTCGGTCTCGATCTCGCACATTACCTGGCCGGACTTGACGGTGTCGCCGACCTTGACGTGCCACTTGGCGAGCTTGCCCTCGGTCATGGTGGGCGACAGCGCGGGCATCAGGATGTTGATGGACATTGATTGCTCCGCGCTCAGCGATTGCAGACCGCGCGGGCGGCCTCGACGATGGTCTCCATCTGCGGCAGGGCCATGCGCTCAAGGTTGGCGGCATAGGGCAGCGGAACATCGAGGCCCGCCACGCGCTTGACCGGCGCGTCGAGCCAGTCGAAGGCGTGCTCCATCATCTGCGCAGCAAGCTCCGAACCGATGCCGGCGAATGCCCAGCCCTCTTCGACCGACACCAGCCGGTTGGTCTTCTTGACCGAATTGACGACGGTCTCGGTGTCGAACGGCCGCAGGCTGCGCAGGTTGATGACTTCGGCATCGATGCCAAGCTTGGCGAGTTCCTCGGCGGCGTGCAGCGCCTTACCGACCATGATCGAGAAAGCAACGATGGTGACGTCCTTGCCGGCGCGTTCGATCTTGGCCTTGCCGATCGGCAGCACGAAGTCAGGATCCTCCGGCACGTCGAACGACTGGCCGTAGAGGATTTCATTCTCGAGGAAGATCACCGGATTGGGGTCGCGGATGGCGGCCTTCAGCAGGCCCTTGGCATCGGCCGCGCTCCATGGCGCCAGCACCCGCAGGCCCGGAACATGCGCGTACCAGCTGGCGTAACACTGCGAATGCTGGGCGCCGACGCGTGCGGCGGCGCCGTTGGGTCCGCGAAAGACGATAGGCGATTTCATCTGTCCGCCCGACATGTAATGCGTCTTGGCGGCCGAGTTGATGATCTGGTCCATCGCCTGCATGGCGAAGTTGAAGGTCATGAATTCGACGATCGGCTTTAGCCCGCCGAACGCTGCCCCGACGCCGAGGCCCGCGAAGCCATGCTCGGTGATCGGTGTGTCGATCACGCGCTTGTCGCCGAACTCCTCGAGCAGACCCTGGCTCACCTTGTAGGCGCCCTGGTACTGCGCGACTTCCTCGCCCATCAGGAAGACCTTGTCGTCCTTGCGCATCTCCTCGGCCATGGCGTCGCGTAGCGCCTCGCGCACGGTCATGCGCACGGTCTTGCCTTTCCAGTCCGGTTCGGCCGCCGGCGCCGATACCATCGGTGCGGGTGCGGCGAGCACGGTGCTCGGCGGTGGCGCTTCGGCTTTCGGTACAGATGCGGGCGCCGCAGCAGGCGTCGACTTGGCCGCGTCGGCCACGCTCTCGCCTTCAGCGGCAAGAACGCAGATCGGTGCGTTGACGGCGACGCCCTCGGTCCCTTCGGCAACAAGAATTTGCGCGACCGTGCCTTCGTCGACCGCTTCGACTTCCATGGTCGCCTTGTCGGTCTCGATCTCGCAGATCACCTGGCCCGATTTCACCACGTCGCCGACTTTGACGTGCCACTTGGCGAGCTTGCCCTCTGTCATGGTCGGCGACAGCGCTGGCATCAGAACCGGAATGGACATCGCGATCAGGCCTCGACCAGGACGTCGGTCCACAGTTCCGACGGATCGGGCTCGGGACTGTGCTGGGCGAACTCGGCCGCGTCGTTCACGATCTTGCGGATCTCGGCGTCGACGGCCTTGAGCGCCACTTCATCGGTGAGCTTGTCGTCGAGCAGAATCTTGCGTGCGTGATCGATCGGGTCGCGTTCGTTGCGGAACTTGTCGACCTCTTCCTTGCTGCGGTACTTGGCCGGGTCACTCATCGAATGGCCACGATACCGATAGGTCTGCATCTCGAGGATGTAAGGGCCCTCCCCGCTGCGGGCGTGCTCGACGGCCTTCTCGCCTGCCGCCCGCACCGCCAGCACGTCCATACCGTCGACGCGTTCGCCCGGGATGCCGAATGCCTCGCCATGGCGATAGAGCTCGGTCGTCGCCGAGGCGCGCTCGACCGAGGTGCCCATGCCGTAGCGGTTGTTCTCGATGATGTAGACGGCCGGCAGCTTCCAAAGGGCCGCCATGTTCATGGCTTCGTAGACCTGGCCCTGATTGGCACTGCCGTCGCCGAAATAGGTCAGTGAGACGTTTTTGTTGCCGTTGTACTTATGGGCGAAGGCGAGACCCGTGCCGATCGGCACCTGGGCGCNNAGCCGCCGATCAGTCCCATGCCGTAGAGCTGGCCGGCGCGCTCCTCGAAGCGGCGGATCAGAAGCATGGTGCGGTAGTAGGATTTGAGCTGTTCAGCGGTCACGCTGTTGTCGCCGGGACCGGCTGAGTTGGATGGCGACTTCGATGTGGTGGGAAGAGATTCGACCTTCGGCTTGGTGGCCGGTTTCGCCATAGCAGTTCCCCTCAATAGCCCCGCCTGGGCTTATAGCATCGCCCATGCCGATGTGGTTGATCTAGCAGGAAAAAACCAGATCACGCGCAAGTGCAGCGCAGCAATTGAGCGATTGTTTGCAAACGGCGCGGCGTGCCGGACAGTTTGTTTCAGACAGCCGCCCAGCGGCTCGAAATCAACGTGTCGGAGTAAAGATGATGACGTCTTCCTTGCGCGCGTAGTTCAACAGAGCTCGGGCGCGTTCATCGAGCATATCGGGGTCGAGGCTCTGGTTGCGCAGTGCCGCGACGCGACGCTCCCAGATCTTTCGTGTCGTCTCGGCCTCGGCGAGATTCTGATCGGCGACCTGCGTCTCGCGCTGAAGGTGCGCCATGGCTAGCAAACCGCGATCGCCATTCACGAGGTGATAGCCGAAATAGCCGAACACCGTGGCGAAGATCACGGGAGCCAGAATCTGACGTGGTCTCAATAACATATGCGCGCTTCCTCGCACCATATGGCAACATATGGTGTCAGAAAGTCAAGAATTTTCGTTTTGTCAGAGGACCTTAGCGTCGCTGAGACCGATCCGGACTCGCCGGTTGCGACGGCCCTTGTTGTCGATCTTGAGGATGCGAACGGGCGGCGACGCACCTGTCGAGGCGAGGTGCGTGCCGCCGCACGCCTGCCGGTCGAGGGCGACGATCTCGACAATGCGGATCTTGCCGTCGGGCGTAGGCCGTGGCGCCACCGAGCGGCTGCGGATCAGGCCGCGCTCGGCTTGCGCTTCGCCCATCGGGACGTAGGCGAAGTTGACGGCGATATCCTGGGCGATGACGTCGTTGATCGGTCCTTCGAGTGAGCGCAGACGATCGTTGTCGGCGCCGGGTACGTCGAAATCCATGCGAGCCGTGCCGTCCTCGTACATCTGCACGCCGGTCACCAGCGCGCCGTCAAAGCTCTGGAAGACGAAGGCGTTGAGAATGTGAGTGTCGGTGTGGAGCTGGCGCATGATCTGGCGGAATGCCGGATCGACCTCCGCCTCGACACTCCCCGCAACCTCGCTTTGTGAATCGAGAAGGTGCCAGAGCTTGCCCTCGACAATTTCGAAGCCCGTCACTTTCGCTTCGCCGCTTGCCCAGCGCAGCAGGCCGCGGTCCGCAAGCTGGCCTCCTCCACCAGGATAGAACGGCGATCGCGCCAGCATGACTCGGCCCGGACGAACGTCGGCGACATCGGTCTGCACGACCAACGTGTCGGGATGCTCGTGACAAAACAGATGCATCCCGGTCCGATAGACCGGCAAGCGACGACGGTATTGGCAAAAATTGCCTAGGCCGCGGCAGCGCGGGCGAATTGCAGCGGGGTGATGCCGTAGCAGCGCTTGAAATGCTTGTTGAGCGCGCTTTGGTCGTAGAAGCCGACGGCGGTCGCGACTTCGGCGATGATCGGCGAATGCCTGAGCTGGCGACAGGCTATGCCGAGCCGGATTTGCGTCAGGTAGGCGTGCGGCGTCAGGCCGACCGTGCGCTTGAACAGGCCGATAAGCTGGAAGGTCGTGAGGCCGACACTCGTCGCCAGGTCTTCCAGGCGCAGGTCCGAAGCATAGTCGGCACGCATGTGTTCCGTGACGCGCGCGAGCAGCACTCGGTCGCGCGGCGCGGGCGTGATACGACCGCCACCGCTTCCGTGGCGCCGGAACAGCCGGCCGAACGAGCCGATCAGCAATTCTCGCTCGCGAAATACATCCCGCCCCTCCTCGATCGCGACGTGCATCGCTCGAAACGCCTCGATCAGATCAGGATCACCGAACGTGTTGCGCGTGAAATAGGGCACCGACTCGATCCCGAGGCCGTGCGCCACCTCGTCCAGCGCTTCTCTCGTCAAATACATCGAGCGATATTTCCAGTGCTCGCTCCATCCCATCCATCCGGCGTGCGGCTCCGCGGGATTGAACACGAACAGGGTCGAGGGCGTGGCCTGTTCGATCTGACCGCGGCTGCGGACGATCGAGCCGCCCTGTTCCGTCACGGCGACGACCAGCGCCTCGTGCGTGTGCGGCGGATATTCGTGCGTCGTGAAGTCGGCACAGAGCAGGCTGAGGCCGGTAAGATGCCGGTCCCACCAGTATTGCGTCGAGTTCCTCGGATCGATACGCGCCATGTTCAATTTTTACCAATATCGACGCTGGCCGCGCCACTAGCCTTCGCCGATGATCGTTCGTACCTGGCGCGGACAGGCAACGCATGCCAACGCCGATGCCTACTTCCATCACGTAACGGAGACCGTCTTTCCGTCACTTAAAGCTCTTGCCGGTCACCGCGGCGCCTGGCTGCTGCGTCGTGAGGTGGCTGGGCGCACCGAATTCCTTGCCCTGACGCTGTGGGACTCGCTCGAGGCCATAGAAGCCTTTTCCGGCCGCGCCGTCGGCACGGCAATCGTCGAGCCGGAGGCGCGCGCGGTGTTAGCCGAGTTCGACGAATGCGCGCGCCACTACGAAGTGGCGTTCAAGACGCCTTAGGCACCACGCAGGATCGAGCGGCCGGCGTAGCGCGCCTGGGTGCCGAGCTGCTCCTCGATGCGCAGCAGCTGATTGTACTTGGCCAGCCGATCGGAGCGCGACAGCGAGCCGGTCTTGATCTGGCCGCAGTTGGTCGCGACCGCGAGGTCAGCGATAGTCGAATCCTCGGTCTCACCCGAGCGATGCGACATCACGGCGCCGTAGCTGGCATTCCGCGCCATCGTCACCGCTTCCATCGTCTCGCTGAGCGTGCCGATCTGGTTGACCTTGATGAGGACCGCATTGGCGAGGCCGTCCTTGATGCCGTCGGCGATCCGCTTGGGGTTGGTGACGAACAGATCGTCGCCCACCAGCTGGATCTTCTTGCCGAGCCGGTCGGTAATGGTCTTCCAGCCGGCCATGTCGTCCTCGGCCATGCCGTCCTCGATCGAGACGATCGGGTATCGGTTCACCAGGTCGGCGTAATAGTCGACCATGCCGCCAACATCGAGCGACTTCTTTTCGCCCGCCAGCTCGTACTTGCCCTTCTTGAAGAACTCGGTCGAGGCGGGATCGAGCGCCAGCACCACGTCTTCGCCCGGCTTGTAACCCGCCTGCTCGATCGACTTCATGATGAAGCCGAGTGCCGCGTCGGCCGACGCGAGGTTGGGCGCGAAGCCGCCCTCGTCGCCGACATTGGTATTGTGGCCGGCGTCCTTCAGTTGACTGCGCAGCGCGTGGAAGACCTCGGAGCCCATGCGCAAGGCTTCGGCGAAGCGCGTGGCCTTCACCGGCAGGATCATGAATTCCTGGATATCGATCGGATTGTCGGCGTGAACGCCGCCGTTGATGATATTCATCATCGGCACCGGCAGAAGCGAGGCCTGGCTGCCTCCGACATAACGGTAGAGCGGCAGGCCGCTGTCCATAGCCGCAGCCTTGGCGACCGCGAGCGAGACGCCCAGGATCGCATTGGCGCCGAGCCGCCCCTTGTTGGGCGTGCCGTCGAGCTCGATCAAAGCGCGGTCGATCTTGATCTGCTCCCGGGGATCGAGACCCGACAGGAGATCCATGATCTCGCCATTAACCGCGGAAACCGCCTTCAGCACGCCCTTGCCGCCGTAGCGCGCCTTGTCGCCGTCGCGCAGTTCCACCGCCTCATGGGCGCCGGTTGAAGCGCCCGACGGAACGGCCGCCCGTCCGACCGCGCCGCTGTCGAGTTCGACCTCGACCTCGACCGTGGGATTGCCGCGGCTGTCGAGGATTTCGCGGCCGCGGATGTCGGCAATGACGCTCATAGAAAGAACTCCTCCTGGGGCGAGGCTTCTGTAGCGACGGTGCTGCAGCGGGGCAAGTGACCGGCCGCGCTCGCGACGCTTCGACGGTCAGACCAGTCGGCTCTGGTTCTTCGCCGCGCCGATGAAAGATGTAAAGAGCGGATGCGGCGCGAAGGGCCGCGACTTCAGCTCGGGATGGTACTGCACGCCGATGAACCAGGGATGATCGGGAATCTCGACGATCTCGGGCAGGATTCCGTCCGGCGACATGCCGGAGAAGCGCAAGCCGACCTGCTCCAGCCGGTCCTTGTAGTTGACGTTGACCTCGTAGCGATGGCGGTGGCGCTCGCTGATGATGTCCTGGCCGTAGATCTCGTGCACCTTGGTGCCACGCCTGAGATGCGCAGGATAGGCGCCGAGCCGCATGGTGCCGCCGAGGTCGCCGTTGTGCGCCCGCTTTTCGATCTGGTTGCCCTTGATCCACTCGGTCATCAGGCCGACCACCGCATGGTCGGTTGGGCCGAATTCACTCGACGAGGCGTCTTCGATGCCAAGCAGGTTACGCGCGGCCTCGATCACCGCCATCTNNCTGCATGCCGAAGCAAATGCCGAAGAACGGCACTTTCCGTTCGCGGGCGAATTTCACCGCATGGATTTTGCCTTCGGTGCCGCGCTCGCCGAAGCCGCCGGGCACCAGGATTCCGTGGACGTTCTCGAGATGGGCGACGGCGTCGTCACGCTCGAATATCTCGGAGTCCATCCACTCCAGTCCGACTTTTACGTTGCTACCGAAGCCGCCGTGCGTCAGCGCCTCCGACAGCGACTTGTAGGCATCGAGCAGCACCGTGTACTTGCCGACGATCGCAATGGTGACCTTGCCCTCGGGTTCGCGCACGCCGCGCACGACGCCGCGCCAGCGTTCGAGGTTAGGTTCCTTGTCGGCATCGAGGCCGAAATAGCGGCAAACTTCACGATCGAAGCCCTGGTCGTGATAGGCGATCGGTACCTGATAGATCGTGTCGACGTCGCGCGCCTCGATCACCCGCTCGGCCTTGACGTTGCAGAACAGCGCGATCTTGCGCCGCTCGTTGGCCGGAATTTCCTTGTCGCCGGAGCGGCAGACCAGCAGGTCGGGCTGGATTCCGACGCTCAGGAGCTCCTTCACCGAATGCTGCGTCGGCTTGGTCTTGAGTTCGCCCGCCGTCGGCACCCAGGGCAGCAGGGTGAGGTGCACGTACATCACGCGCTCGCGGCCGACCTCGTTGCCGACCTGGCGGATGGCTTCGAGGAACGGCAGGCTCTCGATGTCGCCCACCGTGCCGCCGACCTCGATCAGCACAAATTCCTCCTGAGCGGTGTCGGCCATGACGAACTCCTTGATGGCGTCCGTCACGTGCGGAATGACCTGCACAGTGGCGCCGAGATATTCGCCGCGCCGCTCCTTGCCGATCACGGTCGAATAGATCCGCCCGGTGGTGATGTTGTCGGTCTGCTTGGCGTCGACGCCGGTGAAGCGCTCGTAATGGCCGAGATCGAGGTCGGTTTCGGCCCCGTCGTCAGTCACGAAGACTTCGCCGTGCTGGTAGGGGCTCATCGTGCCGGGGTCGACATTGATGTACGGATCGAGCTTGCGCAGCCTGACCCGATGGCCGCGCGCCTGCAGGAGCGCACCCAGCGCCGCCGACGAAAGACCCTTGCCTAGCGAGGAAACCACGCCGCCCGTTATAAAAATAAAGCGCGTCATGGGCTTACAGCATACTAAATGTTGTTGGTCGCGGCCATGGGGATATTGTCCCGCCGGAGGTCGTTCGGCGGAAGAAACGGTCGATCACGACCGATGTTCCTAGCGGGTAGGTGCGGCGGGCTGAGCCGGCGGCGCAGGCGTTGTCGGCGCTGACGAGGCCGGCGGCAGGTTATCCATGATCGAGCGAGTGGAACGGACCGGCACGCTGCCGCTCCACGCCATCAGGAGGCTCAAAAAGAAGAAGATACCGGCGAAGATCGCAGTCATGCGCGACAGCACGTTGGCCTGGCCGCGCACCGAGAACAGCGCATCGGTGCGGCTGCCCATACCCAAGCCACCGCCTTCGCTGCGCTGAAGCAGGATGACGACGATCATCGCGGCCGTGACGCCGACGTGGATGATCAGCAGAACCGCACGCCAATCGTGCAAAAAGCCTCGTACCGCGTCCATTTCCGTCCAGCGTCAGATGAGGTTTCCGGCCAAGCCGGGGCTTCTAGCTGCTTTAGACCGCCTTGGCGATAGCCAAAAACTCGTCGGCCTTCAGGCTGGCGCCGCCTATCAAGGCGCCGTCGACATCGCCCGCCGCCAGCAATTCGGCAGCATTGCTGCCCTTCACCGAACCGCCATAGAGCAGCCGCACGGCGGCGGCGTCTGCCATCAGGCCGCCCAGCACCTTGCGAATATGCGCGTGGGCTGCGGCGACCTCGGGTGTGGTCGGCGTCTTGCCAGTGCCGATCGCCCACACCGGCTCGTAGGCCACCACCAGCCGGGCCGCCGTCGAGCCGGCCGGGACGCTGCCCTTGAGCTGGCTTTCAAGCACGGCGAGCGTCCTGCCCGCCTCACGCTCGGCGAGCGTTTCGCCAATGCAGACAATCGGCAGCAGGCCCGCCCGCCACGCCGCCTCGGCCTTGGCGCGCACCGACGCGTCGGTCTCTCCGCAGTCGGTCCGCCGCTCCGAATGGCCGACAATGACGTGGCTGGCGCCGCAGTCGCGCAGCATTTCGGCCGACACCTCGCCGGTATGAGCGCCGCTTGGCTTGGCGTGGCAATCCTGGCTGCCGACCAGCGCGCCGCTTCCCCTCACCGCCTCGGCAACCGCCAAGACCAATGTCGCGGGCGGGCACATCAGGACCTCGCGGTCGTGCCAGCCGGCCTGCTTCACACCGTCGGCGACACCCTTGGCCAGCGCCAGCGCATCGGCCCGCAGCCCGTTCATCTTCCAGTTGCCGGCGATCAGCGGCCGTCGTGTGCGTGGCATGGCATGGTGTCTAGCGGCGGCCGAAGCGCCGGTAAAGGCCGCTTGGTTGCCTGCCAAAGAGGCCGGTGGTAGGCATGCGCCCCGTCATTCCGCCCCTTTTGGCCTGTAAAGCTCGTCCCGTGAACAAGTTCCGAAAATTCGCCACTTATGTCGTTATGTCGGTGCTCCTGGGCATGCTGATCGTCAGCTTCGTCTTTTGGGGCATCGGCGACATGCTGCGCGTGGGTGGACGCAACAGCGAGGTCGCCCACGTCGGCGGTACCCACATCCCGATCTATGGTTGGATCGGCGGCGCCTCGGTCTCCGTCGAGGAGGTGCGTGACCGCTTCAACCGGCAGCTCGAACAGATCCAGCGCCAGACCGGCCAGCGGCCGGAGCCCGAGCAGGCGCTGCGCTACGGCCTGCACATCCGCGCTCTCGAAGACGTCGTGCAGCGCGCCGTTATCGACAATGCCATCCAGGAATTCGGCCTCGCCATCAGCCTGGCCGAAGTGCAGGCCGCCATCGCCAAGAACCCGGCCTTCCAGGGCACCGGCGGCGCGTTCGATCCGCTGCTGTACCGCAACCGCCTGCAGCAGGCGCGCGTCAGCGAGGAGCAATATGTCGCCGACGTCCGGCGTGAAATCGCTTCGGCCCAGCTGTTCGGAGCGGTGCGCACCGACGGCCTGGCGCCCAATGCGTTGCGCGACGACATCTTCCGCATGGAAAGCGAGAAGCGCGTGGCGGAGACGGTCTATGTTCCCGATGCCATCGTCGTGAATGTGCCCAAGCCCGCGGCCGAGCAGCTCAATGCCTACTACGACACCAACAAGGCCAAGTTCCAGATCCCAGAATACCGCGCCTTCTCCTACGTCCTGCTGTCGGTCGACGACGTGATCGGCCAGGTCACCGTCACGCCCGATCAGGTGAAACAGGATTACGACGCGCGGGCCTCGGAGTTCGGCACGCCTGAGAAGCGCGACGTCGACCAGGCGATGACCGACAGCGAAGACAAGGCCAAGGCGGTGATCGCTGCCGCCAGTGGCGGCAAGTCGCTCGAGGACGCGGCCAAGGAAGTGCTGGGTAACACCAACGGCGTCATCAAGCTCGGCATAACGCAGAAGAAGGATCTGCCGCCCGGTCCGCTGGCCGACGGCGTCTTCTCGCTCCCCGTCGGCATCGGGCCAGCGCCGATCAAGTCGCCGCTCGGCTGGCATGTGGTGCGAATCAACAAGATCGACACCGGCAAGCTGGTGCCGTTCGACGAGGTCAAGGACAAGCTCGAGAAGGATCTCAAGGCACAACTCGCGCCCGACCTGCTGATCAAGCAGGTGACCGACTTCGATCGCGTGCTGGGCAAGACCCAGTCGATGACCGCCGCCGCCCAGGACCTCGGCCTGAAGGTGAAAACCTACGAGAACGTCGACATCCGCGGTCAGGATGCGTCGGGCAAGCAGGTCGTGATCGGGCCGGCCGCCGCCGAGCTCGTGCAGGCAGCCTTCGCCACCCGCGAAAGCGCCGAGAGTCAGCTCCTGGAAACCCAGAAGGGCGAATATTTCGTCGTCCGCACCGACCGCATCACACCGGCCCGCATCCCGGCCCTCTCCGAGGTCGAAGCCAAGGTGGTCGAGGCCTGGCAAAACGACGAGCGGCGCAAGCAAGCCGATGCGAAGGTCAAGGAAGCGGTCGAGAAGGCCAATTCAGGCACCGATCTCGGCGCCATCGCCAAGGAGCTCGGCCTGGAGTTGCGCACCACCAAGCCAGTGACGCGTTTCGATGCCGACACCGGCCAATACCTCACACAGCCGGCGACGCAGGAGCTGTTCAAGCTGGCGCTCGGCAAGGTCCAGTCAGTACGCAGCGCCGAGGGCAGCGTGATCGTGCGCGTCAAGGAAATCCAGGCACCCGACCTGGCCAAGGAAAAAGAGACTCTCGATCGCTTCGGCAAGCAGCTCGACTCGATGGTCGCCAACGACCTGGTCGCCCAGCTTCTCGCAGCGTTGCGCGCCAAATACGGCGTCACGATCAACGAAGCGGTGTTTGCCGCGACCTTCCAGCCGCAGCAACAACAGCAGTAGCTGCCGTGTCGATCTCGCCCGACTTCGGCGCCTTCGCCAAGATCTACGAGGCCGGCAAGCCGCAGCTCGTCTGGACCAAGCAGGTGGCCGATCTCGACACGCCTGTTTCGGCCTATCTCAAGCTGGCCGACGGACGGGCCAATTCGTTCCTCCTCGAATCGGTCGAAGGCGGCTCAGTGCGCGGCCGCTATTCCATCATCGGCTTCAAGCCTGATGTGATCTGGCGCTGCACCAGGAACAAAGCCGAGATCAACCGCCGCGCCAGCGCCGACGCGCACTCCTTCGAACCGCTGCCCGGACGGCCGCTCGAGACGCTGCGCCTGCTGATCCGCGAGACCCAGATGGACATGCCACCCGGCCTGCCGCCGATGGCCGCCGGCCTGTTCGGCTTCCTGGGCTACGACATGGTCCGCGACATGGAGCGGCTGCCGGACAACAACCCCGATCCGATCGGCCTGCCCGACGCCATCATGGTGCGGCCGACGTTGATCTGCATCTTCGACCGCCTCGAAGACAACGTGGCGCTGATTACGCCGGTGTGGCCGCAAGCCGGCATCAACGCGCGTGCCGCCTATGAAGCCGCACAGGAGCGCATTGCCGACGCTGTCTCGGACTTCGAGCGCTCGCTGCCGGTCCGTCGCGACGACGCCGACGGGCTCGAGGCGCTGCCCGAGCCACAGGCCAACATGTCAACGGACGAGTTCAAGGCCATGGTCGACGTCTGCAAGGAGTACGTCCTGGCGGGCGATGCCTTCCAGATCGTGCCCTCGCAGCGCTTCTCGTTGCCCTTCAAGCTGCCGCCGCTGTCGCTCTACCGGTCGCTGCGCCGCATCAACCCCTCGCCCTTCCTGATCTTCTTCGACTACGGCGACTTTTCCATCGTGGGCTCGAGTCCCGAGATACTGGTGCGGCTGCGCGACAACATCGTCACCATCCGCCCGCTCGCCGGCACCAAACCGCGCGGCGCAACTCCGGAAGAGGACAAGCGGCTGGCCGACGAACTGCTGTCCGACCCCAAGGAACGCGCCGAGCATCTGA
>PLYQ01000001.1 GCA_003153415.1 Rhodospirillales bacterium | reverse complement strand
CAAGATGAAGCGCATTTCACGGCGGTGGGCATTGGTTGGCGTGGGTGCCGCGGTCGCGGCGGGCAGCGGCCTGGGGCCGCGCCGCGCCAGGGCGGCCGGGGAACTCACGGTCTGGTGGACCCAGGGTTTCTACAAGGCCGAAAACGATGCCGTGATTGCCTGGATGGCGGACTGGGAAAAGCGCAACAACACCAAGGTCAACCTGACCATCATGAACGGGCCGGATTTGATCACCAAGTTAATCGCCGGCATGCAGGTGGGCGACGTGCCGGATGTGGTGCACACCGTCACCGGCGACCGCTTCCTGGTGCCGCGCGCGGCCTGGAACGATCAGTTGGAGGATGTCTCCGAGGTCGTGGACTCCCAGAAGGCCGAGTTCACGGAAACCGCGCTGATCAGCGCGCGCCTCTATAACGCCAAGCAAAAGAAATATTCGTATTACGGCGTGCCGACCAAGGCCTCCTCGCTGCTGAATTCGGTCTGGCTCCCATTGCTGCAGGACGCCGGCTTTGCCGAGACCGACATGCCGAACACGCAGGACAAGTTCTACAACTTCTTCCAGACCGTGCACGACAAGCTGCGCTCCAAGGGCAAGCGTATTTTCGGCCTCGGCTATTCGATGGCGTCGAAGGAGGCGGATGCCGGCAATCTGTTCCACCAGTTCCTGGTCAGCTATGGCGGCGTCGGCATCGTCACCCCGGATGGCAAGCTGAATATCGACGATCCCGCCGTGCGCAAGGCGGCGACCACGGCGCTGGAGCGGCTGACGACACCGTTCAAGAAAGGCTATGTGCCGCCAGGGGCGATCAACTGGGGCGATGTAGACAACAACAACGCCTTCTTCGCCCGACAGATCGTGATGACGCCCAACGCCACCATCTCCATTGCCGCGGCGCAGATGGACAAGCCCGATCTTTACTACAAGGAGATTCTGACCCGCGGCGTCCCCCTGGGCAATGACGGCAAGCCGGTGGCGAGCGTGCTGGCGATTGCTCCCTCCATCATCCCCAAAGGGTCGAAGAACGTGGACGCCGCCAAGGCGTTGCTGCGTGATTTCATCCAGCCGGCGAACCTCAACGCCTATCTGAAGGAAACCCGCGCTCGCTATCTGCCGGTGATGGCCTCCATCGTGAAGAACGATCCGTACTGGACCGACCCGAAGGACCCGCACCGCACGGTTGCGGTGGATATGGGGCTGATCAAGCCGACGGTGCCGTGGTGGATGTCCTACAACCCCGCCTATTCGGCCGTGCTGTCCGAGCAGATCTGGCCGCAGGCGGAAGCCAATATCACGCAACGCAACATGACCCCGGAACAGGCCACCGAGGAAGCGGCCAAACGGATCAAGCAGCTATTCGAGCAGTATCAGAAATGACAACCCGGCCGCGCGCGGACAGGGTACGCCCTATCCGCGCCGGTTGTTACGTCCTGGCGCGGGCGATCAGGCACGACATCGCTTCCACCGCAATCGGATAGCCATCCACACGGCATTGTCACGGCGTTGCGAGTGTAGCGGCCCTGTGGCGGACTGGGTGCCCATGTCCGCTCCTGGCAGATGCTGTTGAAAAAGGGCTCGTGATGGTGGGCGAGTTGTGATTCCGTAGCCTTGATGGATTTGGCGACGGAGGCCAGAGATGATGGGTCGGCAGACGGGTGATCAGAGCCAGTTGTTCTACAGGTTCAAGCTCGACGATCGGATATCGGAGCATCACCTGTTGCGGCGCATCAACCCGGTGGTGACACGGGTGTTGAGCGATCTGCGTGTGAAGCTGAAGCCGTTCTACAGTGAGATCGGCCGGCCTTCGATCGATCCCGAACTGATGTTGCGGATGCTGATCGTCGGCTACTGCTACGGCATCCGGTTCGAGCGCAAGCTGTGTGAGGAAGTCGAGCTTCATCTCGCTTACCGTTGGTTCTGCCGGCTCGATCTCGAGGACCGGGTGCCAAATCACTCGACCTTCTCGGTCAATCGGCATGGCCGGTTCCGCGACAGCGACATCCTTCGGCAGTTGTTCGAGGCGGTGGTGAGGGCGTGCATGACTGCCGGCCTGGTCAAGGGCGAAGGGTTCGCCGTCGATGCCAGCGTCATGGAAGCCGATGCCAGCCGCTATCATGGCAAAGCGCCGGACGAGATCGACTGGTCCGCCCCCGGAGCGCCAGACCCGCGCGGTTGGCGAGTTCCTTGCCGGTCTCGACGATGACGATCGCCCTGCCGATCGCAAGCCGCCGAAGGTGATCTCACCAACCGATCCCTGTTCGGCCTGGACAGCGAAGGCCAACAAGCGGGTGCAGTTCGGCTACGGGCTGAACTACCTGATCGACATCGAGAATGCGGTGATCGTCGATGTCGAGGCGACGCCGGCCCGCACCTACGATGAAGTTGGCGCTACCCAAATCATGCTGGATCGAACGGAGGAGCGCTTCGATCTGAAGCCGAAGCGGCTGGTCGCCGACACGGCCTATGGCACGGGCAAGTTCCTCGGCTGGCTGGTCAAGGAGAAGAAGATCACCCCGCACATCCCGGTCTGGGACAAGGCTGAACGGGATGATGGGACATTCTCGCGCAGTGACTTCACATTCGACAAACAGAAGAACGAGTACCGCTGCCCGAACGGCAAGGCCTTGCGGACGACTGGCAGGGTGCACGATGGCAGGACGATCCTCTATCGGGCGAGAAAGCTCGATTGCGATCGATGCCCGATCAAGGTGCGGTGTTGTCCAAACGTCAGCTGGCGCAAAGTACCCCGCGACATCAACGAGGAGGCCNNCATGCGTCTGCGAGGCCTCAGTGGTGCACGCGACGAGTTCCACCTCGCCGCCGTCGTGCAAAACCTCAAGACCCTCGCCAAGAACATCTGGCGACCTCCGCTACGCGGGCCAGCCCCCGCTATCGCGTGAGCGCCAAGGCGTCGAGCGGCACTGTCCAGACCCCGGTCCGTCTAAAGGCGGCAAACGGCGAACGCCTTGGCACTCAGTAGCGGCTTCAACCACAAGCCAAGCCTCTCGTCGGCGCCTTTTTCAACAGCATCGACCCAAACCGGACATCATCTGCCGCTGAGGGTATGTCCGCTTTGAGGATGCCGGCTCAACCG
>PLYQ01000365.1:13093-27216 GCA_003153415.1 Rhodospirillales bacterium | reverse complement strand
AGGCCACAAGGAAGCGCTCGCGGCCTTCGCGATTGAGGCTCTGGATGCCTTGGCGCAGGCGGGCGATGGCGGACACCAGGTCGTCGCGCTCGGAGGCCATGCCGGTGATCTGCTGCTCGAGCTCGTTGGCCTCTTCCTCGGCGCGCAGGTTGACCGCGCCCATGGTCTCGCGCTCGTGCACCAGCCGCTCCAGTCGATGCTCGGCCTTCTCGATCTCCGGCAGCTCTTCCAGCGACTCCACTTCGGCCAGCGCCAGCACGCCGTCGGGCTCGCAGCGCAGCCGCTCGACGATGCGCTCGATCACCGCGTCGCGGTCCTTGGTCGCCTGCTCGACCAGCCCTTCGCGGCGCACGCGGCTTTCGCGCGCTTGTGCCAGTTCGCCCTCGGCGCCGCGCAGCGCCTTGTCGGCTTCGCCAAGCCGCGTCTCGCCAATCGCAAGACGGTCGGCGGCCTGCTGGCGATTGTGTTCGGCCTTGGCGATCTGCTCGCCCAGCGCCATCTGCTTGGTTTCGATCTCGGCCGGCTTGGCGGCAAGCTCAGTGATCGACTGGGCGATCTGCTCGCGGCGGGCGTCGAGTTCGACGATCTGGCCGAGGGCATCGGCCAGGCGATTGCTCCAGCCGGCATGGTCCTGGGCGATCTGCGAGAGGCGCTCGGCGCGCATCGCCGCCTCGCGGGCAAGACGATCGCAGTGGCCTTCCGCCTCGACGAGGGCTGCCCGCAGCTCGGCGATCCGTACGCGCAGCGCGCCGGCCGTCACCCGGTCGGCCTGGGTGTCGGAAATCGCCGATAGCCGCGCCTGCCGGAAGGTGCGGCGCATTTCGGTCTCGGCGACGTCGGCCGCGATCTCGGCGATGGCCTGGTCGAGGCCGCCCAGCCGGGTGCGCAGTTGATCGGTGCGGCGTGCCACTTCGGTGTGGCGGTCGCGCGCCGCCGCGGCGGCGTTCTCGGCGGCGGCGATGGCGCCTTGCGCTGTGCGCTCGGCGGCGCGGGTCGCTTCGCCGGCATCCTGCGTCTTGCGCCGCGCCGCATCGGCCACTTCGCGCTCGTGCAGGCGTGCCTGCTCGACCGAAGTCCGCTCGGCGTCTCGGGCGGCGACGAGGGCAGCAGCTTGGGCGTCGGCGTGCACCTGTTCGCTCGCCTGCTCGGCAGCGATGGTGTCGACCTGCTGGCGGATCTCGGCCAGCCGGTTGCGCTGGCTGAGGCGTACGGCGGCAGCCGATGGGGCGCCGGCACGCATGGTGTAGCCGTCCCAGCGCCACACCGCGCCTTCGCGCGTGACGAGCTGCTGGCCGGGCTTGAGGGTCGCCTGAAGGGCAGCACCCGTTGCATCGTCAGCCACGACGCCGATGAAGGCGAGGCGACGTGCAAGCTCGGGCAGTGCCTTGACGTGGGCACCGAGCGGGGTCGCGCCCAAGGGCAGCGTTGGCGCATCGGCAAGTTCGCCCAGCGCCAGCCAGTGCACCGGCGCGCCTCTGTCGGACGAGGCTTCGAGATCGTCGCCGAACGCCGCGCCCAGCGCCTTTTCGAAGCCCGGGTCGACGGCGAGAGCGTCAAGCAACGGCGGCCAGAGAGAATCGGCAGCCGACTTCAGCGCCGCGGCAACGCCCGCCTCCTCGGCGCGCAGCTTGGTGAGCCGTGCGCTGGTCTTCTGCAGCGCCTCAACGGCTGCGGCATGGCCTGCCTCGGCGGCCTGCCGATCGGCCGCGCGCGCGAACTCCATGTCGACGCGCCCGGCTTCAGCCTTGGTCACCGCAAGGCGCGCGGCCTCGGACTCGTAGCGCTCGGCTTCGCGCGCCGAACCGATCGCCTGCTCACCCTGCTGGCGGGCCTCGTCGAGCGCCGCACGCGCGGCGTCATGCGCGGCCTCGACCTCGGCCAGAGCCGGCAGGTCAGCCATCTCGCTCTCGACCTGGCGCTGCTGGACCGCGATTTCCTCGGCACGGACGGCGAGCCGGCGCAGCCGCTCCTGCAGCTCGGCGATCTCGCGGCCCACGCTGTCGCGCAACGCCTCGTCGTCGGCGATCTGGCGGGTCAGACGATCGTGCTCGGTCTCGGCTGCCGTCGTCTCGCCATAGGCGGTATCGCGCGCCTGCTGGGCTGATGAGGCGCGATCGTCCTCGCCGACCCGCTCCTGCTCGAGTCGCGTGCGCTGGCCGTCGAGATCGGCGATCGCCGCTTCAGCGTCGCCCTTGCGGCCGCGCTCGCGGCTGAGATCGGAGTCGGTCTGCTGCAGGCGGGTCTCGGCCTCGGCCTGCGCCTGGGCGACCCGCGCCGCTTCGGCGGCAAGCGCATCGTGGGCGACGCGCAGGCGCTGCAACGCCGCGGCCGCGGCAGCTTCGTCGTTGCGCAACGGCGGCAGCGCGGTCGCGACCTCGACCTGCGCCGTGGTGGCAAGACCGACCAGACGCGTGAGGTCGGCAACCGTGGCCTCGGCCTCGTGCAGGCGCGCACCGGCTTCCGCCAGCTCCTTCTCAGCGGCAGCGAGCTTCAGCGCCAGGACGGCTGCTTCGGCACGGCGGATATGGTCGCTCAGGTTGCGGTAGCGGCTGGCCTGGCGGGCCTGGCGCTTCAGGCCCTTGTGCTGCTCGTCGAGGGCAACCAGCACGTCCTGGACGCGTGCCAAATTCTGCTCGGCGGCGCGCAGACGCAGCTCGGCCTCGTGGCGACGGGCGTAGAGGCCGGTGATGCCGGCGGCCTCGTCAATGATCGAGCGGCGGTCGGCCGGCTTGGCATTGATCAGCGCACCGATGCGGCCCTGGCTTACCAGCGCCGTCGAGCGCGATCCCGTGGCGGAATCGGCAAACAGCGTCTGCACGTCGCGGGCGCGGATCTCGCGGCCGTTGACCGAATAGGCCGAGCCTTGGCCGCGCTCGATGCGGCGCACGACGTCGAGCTGGTCGGTATCGTTCACCATCGCCGGCGCCGTGCGGGTCTTATTGTCGAGGCAGAGCATGACCTCGGCGATGTTACGCGCTGGCCGGGTGCCGGTGCCGGAGAAGATGACATCCTCCATCTCAGCTCCGCGCATCTGCTTGGCCGAGGTCTCGCCCATCACCCACTTCAGCGCCTCGACGAGGTTCGACTTGCCGCAGCCGTTGGGGCCGACGATGCCGGTGAGACCGGACTCGATCGCGAGCTCCGTCGGATCGACGAAGGACTTGAAGCCGGAGAGCCGGAGTTTGTCGAACTGAACCATCTACACCACGCTGACTAGAGAACTTACTTGGCGAGTTTACTGAAGACGGCGTCGAGTTCCTCGACGGAACGCGCGCCCTTGAACTGCTGGCCGTTGATGAAGAGCGTCGGCGTCGAGTTGACGCCGAGCACTTCGCCGCCGCGATAGTCGGCGATAACGGCATTGGCGATGGCATCGTTGGCCAGGCACGCCTTGACCTCGGCGTCGCCCATGCCGGCGATGCGCAGCGACTTGGAAAGCTCGGCGATCGGATCGGAGGCGGCAGCCCACACCGGCTGGTTGGCGAAGATCATGTCGACCACGGCGTAGTAGCGCTCGTTGCCGGCACATTCGGCGAGCTGGGCCGCCTTGGTCGCCGCCTGATCGAGCGGGAAGTCGCGGTAGATCAGTCTCACCTTGCCGGTGTCGATCCACTTCTTCTTGAGCTCGGGCAGGACAAGCGTGTTGAAGTGGGCGCAGTGCGGGCAGGTGAACGAGGCGTATTCGATCAAGGTCACCGGCGCCTTGGCATCGCCCAGGACATGGTCGGACGGCTGGACGCCCAGCAAAGCCGTCTTGTCCGGCGTCGCCGCCACGGCCACCGGCTCCGGGCCGGGGGCGGCCGGGCGGGTCCCGAAATAGACGCCAAGTGCTATCGCGGCCACCGCGACGATCCCGCCGGCGACGATCAAGATATTCCGCATTTACTCTTCCTCTCTACCACATCTTGGGAATTCAGTCTGTGGGGTGTCAACGATTACCGTCCCACTTGACGTAAAATCGCGCCGATGCCCTCGGCGCCGGCCGGACTGCCGTAGTTCTGCTCGTTGATGAACAGGGTGGGCGTCGCCTTCACCTGCAAGGCTTGGCCGCTCACCACATCGGCGACGATTTTGGATAGAAGCCGGTCGTCGGTGAAGCAGGCCCGCGCCGCTTCGACCGACAGGCCGACCTCGCCCACCGTCTTGGCCATCTCGGACTCCGGATCGGAGGAGGTCAGCCAGTCGACCTGCGAGCGGAACAGGGCACTGACCGCATCGAAGAATTTTGGCCGCCCCGCGCCCTCGGCGAGCTGGGCGGCGTGGGTGGCCACCGAATCGGACGGAAAGTGGCGATAGATGAAGCGCGCCCGGCCGGTGTCGATCCACTCGCGCCGCAGCACCGGCAGCACGGCGGCATTGAAGTTGGCGCAGTGCGGGCAAGTCAGCGAGAAGTAGTCGATGATGATGTTGGGAGCGTCGGGCTTGCCCAACACGTGGTCGATCGGATCCACCGCCAAGACCTTGCCCGCATCGATCGACTGGGCGCGCGGCCGATCGGCGAAGAACAGCGCCCCCAGGACACCTACCACCACGCTGCGCCGGTTGAGGGCGATGCGCGCGCCGAGCCGCGCCAGCGCCGCCCGCAGCTCGGGATCCTTGACCTCGGCGACGCGGCCGGCCATCCGCGCCGTCGTCGCCGGGTCGGGTGCCGGCAGCGGACGCGGTACCGGCGGCCGGGCGATCGTGCCCTGCACCAGACGGATGTCGTCGATCGCCTTGTGCCCGAAATAAGCGTTCACCCGTTCGACGATCTGGCCGGTCATGTGCTGGACTTCGAGTGCCGCGGCCCCCGACACGCGCAGCCGGAGTGCCTTTCCCGCCACCTGGGTACCTCGCGCGCCGCGACCGGCCAGCAGCGCCTCGGGCTGCGTGGTGCGCGCCAGTTCAGGGCCGACGATGGCCGGCCAGTCGACGCGCAGCCGGACGATCGACGTGCCGCGGCCCCCCCCTTTGGCACCTTTGGGGGCCATCCCGGACGTCAGCCGCTGGGCCAGACCGCCTATGGAGCGGAAGCCGTTTTCCCGCATGGACCCTTTCAAACTCCGTTTCCTATGCTAGGCCTCGACCCCTTACATGACCATTACTCACGCCTCACGTTTGCTTGCTTGGTACGATCGTCATCGTCGCACCATGCCGTGGCGCGCACCGGCGGGAGAGCGCACTGAACCCTACCGGGTCTGGCTGTCGGAAATCATGCTGCAGCAGACCACCGTGGCCACGGTCGGCGACTATTTCCGCCGCTTCGTCGAACGCTGGCCCGCCGTCGAGGCGCTGGCGGCGGCACCGGTCGACGAGGTGCTCTCGGCCTGGGCGGGCCTCGGTTACTACGCCCGTGCCCGTAACCTGCATGCCTGCGCCAGGGTCGTTGCCGAGCGCCATGGCAGCCGCTTTCCCGAGGACGAAGCGGGCCTGCTGGCCCTGCCCGGCATCGGGCCCTACACCGCGTCGGCCATTCGCGCGATCGCCTTCGACCAGCCGGCGTCGGCGGTCGACGGCAATGTCGAGCGCGTCATCAGCCGCCTGTTCGCGATCGAAACGCCCCTGCCCGACGCCAAGCCGGAAATCCAGACGCGCGCGGCCAGACTGGTGCCCCAGCAGCGCGCCGGCGACTACGCCCAGGCGATGATGGATCTCGGCGCCACGGTGTGCACGTCACGCAACCCGCGCTGCGTCATCTGCCCCCTGATGAAAGGCTGCCGCGCGCGCCAGCGCGGGATCGCCGACGAGCTGCCGCGACGTGCCCCCAAGACCGACAAGCCGACACGCCGAGGCCTCGCCTTCGTGCTGTCGAACCGCGATGGCGCCATCCTGCTGCGCAAGCGGCCGACCAAGGGGCTTTTGGGCGGCATGGACGAGGTGCCGTCGAGCGCCTGGCGCGAAGGACGGCTGGTGATCGCCGATGCGCTCAAGGAAGCTCCGGTGCCGGCCGGTTGGAAGGTGATGGACGGCGGCGTGCGCCACACCTTCACGCATTTCCATCTGGAACTCAGCGTCGCGCGGGCAACGGCGGCGACCTCGCGGCTGGCCAAGCTCGCCCCCGGCAGCGCCTGGTGCACACTCGACCGCATGACCGAAAGGGCCCTGCCCACGGTCATGCGCAAGGTGATCGCGCATGCGGTGAAGGGCTAAAACGTCCAGACCAGTCTGGACGCCTTTGATATCGATGCCATAAGGGTCTTGAGTGATTCGTCCAGAATCCAGCCACACCCCTCCCGCAATATTGTTGCGCTAAAGCCCGGCCCGGACCTGCTGGCGGAGGTGGTCGATCGGCCGGCGGGCGCCTTCCTGCTCGAAATGCCAGAAGGTCCAACCGTTGCAGGCGGGAGCGCCCTGCAGCGCAGCGCCGACCTGATGGATCGAGCCGCGATGCTCGCCGAGCGCATTGGCCGCCGACAGCGTGCCGTCGGCCCGCACGCGGGCATGCATGCGACCGCTGAGGTCGCTCAAGATGGTGCCGGGCTGCAGCAGGCCCGCCTCGATCAGGGTGCCGAAGGGAATGCGTGGTTCGCTGCGCTTGCTGGGCATGGGCGTCACGTCCTCGGCGGCCAACGGCATGATGAGGGCGATGCGCTTGCGCGCCACGGCAGCATACGTCGGGTCGCGCTCCAGGCCGATGAAGCGGCGGCCGAGCCGTCGCGCCACCGCGCCGGTCGTACCGGTGCCGAAGAACGGATCGAGGATGATGTCGCCCGGATTGGAGGCGGCCATGATGCATCGGAACAGGAGCGACTCGGGCTTCTGCGTCGGATGCGCCTTCTTGCCGTCCTTGCCCTTCAGCCGTTCGCCGCCGGTGCACAGCGGCAGCAGCCAGTCGGAGCGCATCTGCAGGCCCTCGTTCAGCTCCTTCATCGAATCGTAGTTGAAGGTGTACTTCTTGTTGGCGCGATCGCGCGCCGCCCAGATCAGCGTCTCATGCGCATTGGTGAAGCGNNTAGCTGCCGATCACCCACAGCGTGCCGCCGGGCTTCAGCACGCGACGCGCCGCGGCGAGCCAGTCGCGCGTGAAGGAATCGTAGCGCGCGAAGTCGGCGAACTTGTCCCAGTCGTCGTCGACGGCATCGACCTTGCTGTGATCGGGTCGCAGCAGATCGCCACCCAATTGCAGATTGTAGGGCGGGTCGGCGAATACCATGTCGACGGACGCTTCGGGCAGGCTTCGCATCAGCTCGATGCAGTCGCCGACGAGCACGCGGTCGAGATAATCCACAGGCATCGGTGGAAGATCAGTCATCCACCGAGGCCGGGTCAAGAAATTACAATTGATTCAATTGTTTGCGCGATCAATCCACAAGATAGAGTGGTAGTGACGCAGTTTGAAACTAGATCGAGTCACCGTTGAACCAAGGGCGACTCATAGCCGCCGCTTCGGCCGCCTCCGTCGAATGGTAAGGACCGATTTCTTCACCGTGTCCTACATCCCTGAAGGTCGTCCCTTCAACCCACTCCTGGTCGACGAAATAAGCCGTCCCGTCACGGCGCTCGCGGACCTCCGCGCACCGCTTCCCATTTCGGTTGTAGAGTCTGAACGCCACCTTATACCCAAGGTCTTCTGAATACCCAAGGTCTTCTGAGAGTGGCGCAGAATTTGGCCGGAAGAACCGATGCCACTATGCCATTGGGCGACCTCTTATCGAGCTAAGTCTACGCGGTCGGCGCTTTCTTCTTATACGCCCCGCGCTTTGCTGGCGCGACCGGCTTCCCAAGCTCCGCAATCTCCTCCAGCGACCATACAGGATCGGTCACGGCCGCCGCCATCGCCGGGGTGATGCGCAGCGTTTCGTGAATGCGCGCGAAGTCGTAGTGCATGAGGTGGAGCGCCACAGCCCAAGCGTGGTTTTCGACCGCTCGAGTCGATCCACCGGCTGTGGGCCACCAGCCCTAGGCGAGCTCCTGCGCGATCGCCTTCTTCGTCGCGGCGCGCTCCGACATGCGGCGACGGTGCTCTATCACCTTCGGGACGCGCTTGGGATCGACGCCGTCGGTTTCGAGCCATTGCGCCAGCGTGAAGAGATAGGGATCGCAGATCGTGTAACGCTCGCCCATCACCCACGGGCCCTTCAGCATGTCGCGTTCGATCAGGTCGTAGTTGGCGCCGACCGAGATCGGCACATGGCGCTGCATGGCGGCGATCGCCGCTGCATCGTTGGCATCGACCCAGCGGGCCCCGCGCATGCGATGGGCGTGGTTGATGTGCAGGCTGGAACAAAGATAGCTGTTGAAGGCTTGGATTCCGGCGAAGGCGAACGGATCGTCCATCAGCGCAAGATCGGGCCGGCCGGAACTTTGCGCGACGAAGACCAGCATCGCCGGCGTCTCGGTCAGGATGCCGCGATCGGTGATCAGCGCGGGCATGCGACCCTTGGGATTGATCTTCAGGTACTCGGGCGAGCGCTGCTGCGTCTTCTTGAAATCGATGCGCACCGTCGAATAGGCGGCGCCGACCTCCTCCAGCAAGATGTGCGTGGCGAGCGAGATCGTGTCGGGAGCGTAGTAGAGTGTGAGCATGGCTTCAGCCTAGCCGTTCAGGCGGCGCCGAGCTCATACGGCGATGACGGGTCGGCCCGAAAAGTTCGAGGGCTTCAGGCAACGGCGCTGAACAGCGACATCGGCTCGGCAATCCCTTTCAGGTCCGCGAGACCTTGCGCCACGAAGGTGAGGCCGGCGCCGGCGACCAGGTCCTTCACGGTGCTCGAGGCCAGCACTTCACCGGCATGCGCGCGCTGCGCCACGCGGGCGGCAATGTGGACGGCAATGCCGCCGACGTCGTCGCCCATCATTTCGACTTCGCCGGTATGCACACCGGCGCGGATCTCGAGATCGAGCGGCCTCATCACACGGATGATCTCCTGAGCGCAGCGGACGGCGCGCGCCGGGCCGTCGAACAAGGCAAGGAAGCCGTCGCCGGTCATCTTCACCTCGCGGCCGCGATAGCGCTCGAATTGCGAGCGGACGGCGACGTGATGAGCCTCGAGCGTCGCCCGCCACTGGCGATCGCCCGCCGCGACCGCCTGTTTCGTCGAATCGACGATGTCGGTGAAGAGCACGGTGGACAGCACGCGGTCGGTTTCGATCGGCGGCGGCGCCGCGCCGATGAACTTACGGATCTCCTCCACGATCCTGGCCTGGTCGTCGGTCCAGGGAACGTGATCGGAGCCTGGCAACTCGACATAGCGCGCGCCAGGAATGTTCTCGGCGAGCTCGTGAGCCGCCAGCACGCGCACGCGCACATCGTCGCGGCGATGAATGACAAGGGTAGGCACGCGGATCGTCGGCAATATGGCGCGCACATCGATCTCGCGGTTCATGCGCAGCAGGTTAATCACATCCGACGGGCTGGCGCTCAGTCGCTCGAACTTCGCAAACAACTGCACAGCGGCAGGATTGCCGGCAGCCGACGGCACAAAGTTCGGCAGGCCTTTGCCGGTGCCCCAGTTTTCCCGAATGTCACGCTCGGCCGCCGCAAGATCGTCCTGGGGGACAGAAGCGCCCACTGTGCGCGCATAGGTGCCGAACAGGACGAGGCCGGCCACGCGTTCAGGGTAGGTGGCGGCGAACAAGATCGACATCGGCCCACCTTCGGATACGCCGAACAGGAAGGCTTTCCCGGACCCTGCCGCATCGAGCACGGCGCGGATGTCGTCGATACGCTCGTCAAGGTGGGGAATGCCGACGCCGCGATCCGAAAGCCCGGTGCCGCGCTTGTCGAAGCGGATCAAGCGCGAGAAGGCGCCGAGGCCGTTGAAGAACCGCGCGCCGTTGGGATTCTCCCACTGTTGCTCCAGATGCGAGACGAACCCGGGCGCCATCAGAAGATCGGGCGCACTCTGCCCCGAGATCTGATACGCGACGAAGACCTCGCCGCTGGTGACGTAGCGTGTTTCGACAACCATGGCTCGCATGAACCTATAGCGTTCGGGTAGGGCCGGCTACAGCAGCCGGTAGAGGGCGAAAACTACTTCGCGCGCAGAGGCGCGAAGCTCATTCTGTGGTGCGGTGTCGGTCCCAGCCGGGAGATGGCTTCGAGATGCTGCGCGCTGCCGTAGCCGCGATTGGATTCCCAGCCGTAGCCGGGGAAGGTCTCGGCGAGCGTTGCCATGTGACGGTCGCGCGCCACCTTGGCGAAGATCGAGGCGGCGGCGATCGAGTAGCAGTGCGCATCGCCGCCGACGATGGTCTCGGCGCGGCAGCCCAGACCTGGCGGCGCGCGGTTGCCGTCGACCAGCACCATGTCAGGCGGCGGCGCCAGAGCCTGCACGGCGCGACGCATGGCGAGGAAGGTCGCCTGCAGGATGTTGATGCGGTCGATCTCCTCGACGCTCGCTTCGGCCACCGCGAACTGCACGACGCCCGAGGCGATCATGCTGTCGTAGGCGCGCTCGCGCCGGTCGGGTGTCAGCTTCTTGGAATCGTCGATCAGTTTCAGGAGCGTCCGCGTCGCGCGCGCGCGATCGATGACCGCGGCGGCAGCGAACACTGGGCCGGCCAGCGGCCCGCGCCCCGCTTCGTCGACACCGGCGATCGGACCCGCAAAACGCTTTTCGTATTCGAAGCTCGGCATATCCCCCGCCACTGGCGCTAGACTAGAGCCATGCCCGTGATCGCCGACATCATCGCGCAGGACCCTGTGGGTATGGAACAGCTTCGTGCCGTACGAGCGCTCGGCCTGCCCGACTGGTGCATTGCCGCCGGCTTCGTGCGCAATCGCGTGTGGGACCACCTGCACGGCATCGCGCCCGGGCGTGCGCCGGCCGACATCGATGTGCTGTTCTATGACTCCGCCGACATCTCCAAGGAACGCGAGTTCGAACTGGAGGATCGGCTGGACGACATTCTGCCCGGTCAACCCTGGCAGGTGCGCAACCAGGCGCGCATGCATGTGTGGAAGAACCTGCCCCAGCATAAGAGCACGGCCGACGCGATGACCTATTGGCTCGAGACCGTGACGGCCGTCGGCGTGCGGCTGGAAGCAGACGATTCCATCACGGTGATCGCCCCGCTCGGCACCGACGATCTCCTGAATCTGCGCTGCCGGCCCACCGACTTCGGCTGCACGCGGCGCAACGACTACGAAGCCCGCATCGCCGCCAAGCGCTGGCGCGAGCTATGGCCAAAGGTGCGGTTCCTGGAGTGACTATGCCTGCTTGGCGATGAGCTTGGCCGCCTGCTCCTGCATCCGCTTCGCCGCCGGCCGCTCGAGATGCGGGCGAACATAGGCCTCGAACGCCGGGCGCTTCTCGACGGTTCCGAACATCATCCCGAAGTTCAGGAACGAAGCCATGTAGAGGTCGGCCGCGGTGAAATGGTCCGCCGCGATGTAGCGCCGACCCTCGACCGCCTTGGCGACGGTGTCGATAGTCAGTTCGTAGGACCCGTAACCGAAGCGGCCCTGCAGCTCCGGCGTGTCCGGATTCCAGCCGGCGGCCTTGTTGCCCATTGCAGGCTCGCAGCATCCGGCGACAAAGAACAGCCAACGATAGTAGGAGCCACGCTCGTCGGGCGGCGGCGCGAGCTTCGCCTCGGGAAAGATGTCGGCGAGATAGCAGAGGATCGCCCCGGTCTCGGTCACGACCGACTTGCCGTGCTGGATCGCCGGAACCTTGCCCATGGGATTGATGGCCAGGTACTCGGGCGTCCTCATCTCACGCCCGAATGCCTTCACCTCGACGCGGTACGGACAGCCGATCTCCTCCAGCATCCAATGAGCCATCACGCCGCGCGATTGCGGGTTCGTGAACAGGACGAGTTCTTCGGCCATGGTCGCCTCCTCAAAGCAATTTCATCTGTCGGGCGTCGCGCTTGGCGTCGGTGAGCGCCGTGCGCGCCTGTTCCGGCACGGCAAAGCGCAGCGTGTCGAGCCGGTAGCGGATCTTGTTCAGGCCCAGCCGCTTCACGCCGGCGGAGAAGCGCGCGGCGAGGAGCTGGGCGATCGGGCCTTCGCCGCGCATGCGCGTGCCGAACTCGGCCTGGTAGAGCGCGCCGCCGCGCATCTGGCGAATCAGCGACAGCACCCTTTCGGCGCGGTCCGGTCTATTGGCGCGCAGCCACTCGTCGAACAGATCCTTGATCTCGAGCGGCAGGCGCAGAACGGTGAAGCCGGCGCGCGTGGCGCCAGCCTCGGTGGCGGCTTCGAGGATCGCCTCCATCTCGTGATCGTTCAGCCCGGGGATCATCGGCGCCGTCATGACGCCGACCGGGACACCGGCGGCGGCCAATGCGCGGATGGCATCGAGCCTTCGACGCGGTGTGGAGGCGCGCGGCTCCATGGTGCGCGCCAGATCCTTGTCGAGCGTGGTCACCGACAGGAACACTTCGGCCAAGTTGCGCTTGGCCATGTCGGCCAGGATGTCGATGTCGCGCGTCACCAGATGGCCCTTGGTGACGATGCCCACGGGATTGTTGAACTCGCTCAGCACCTTCAGGATCGAACGCGTGACCTTCAGCTCACGCTCGACCGGCTGATAGGGATCGGTGTTGGTGCCCATGGCGACCACGTCGGGGCGATATTTCGGCGAAGCCAGCTCAGCCGCCAGAAGCTTGGCCGCCTCGGGCTTGAACAGGATCTTGGTTTCGAAATCGAGGCCGGGTGACAGGCCGAGATAGGCGTGCGTCGGCCGCGCGAAGCAATAAATGCAGCCGTGCTCACAGCCGCGATAGGGATTGATCGAGCGGTCGAAGGGAATGTCGGGCGAGGTGTTGCGCGCCAGGATGGTGCGCGTGGCATCGCGCGTCAGCGTCGTGCGCAGCGGTGGCAGCTCGTCGTCGTCCGACGGCCCATCGGATGATTGTGGCGGCGGCGGCGTTTCCCAGCCGTCGGTCGTGCGGATGCGCTTCTCGCTGTCGTAGCGGCTCGAGCCGTTGCTGAGCGCGCCACGGCCGTTGTGCTGCGGCTCGGGCACTGCATCGTCGGGATAAAGCGGCTCACCGTCGTTGTTCATGGCGACAGGACTCTTAGAACAAATCAGGAACGAGTCAAGCCACTAGCCCTTGTGGCTCAAGCCCATTCGCCCCGGATCGCCCTTATGGCGTCGCGGTCAAAGCACTGGTCGATTCGCCTGTCGTAAAGGACCCTCATGGCTGGCTCTAGACCGGCGTCGCTCCACTGTGAGGGATCGGAAGGATCGCGCGGGCTGCGCGTCTGCACCCGCCAACGCGCCATGAAGAGCGTGGTTCGAAGCCAGGTCAGCCGGCGCATCGGCACCAGCCACGGCCTGAGCGCGTCCGCTGGCTTCTTTCCGACCCGGCCGAGATAGGCCTCGTAGAAGCCCTGCACCTCTTCATGTGACAGTGCCTTGGCATCCGCCGAGTGCCACAGCGTCGAGGTCGGCAAGGTCGCGTGCGCCAGATCGATGGCGGCCGAGCCGACATGGACCTTCTCGAGATCGACGAACCAGGCGATGCCCGCCGGATCGACGATGAAATTGCCGGGATGCGTATCGGCCAATGCCACGCTGAGCGGCTGCGTACGCTTGGCGAACGCCAGCGCCATGCCGCGCATCAGCCGCAGCTCCTCGGCGATCTCGGCGCGCGAGCCTGGGTCGGGCACGGCCTTGTCGAGGAAGCGCATCGCGGCGAGCTCGACGGCTTCCAGGGTTTCGAGGAAGGGATTCTTCTGGCGCGGGAGCGGCGACGTGGCGGATGGCAGAGGCAGGGTGTGGATCTTCGCAAGCGTCGCCGCCATCGCATCGAGTTCGTCGGGCAGGCGCGGCGCGTGCCCGTCGATGAAATCGACGATCAATGCGCCGCC
Source organism: Rhodospirillales bacterium (assembly GCA_003153415.1). Classification (GTDB taxonomy): domain Bacteria; phylum Pseudomonadota; class Alphaproteobacteria; order Reyranellales; family Reyranellaceae; genus Reyranella. Next base: position 13,472 of record PLYQ01000365.1, on the reverse strand, counting down.
CGGCAATCCAGGTTGCGGCTCGATCACGTCGTGCAGGCGCGGTGTGCGTCCTGTCGGCTGGAGATATCGAAACGCCTCGGCCTGAACGTGCAGACCCGCCGCCGCCGTCGGATCGTTTTCGTAGGCGTAAGCGACACGGGCCAGCCGGCCATCGGCCAGGCGTACGTGGCCGTGCGCCGTGCCGGTCGCCGGGAGAGTTACGCCTTGGCGTATGGCTTCAAGCAGCGCTTCAGCCACTAGGCTATCCGCTCCTGGGCATCTTGCCTTCATTCAGGCGCGGCATTAGTTCGGCGAAATTGCACGGCCGAAACCTGATATCGAGTTGCTGGCGCAGGATGTCGTCCCAGCCGTCCTTGCAGGCGCCGGTCGAGCCGGGCAG
>PLYQ01000365.1:0-13086 GCA_003153415.1 Rhodospirillales bacterium | reverse complement strand
ATCACGACCTCGACCTTGGGATCGTCGATCCACTTCTTCACCTGGGCGCGGATCTTGCCGACGTCGTCGGTGACGATGGCGCGGTCGGCCAGCACATGGCCGTCGCGCTTGATGCGTTCGACCAGGGTGTCGCCCGATTTGTCTGTTTCGAGCGTGCGGGTGTCGGAAACCGTCAGCACGGCGATGTTCACCGGCTTGAAGGGCTTGGTTTCATCGATTTTGTTCATGCGATCATTCTAACGATCCTCGCTTGTAGTGGCGAGGCGCAGGCCCTAGATCAAGCCCATGACCGACTGGAAACATGACGGCGTGCGGGTCATTCCCGCCGGCTCCCTCGACACCAACACCGCCCAGACGCCGGGCATGAACCGCGCCGCGGCGATCAATTTCGCCCGGGTCGGCGCCCAGAAGCTGTGGGCCGGCACCGTCACCATCCACGCCCACGCCAAGACCGGCGCACACCATCATGGCCACCTGGAAAGCGTCATCTATGTCGTGAAGGGCCGTGCTCGCATGCGCTGGGGCGACAAGCTTCAGTTCACCGCCGAGGCCGGCCCCGGCGACTTCATTTATGTGCCGCCGTATGTTCCCCACCAGGAGATCAACGCATCGGACACCGAGCCGCTGGAATGCGTGCTGGTGCGCTCCGACAACGAGGCCGTCGCCATCAACCTCGACATCGCTCCGGCGGAAAAGGTGGAAGAGGTTTACTGGGTGGATCCGACGCATCCGCATCCCAAGCACTAGCTTCGCTAGTGCTTGGGATGCGGCAGCGCTTGTAATCAAGCGCGAGTCGGCATTTTCGCGCTCATGCGCGAAAAGTGCCCTCCCGCACCGGGCAGAAAAGATAAGAACTAAGACTGCGCCCGAATCTCTGCCGACCTGTCCCATAGATTGGGCACGACCTGGTTGGTATAACCCGACACGAACAGGTTGGGCTCGCCCGTGGCCGGATCAAACGTATGCCGGCGCACCGTGCCTATGTTGCCGCCGTAGACGTGAATGCTGAGCGAGCCGCGGTCGCCCAGCGCGTTGGTCACCTGATGGATGTCGCCGGCCGACGGCAGCAGCACCTCGACATCGCCCGGCGCCAGGGTGGCGAGCGCGCCTTTGGCCAGCACACCGGTTGCCGGATCGCGCACGAAACGCTGCGAGGTTTCCGAGCCGCGCAGCATGCCGACCAGGCCCCACGTCTGATGATCGTGCACCGGCGTGCAGGCGCTCGGCGACCATACGAAGCTCACCACCGAGAAACGCTCGAACGGATCGCACCACAGCAGGTTCTGCGCGTAGCCGTGCGGCGGACAGTCGGCCATCGCCTCGGGCAGCCAGTCGTCGTGGCTGACCAGTTCGCCGAGCAGCTTGGCGCCGACCTCGACGGCCGCCGCTTCGTCCTTGTCCTGCCAGGCGCCACCGACCAGAGACGTCATGTCCCCGACGAAACGGCGCAGGCGGGCGATGTTCATATCCTCTCCTCAGCGCCGCGCATCTTGTCGGCGCACCCGGCCGGTCCACTCGAGCACCGGGCGATCGGCCGTCAGCAATACTGCGTCCTCGGCCAGCGCCGTGGCAACGATGATGCGATCGAATGGGTCGCCATGCATGTCGTCGAGTTCCACCGCCCGCATGGCGATCTCGGCCGATAGGCCTATCTCGCGTACGCCAAACGATAGGAGGCGATTACGCCAGTCGCGGATATTCGCCGGTCCTTCAACGCGTCCGCGCCTGAGTGCCCAACCCATTTCGAAAAAGACGACGGTCGGGACAGCGAGCTCACCCGCGGCGAGTGCGACGTCGCAGCTTCGCCTTGCCGCCTTTCCGAGCCTTGGCAGGTCCTCGGTCATCCACAGGATTGTGTGTGTATCGAGCAGGAGGGTCATCGAACTGTCCGGTGATGTTTCGCCACTCGCGATCTTCGTCCCAGTCCTCGACGATCGGACCGACGATATCGCCCAGGATCTTGAACGTGCCCTTCGTGGCTCCGATCAGCGTCTTGGGCTTTTCGCGCACAGCGACGATCTGCACCTTCGCCTTGCCGCGCTTGGTGATGGTGATGGGCTGGCCGCTTTCGGCAACCTCGTCGATCAGCGCGAGGCACTGCGCTTTGAACGTCGAGGCGTTGATCTTCCTGTCCATGGCCGAAATTCCTATGTGACCATATCATATGGTCACATAGGCGCGAGGGTCAACGCTTGCCGTCCTGCGGGGCGTAACGCGGCCATTCGTGGGCGGCGATCTGGTCGAGCGACGGCGTCGGCTGGCCGATCCGAATCTGATACATCCAGTAGTTCGCCAGCACGCGCTGCACGAAGTCGCGCGTCTCGTTGAGTGGGATCGAGGCGACGTAAAGCAGCGGATCGGCCGACGCGTTCAGCGAGTTGTCCCAGCGCATCACGTTGCCCGGCCCGCCATTGTAGGCCGCCGCCGTGCGCACCAGATTGTTGTCGACGTCGCCCAGCAGCGAGGCGATGTAGGCTTGGCCCAGCGTCATGTTGATCGGTGGATCCCACGGGCTGGCGCCCTGCGCCTCGGGCGCGAACTTGTTGGCCACCAATTGCGCGGTGCGCGGCATCAGCTGCATCAGGCCCATGGCGCCGACATAGGAGCGTGCCTTGGGATTGAAGGCCGATTCCTGGCGCATGAAGCCGTAGATCAGCGCGCGGTCGACGGAGAAGCCGCTGGCCGGCTGCCACGGCGGCAACGGATACATCGCGCCGTCATAGCCCTTGATCTTGTGACGCTGGTCCCAGGCGGCGTTGCCGACCCTTATCGACAGACTTGGCAACGCTGCCTTGTTGGCAAGCGCCAGCACCGCTTCGATGAATTGTGGATCGGCATCGAGCGAGGCCGCGAACAGCTCACGCTCGGCGGCGGTCACGGCACCGAGCTGCAGCAGGGCGAGCGAACGGCGGCCGGCGCGATCGTTGCGGAGCAGCTCGGCCTTTTGGCGATCGATCGCCGGCACGTTCCAGTCCGGTTCGATGCGCATGCCGAGGGCCTTCTGGGCGATCAGGCCGTGGAAGGTGCGGCCGTGCAGGGCTGCGCGCTTGAGATAGGGCGCGAATTTCTGCGGGTTGCCGGCCAGCAGGTTGGCGCGGCCGGCCCAGAACGAGCCCGCCGCGAGGGTCCACGACGAGGCCCGGTCGGGCGCTGCATCGGCCACCAGCTCGAAGCGGCGCGCCGCCTCGGCCATGTTGCCCCCGGTGAAGGCCGAAAGACCGGCACTCCAGTTGGCGTCGGGCGGCATTGCGATATCGACCGGCACCTGGACGCCGCGCTGGGAATCGGCTTCCAGGGCGCGGGTGCGGATGCGGCCGCGCCACAGCTCGGCCTCCTGGGGGCCCAGGGTCTCGACCGTCGACTTGCGGTCGAGCAGCACGAAGGCGGCGTTGAAGCCGCCATCGTCGGCCATCTGCTGCAGGCGGGCGCGCAGCTCGGCGGCGCGGGCGGCGTCGGCGCCGGTCACGGTGCGGGCGGCGGCGAAGGTCGGTGACGGCTGGGACTGGCTGACGAAGCTCGCGGGCGTGAGTTCGCCCGCGCCCGGGGTACGGCGTGCGACGGCCAGCCGGTAGATCGCGGGGGCATCGGGATGGTCGTTGTAGTCCTGCAGCCAGGCGGCGAGCTGGTCGTAGCGGGCGGGATAGCCATGGGCCAGCAGGCGCTGGGCACCGACGTAGCCCATCAGCGTCTTGTCGGTGAGCTTGGCGATCTCGGCGTCGGCCTGGCCCCACTGGGCGGACGACTGGGCCTGGAAGATGCGCCGGTAGCGGTCGCGGTTGTCGGCATCGAGCACGGTCGGCAGGTCGGCGACGACGGCCGCCTCGTCGATCTCGATGACCGGGGGCGGCGGCACGAAAACCGGGCGGCGGGCCTGCACCACCGGATGCGCCGCAGGCCGGGCCACTGCGGGCTTGGCGGCAGGCGCCGGCTTGGGCGGCGGCTTGGTCGCGGTCTGCGCCAGCGCCGAAGCAGCCAGCATGCACGCCGTGCCCAGCACAATGGCTGGAACGATTTTTCCCATGACCCCCACTTTCAGGCCCCTACCGTAGTTTGACTTGCCATGTGGCGACAAGCACTGGCTCGCTATACTGGGCCAAACGGAGGATCCCCAATGACTCTGCATCAGGAACGCCAGGCGGCCGTACGCGCGCTGGTCGACGAGGCCCGACAAATTGAGAAAAGCGGCGTAACCTACGGCACCCTCGACAAGATCGGCGGTCTGCTGGCCTCGCTTGCCCGCCGTGCCGACCTCTTCCCGCAGGATGAATTCCCCCTGGGGCCCGACGGCGGCATCTATCGCCTGAGCGAGGATCCCGACCATCGTTTCGCGCTTTATGCCTCGGCCGGCGGGCCGGCCAAGAAGGTGCCGCCGCACAATCACACGACCTGGGCGATCATCGCGGGCGTCCATGGCGCCGAGCGCAACGTGGTCTATGACCGGCTGGACAACGGCGCCCAAGCCGAAACAGTCCAACTGCGCGAGGCGCCAGCCAAGGAAAAGACGCTGAAGAGCGGCGACTTCATCTCCTACCTGCCCGGCGACTTCCATCACATCGAGACGCCGGCCGGCTCGGGCAACGCGCTCCATCTCCACTTCTACGGCCTCAGCCTTGAGCACCTGCCCGACCGGGTGAGCGTCGACATGGTCACCAATACGGCCAAGCGCTTCATGGCCAAGGCCAAGATCCTCACTCCCTTGCTCGCCGTGCAGCAGGTCAAAGCAATGCTGAAGTCGAGCGAGATCTTCGCCTTCTTCGACGTGCGCGAGGAGGGCGAGTTCTCGATCAAGGGCCATCCGCTGTTCGCCACGCCGCTGCCGCTGTCGCGGCTGGAGCCGCGGGCCTTCGCCTTGTTGCCCGACCCCGGCACGCTGATCGTGCTGATGGACAGCGGCGATGAAGGCCTCGACCCGCAATGGAGCGGCCGCGCAAACCGCGCCGCCGCGCAGCTTTCGCGGCTGGGCTACACCAACCTTGCCGTGGTGAAGGGCGGCCTCAAGGCGTGGGCCGATGCAGGCTACGAGGTCTTCACGGGCGTCAACGTGCCGAGCAAGGCGTTCGGCGAAGTGGTCGAGCACGACAACGACACGCCGCGCATCGATGCCGCCGACGTCCAGAAGCTGTTGGACAGCAAGGCCGACATGGTGATCCTCGATTCCCGGCCGATGCCCGAGTTCAACAACATGTCGATCCCGGGCGGCGTCGACTGCCCCGGCGCCGAGCTGGTCTATCGGGTCAAGGACTTCGCGCCGCGCCCCGAGACGCTGGTCGTCGTCAACTGCGCCGGCCGCACGCGCTCGATCATCGGCGCCCAGTCGCTGATCAATGCCGGTCTGCCCAACAAGGTGATGGCGCTGAAGAACGGCACCATGGGCTGGCACCTCGCCGGCCTCAAAGTCGCGCGCGGCGAGACCAGGAGCTTCGGCCCGCAGGGACCGCAGGCCGCAAAGTTCGCTCACGAGGCGGCGACAAACATCGCCAAGCGTATGGGCATCAAGAAGATCGACATGGCCGGCCTCAAGGCACTCGAGGCCCTCAGCTCCAAAGAGGGTGGCGGCCCGCTCTACAAGCTCGACGTGCGCGATCCCGCCGAATATGCGCAGGGCCACATCAAGGGCTTCCGCCATGCCGCCGGCGGCCAGCTCGTCCAGGCGACCGACCAATATGTCGGCGCGCGGCACGCCACGATCGTGCTGCACGACAATGACGGCGTGCGCGCCACCATGACCGCGCACTGGCTGATGCAGATGGACTGGCAGAACACCTATGTGCTCGATCACAAGCCGGTCTCCAGCGAACTCACCACCGAGGCCGAGCCGCGCTTCCCCAAGGGCTTCCTGCTGCCGCACGCGGCGTCGATCTCGCCGGCCGAGCTCAATGGCTCGCGCAAGGCGACGCTGGTCATCGACCTCGACACCAGCCTGAAATACCGCGACGGCCATGTGCCCGGCGCCTGGTTCGCGGTGCGTGCCGGTCTCGGCCGCACGATCCCCGAGATGCTGAAGCAGCAGAGCGGTGTCACACGCATCGTGCTGATTTCGCCCGACAGCGAGATCGCAGCGCTGGCTGCAGCCGAGGCCGAAGCAGCCGCCGGCGGTTTGCCGGTGGCCATCCTCGGAGGCGGCATGAAGACGTGGCGCGACGCCAGGCTTGGCGTCGAGAACGGCCACACCAAGATGGCCGACCCGCCGACCGATGTCTGGTACCGGCCCTACGACTTCAAGGAGGATGTCGAGGCCGCGATGCGCCAATATCTCGACTGGGAAGTCGATCTGGTGCCCCAGGTGAAGCGCGACGGCGACGCCAGGTTTTCCGTGCTCAAGCCGGCGCAAAGCTCCTAAGCGGTTGACAGACAAGGACAATATCGCCGGAGGACCGGTCATTGGCTGAGCCCCCTCGGGACGCAGATCCCGACGACGACATGCGCCGGGTCGAGGCGCTGGAGGCGCGCGTAAATGCGGCACGAAAGAGCGCCGAAAAGCCCGACAGCAACCAAGTGTCGCAGCGCCAGACGAACGTTGCCTATCGCGTTCTGGTGGATATTATCGCGGGCCTTTTGGTCGGGGGTTTTCTCGGCTATTGGCTCGACCGTTGGTGGGGCACGGCGCCCTACATGCTGGTGACGATGATCTTTCTCGGTTTTGTCGGCGGCGCCAACAACGCGTGGCGCGCCATCAAGGCCTACGCGGCGGAAGCGGAGAAGGACCAACAGTCCGGTCGGTAAGAAGTCTCGGGGGACGTGGCTGCGATGCACAATCCAATGGAGCAGTTCGAGATCAAGCGGCTGTGGTCGCTGAAGCTCGGCGGGCTCGACGTCTCCTACACCAATTCGGCGCTGTGGATGACCTTCGCCGTCGCCATCGCCCTCTTCGTCTTCATCTACGGCATGCGCCAGCGCGCCCTGGTGCCGGGCCGGCTCCAGTCGGTGGCCGAGGTCGGCTACGAGTTCATCGCCAAGATGGTGAGTGACAACGTCGGCGATGCCGGCAAGAAGTACTTCCCGTTCATCCTCTCGCTCTTCCTGTTCATCCTGGGCTGCAACATGCTCGGCATGATCCCCTACTCCTTCACGCCGACCAGCCACATCATCGTCACCTTCGCCATGGCCGCCGTGGTGTTCATAGGCGTCACGCTGATCGCCATCTTCAAGCACGGCATCGGCTTCCTGTCGTTCTTCGCGCCCAAGGGCGTGCCGCTGTGGCTGATGCCGATCCTGGTACCGATCGAGGTGATCTCCTATTTCATCCGGCCGATGACGCTGTCGGTGCGGCTGTTCGCCAACATGCTGGCCGGCCACATCATGTTGAAGGTGTTCGGCGGCTTCGTGATCATGCTCGGCATCTTCTTCGGCTGGATCCCGCTCATCTTCACGACGGCCTTCATCGGTCTCGAGATCCTGATCGCGTTCCTGCAGGCCTACGTCTTCGCCGTGCTGACCTGCCTCTACCTCAACGATGCGCTTCACCTGCATCACTGATCCGTTTCAACCCACCTAATTCAACCCACCCAACCTCAGAAGGAAATTTCCATGGATCCCGTCGCTGCCAAAATGATCGGTGCAGGCATCGCCACCATCGCGCTCGCCGGCGCCGCCGTCGGTATCGGCAACATCTTCGCCGCCTTCATCTCGGGCTCGTTCCGCAACCCCGAGCAGGCGCCGCGCGTATTCGCCAACGTCATTCTGGGCTTTGCACTCGCCGAAGCGACCGGCCTGTTCGGCCTGGTCGTGGCCCTGCTGCTCCTGTTCGTGCTCTAGCACTAAACGGCTGTAGTCAGATGCGTTTGCCAGGACTATTGGCCACAGGAGCGGCAGCCCTCGTGCTGCTGCCGACGGGTGGTGCGTGGGCCGCGGGCGGCGGCATGCCGCAGCTCAATCCCCACGACCTCGCGCCCCAGCTCGTCTGGCTGGTGATCCTGTTCCTGGTGCTCTACACGGTACTGTCGTTGGTGGCGCTACCGCGCATCGCCTCAACGCTCGAAGCGCGCGACGCCAAGATGGCAGGCGACGTGGCAGCGGCCGGCAAGGCGAGCGACGACACCCGCCTCCTGGTCGAGACCTACCAGAAGAAGCTGGCCGACGCGCGCGGCCACGCGCGCACGCTCACCCAGCAACGGGCCGAGGCCGACGCCGCCGCTGCGGCAGCCCGTCTGGGCGAGCTCGCCGAGAAGCTCGGCGCCCGCGCCGCCGAAGCCGAGAAGCGGATCGCCCAGCAGCGCGGCGACGTCATGGCCGGCCTCGAGCAGATGGCGGCGGATCTCGCCCAAAGCGCCTACGCCAAGCTCGCCGGCCAGCCGGCCGACAAAAGTGCACTCGACGCCAAGGTGTCGACAGCGCTGAAGGGAACCAGCCGATGATCGGCTCAGCCTGGGCTGCCGGAGCCGACGGCGCCCATCACGAGAGCGTTTTCGCCGATCCGACTCTGTGGATCGCCGTCGCCTTCGTCCTGTTTTTCGTGGCCACCGGCCGCATCATGTGGCGGGCCCTGTCGGGCGCGCTCGACAAGCGCTCGGCCGCGATCGCCCAGGCGCTGGCCGATGCCGAACGCCTGCGCGCCGATGCGCTGAAGGCCAAGGCCGAGGCCGAACGCACACTTGCCCAGGCGACGGCCGAGGCCCAAGGCATCGTGGGCCTGGCGCACGAGGAAGTGCAGCGCATGCAGGCTCGTGCCGCCCAGAACCTGGAAACCGCCGTAGCGCTGCGCGAGCAGCAGGCGCTCGACCGCATTGCCCAGTCGGAGGCCGCCGCCACCAAGCAGGTGCGCGACACCGCCGTCGATGTGGCGCTGGCCGCCACTCGCGCCCTGCTGCGCGAACAGGTCGGCGCCGGCACGACCGAGGCCTTGGTCGACGAGGCGATCGCCGAACTGCCGCGCCGCATGCATTGAGTTCGAATTTCGAATCGCCCGCACAAAAGAAATCGCGGGCTACCTAAGGCCCCCGTCGCAAGGGCGGGGGTTTTCTTTTGGGTCCGGTGGACCCCCAAGATGTCGTGGCAGTTACCGCAAGTAACGCTTAAAGAAACGGGAAAATAACGGGGCACTACTAACTCTTATTTACCACGCTCGATCCGGCCCACCGTCCGGCGTCTCCCGCGGTCCCCGCGCTTTCGGGTCCGGGTCCCCATCCACCAAAAAGTCTCTTCAGGAATTCCCGAAATCTTGCTTCTTCAAGCACTTAGCCTGCTTTTCAGGAATTCCGGAATTCGCGAATTACCTTCTCCTGGTCTTCTGGACCGCGCGCGTCCGAGGCGGAGATTACTCCGCCGCCCGCGCTCACAGATCTGAGCGGGCAGGATGCCCGCGGTCCGGAAGGCATGACACTCATTGTCAGATTGTTGCATATTACGCAAATTTTTCAATGCGAAATAGGCGTCCCTGAAGCTAGATCGGCTTGCTCATATGGACGACGACCCCAACCGCGAGCACTTCCTCCCGGTCGACCCGGTAGCCCAGCCTGCCGTAGAGCCGAAGGTTTTCGGCAAAGAGCTTGTTGGTATAGAGCCTGATCTCGGCAAAGTCCGACGCTGCCGCCAGCGCCTCGGCGTGCGCCATCAGCCTGCGGCCAAGGCCGCGTCCCTGGAAGGCAGGCGACACCGCCACGTTCTCGACCAGCAGGTGATCGGCTTGCTTTATCGTCTCGATGAGGGCCGCCAGCTTGCCGTCGACATAGAGGAGGTCGAAGCGATTGTGCCGCACGGCCTCGACGTAGTCGGCCGTCATGGGCTTGGGCTCGCGACCGATCAGCGGCACCCATTTGGCGTAGGCCGCGCGCGTCAGTTCGCGGATCGCGGTGGCGTCCGCCGCCACCGCCTGCCGCAATTCCGCGCCGTCGCTCACGGCCTGTAGCGCGTCGGGATCCTCGCCAGGTCCTGGATCAGGTCGGGCGGCAGGTCCGACGGCTTGGACGAATTGGCGCTGGCGCTCACCGCATCGACCAGCCCGCCGAAGCGGCCTTGGATCGCCTTGGCGATCTGGTCGTGCCGGCCGACCGCAGCGAACAGGTGCACGACGTCGTCAGACACTTCCGCGGCGATCTGGTTCCACTGGCCGGCCTTGGTCATGGTATTGAGCTTGCGGCCGAGATCGCCCAGCCCATGGACATCGAACACCGGCCAGTAGGCCGGCGTCGAGCCGTAGAAGGCCACGCGGTAGCGCACCCAGTCGAACAGCTTGGCCACCACCTCGTCGTCCTTGCCGGTGACCACGAAGCCGCCGCCGGTGATCTCGTACTTCTCCCGCGGCCTGCCCGACTTGGCCAGCCCCGCCGTGATGATCGGCAGCGTGTTCTCTTCGATATATTTGCGTGTGCAAAAGGCGTGCAGCTTGACGCTGTCGGCTTCCTCGGCCGCCACCTTCAGCATGAAGGGACCGACCGCCGCCAGCCCGATGCGCGGCGGCGGACCGTCATAGGGCTCCGGCGTGAAGTTGGGCGTCATCAGGGTGAAGCGGTAGTGCTTGCCCTCGTAGGCGAGCTTGCCGCCCTCCTTCCACGCCGCCCAGATCGCCCGCACCGCTTGCACGTACTCGCGCATACGCGGCGCCGGCGCCGTCCACGGCACGGAGAAGCGTCTTTCGTTATGGGCACGAATCTGCGAGCCCAGCCCCAGGGTGAAGCGGCCACCGGTGCTGGCGGCAAGATCCCAGCCGACGTTGGCGCAGACCATGGGCGAGCGGGCGAAGGCGATGGCGACACTGGTGTGCAGCTCGATGCGTTTGGTCGCGGCGCCCGCGACGGCCAGCGACAGGAACGGGTCGTGCTTGTTCTCCTGCGTGGTGACGCCGGTGTAGCCGGCGGCTTCGATCGCCTGGGCGGCGGGGCCGACCTTTTGCAGGTTCTCCTGCGGCAGGGAGGTGAAGACTCTCATGCTATTTCGTCGCCTTCTTGAAGTTCTATCCTCTCGCTATGCGAGGGCTGAATTGAAACGAACGTTCACCGCGGCAAACGTTGCTCGACCTGTCTTCCCGTCTCGTTAAGAATAAAATTGTCGATCCGAATTCCACTCACGAGCAATCGGCGACTTATCGGATCACGGGTAGCGCAGGTATCCATTGATATCCATAGTCGAGGTTTCCTTCGTTGAACCAGTCTTGGGGAAAGACTTCCACACTGTGGTTACTAGGATCGACGGCATGGACGCGGTATCTGGTCTTTTTGGCAGCATGGGGTTGCTAGCCACAATGAAAAACTCAGGCACGCGAGTGAATTCGGAAGGTAGCGAAAGGTCGTGCCGACCAGCAGCATATGAAACGCCAATCTCAGCAACCGCACAGAATTCAGATGCGATCGAAAAGTAGGGATCGACGGGCGGTGGCTTCCCGGCCAACCATTGGTCAAGGTCGGTCAATAGCCGCAAGTGATCCAAATTAAGAAGGCGGAAAACGATAGGGGCTCACCGATCCGGGTCATCTCGCCTGCTCCAGAGGAGCATCCAACCTTCGTCCAACAACCGAAACCAGATGTACATCGGAAGCGCCAAGCGCGGCCGTGCTTCTGAATCGATCAACACGTTGAAGCCGGCTGGCTTATCAAACTTCTTCCATGCGAGCGGTCCGAGTGCCGATGGTATCGGGGTGTGGCACCACCATGGGCTAGGACCGGGCGCTTCCCTTAGTAGCCTGTAGACCGTGGCAGGATCAGGAAGGGCGATGGTCGTCTCCGAGCCGCGCAAATTCAGACTCTAGCCTAATCAGTAAGCTGCCACATCAGATCGGCTTCCGGCGGATGGTTCGAGGAGCGCCAGCGTAGGATGAGCACAAGCCGATCAGTTCGAGACAGCTTCGGCGTGGAGCCGCAGCCCAAGCGCACGGACGACCTTCAGTATCGTGGCGAATTCGGGGTTCCCATCCGGCGACAAGGCCTTGTATAGGCTCTCGCGGCCAAGCCCTGCCTCGCGCGCCAGTTCGCCCATGCCTTTGGCGCGCGCGATGTTGCCGAGCGCGGCGGCGATGACGCGCGGATCGCCGTCCTCCATGGCCGCTTCCAGGTAAGCGGCGATGTCCCGCGGCGTCTTCAGCAACGCCGCGCTGTCGTAACGAGTGGTTCGGATTTTCTTGCGTGCCATGAACTCTCCTAGAGGTCGCGAGCCATGGAAACGGCCCGCTCGATATCCCGGCCCTGTGTTCGCTTGTCGCCGCCGATCAACAGCATCACCAATTCTCGGCCTTGCTGCTTGAAGTACACCCGATAGCCCGGACCGTAGTCGACACGCAGCTCGCTCACGCCGCTACCGACTGGCTTCACGTCGCCGGCGAGGCCAAGAGCCAGGCGGTCCAAACGCACTTGAATGCGCGCACGCGCGTTTCGATCCTTCAACCTTTCGAGCCACCCGGCAAAAACCGGTGTCTGGCNNTTTAATGCCTGGCGATTACTCCGCCGCCTGCTTCACCGGATCGGTCTCCGGTGGATTGTTCGAGGGCCGCCAGCGCAGGATAGGCTTGCGCGCCGCCAGCGTCTCGTCGAGGCGGCGGCGTGGCGCGAATCTCGGCGCCGCCTTGAACTCCTCGGCCGCCGTGCCGGTCTTGGCGCGCTCGGCGAGCGACTTCAGCGCACCGATGAACTGGTCGAGGTCCTCCTTGGCCTGGCTCTCGGTCGGCTCGATCAGCATGGCGCCATGCACGACCAGCGGAAAATACATGGTCATCGGGTGATAGCCCTCGTCGATCATCGCCTTGGCGAAGTCCAGCGTGCTGACGCCGGTGTCCTTCAGAAAGCTGTCGTCGAACAGCGCCTCGTGCATGCACGGGCCGTCGAAGGCCGGCGTCATCGTGTCCTTGAGTGACGCCATCACGTAGTTGGCGCTCAGCACCGCATCCTCGGCCGCCTGCTTCAGCCCGTCGGCGCCGTGGCTCATGATGTAGGCCAGCGCCCGCGTGAACATGCCCATCTGGCCGTGGAAGGCTTTTAGCCGGCCGATCGGCTGGCCGTCGACTTTCGCGCCGTCCTCGGCGATCCGCCATTTCTCGCCGTCTGTGACGATCCACGGATAGGGCGCGTAAGGGGCGAGCGCCGCCGACAGCACCACCGGCCCCGCGCCCGGCCCGCCGCCGCCGTGCGGCGTCGAGAAGGTCTTGTGCAGGTTGATATGCAT
>PLYQ01000113.1 GCA_003153415.1 Rhodospirillales bacterium | reverse complement strand
GCCGCCGCCGCCGCCGCCGATTCCTCAGCCGCCGCCCTGCTCGAACGCGAGCTGCACCTAAGCGAACCAGGGCCGGATGGAATCTTTTTGCCGGCGCCAGGTTTGATCCGACAAGTCGGCTAGCCGTCATTGCGGCGCGTCGCGCGCTCCGCAGAGCGTGGTTTGGCTTGGGCAGTGTCCTTCCGTAAAGTGATGCTTGCAGGAGGGATTGCCAGCAGATGGGCCTGAATTGGTTGTTTGGCGGTGCCGGCAAGCCGCGCGCACCGGTGATCGTGGCCCTGCTCGTGCTGATCAACGCGTTGATGCTGCGCGTCGTCGATCCCGGTGAATTGTCCAGGCTGCGCGGGTTTGCCTTCGACAGCTTTCAGCGCTTGAAGCCGCGCGTGCCGGCCGAAGCGTTGCCGGTGCGCATCATCGACATCGACGAGGCCGCGCTCGCCGAATACGGCCAGTGGCCATGGCCGCGAACCCTGCTCGCCGAGCTCGTCTACAAGCTCACGGCAAAGGGTGTGGCCACCATCGCCTTCGACGTCGTATTCGCCGAGCCGGATCGGTTGTCGATCGACGCCGTGGTGCGCGACCTGCCGCCAGACGAGCAAAGTGAGGAACTACGCCGGATCGCCGCTTCGTTTCCCAACAACGACCAGATGTTCGCCGAGGCGATGGCCCGCTCGTCGGTGGTCACTGGTTTCGGCTTCGACCTCAAAGGGGCAGCAAAGCCACCGCGCCGGTTCCACGGCATTGCGCACAACAGCGGCGAGAAGGACGCCAAGCTGGTGCCCGAACTGATGCAGCAGTTCATTCCGAGCCAACCTGGCGCGGTGAATACCATCGCCGTGCTGGAAGCTGCCGCCAAAGGTAACGGCTCAGTCACGACCGAGGTCGAGAGTGCCATTGTCCGCCAGGTCCCCATGCTCTTTCGACTCGCCGGCCAACGCGACGAGGATCTTTTCGCCGCTTTGTCCCTGGAAGCACTGCGCGTGGCGCAAGGCGCATCGACCTACCTGGTGCGCTGGTCGGGCGCCCAGGGCCTGGAGGCGTTCGGCGAACGCACCGGCATCGTGTCGATCCGGGTAGGTGACCTCAACATCGATACCGACGCGCAGGGCCGCATTGCGCTGTATGACAGCGGTCACATTCCGGCGCGTTTCATTTCCGCCAAGGATGTGCTGAAGGGCACCGTCGCGCCCGAGAAGCTCGATGGCCATGTCGTGTTCGTCGGCACATCGGCGGTCGGCCTGAAGGATCTGCGCAACACGCCGCTTGTGAATTCGATAGCCGGGGTGGAAATCCATGCCCAGCTGGCCGAGCAGATCTTGAGTCAGGTATTCCTCGCTCGGCCCGACTATGCCGACGGCGCGGAATTTCTCTACCTCATGGCGATCGGACTGGTGTTCGTCCTGCTGTTGCCGCGCCTGTCGGCCGCCAGCATGGCGTTGGTGGCTGTGGGCTTCGTCGGTATCGGCGTCGTCGCACCCTGGATCGCGTTCTCGCAGTTTCGGTTGCTGTTCGATCCGATCTATCCGCCGGTCACCCTGGCTGCGATCTACATCGCCGGTTCGGCGCTGAGCTTCATGCGGGCGGAGCGCGATCGCCGGGAAATACGGGGCGCCTTCAACCTCTATCTTTCGCCCGACATGGTCGAGAAGATCGCACAGGATCCGAAGCTGCTCGCGCTGGGCGGCGAGATGCGCGAAATCACGGTGATGTTCACCGACGTGCGCGGCTTCACGGCCATTTCCGAGCAGTTCGACCCGCACGGCCTCACGCGCTTCATGAACCGCTTCCTCACACCCATGACCGACATCATCCAGGCGCAGCAGGGAACCATCGACAAATACATGGGCGACGCGATCATGGCGTTCTGGAACGCGCCAATCCCCATCGAACGCCATGCCGCGCGTGCCTGCGATGCAGCCCTCGCCATGCACGCGCGGCTGAGGGAACTCAACGAGGAATGGAAGGCCGAAGCCGACGCCGCCGGCCACAAGCACATACCGGTCAACATCGGCGTCGGTCTCAACACGGGGAACGCCTCGGTCGGCAATTTCGGATCGACACAGCGTCTCACCTATTCGTGCCTGGGTGACGACGTGAATCTCTCTTCCCGGCTGGAGGGCCTCTGCAAGGAATATCGGGTCGGCGCCATCATCGGCGAGAAGACCTGTGCCGAGGTGCCCGACTTCGCCACGCTCGAGCTCGACCTGGTGATGGTCAAGGGCAAGACCCAGGCGGCACGCATGTTTGCTTTGCTGGGAGACGCTACCATGGCGCGTACGCCCGCCTATCAGGCGTTGGTCGAGCGGCAGGCCGAGTTCCTGGCGCTCTACCGCAGCGCCGCCTTTGCCGAGGCACTGGTGAAAATCGACGCCTGCGCCGCGGCCGCCGATGCCATCGGCTGGCGGCCGGGCTATTTCGAAATGATGCGTGCGCGAATTGAAAGCCTGATCGCCGAACCGCCGCCCGATTGGACGGGAGTGTATGTCGCTAAAGAGAAGTGAACGCACCGACCGCATCGCCGCGATCGAGGCGCTGGTCTGCCGCGACCTCGGCCGCAAGACGCAGGAACTGATCGAGGCGAGCCGGGGAGACTTCGCGGCGGCGGCGGGTTCGCTCGCCGGCGCCAGCGGGGTAGGCCTGATCACGGGATTTTTCGTACCGCGTGGCGACGCGCCGGCCGCCGAGACCGACGGACCGGTCGGCACTGCGCTGCTTGCTGCCGCCCTGGCAGCGTTCGGCGTGCCGGCGCGGATCGCGGTCGACACGCCGTGCGTCGATGCCGTGCGCGTGGCGATCGACGCGGCGGGCGGCGGAGTGGGCGTCGATGAAGTCGGTGTCGATGACCGCGCCGGCATCGAGCGGGTGGCCCGCGCCTGGACCCAAGCCGGCATCAGCCACGCCATCGCCATCGAGCGCTGCGGCCGCAGTGTCGACGGCCGGCCGCGCAACATGCGCGGCGTCGATGTCTCGCCCTGGACGGCGCCGCTCGACGATCTTTTCCTGGCCGGACACTGGGTGCGCCTCGGGGTGGGCGACGGTGGCAATGAGATCGGCATGGGCAAGCTGCCGGCCGGCTTGATCGGCCGGACTGTTCCGAACGGCGCGCTGATTGCCAGCACGACGGCCTGCGATCATCTCGTCGTTGCCGGCGTGTCCAATTGGGGCGCCTACGGATTGATGGCGGCCCTCGCCGTGCTGCGCGCCGACTGGTCGCCGATTCTCGCCAGGTTCCTGTCGGCGGAGCGCGACCTCGCCGTCACGCGCGCGGTCGTCGACAAGGCGGGCGCCATCGACGGTGTCTCGGCCAGACGCGAGGCGACGGTCGATGGGTTCGGGCCGGAGATCCATGGTGCGCTGATCGACGGGCTGCGCCGCATTGCCTGGCCAGAGGCCGCGGACTAGGTTGCGCCGACATGGAAAATCCCTACGCGTCGACTCATCCGGAAATCCGCGACGCCATTCGCCAGCTCTGCCTCAAGTTCGAGGGAAGTTACTGGCGCAAGCTCGATCGCGAGCGCGGCTATCCCACGGAATTCGTCAAGGCGCTGACTGACGCCGGCTGGCTGGCGACGCTGATCCCGGAGGAATATGGCGGCGCCGGCCTCGGCCTTTCGGCGGCGGCCGCGGTGCTGGAGGAAGTTCAGCGCGCCGGCTGCAATGGCGCGGCCTGTCACGCCCAGATGTACATCATGGGCACGGTGCTGCGACATGGCAGCGCCGAACAAAAGAAACGCTACCTGCCGGGCATCGCCAGCGGCGAACTGCGGCTACAGGCCTTCGGTGTCACCGAGCCGACCAGCGGCACGGATACACTCGCGCTCCGCACAACAGCGGTGAAGAAGAACAACAGCACCTACGTCGTCAACGGCCAGAAGGTATGGACCAGCCGCGCCGAGCATTCCGACCTTATGCTGCTGCTGGCGCGCACCACGCCCAAGGAACAGACTAAGAAGCGCACCGAGGGCCTGTCGGTCTTTCTGGTCGACATGCGAAAGACGCTCGGCAAAGGGCTCACGGTGCGCCCGATCCGCACCATGATGAACCACAACAGCACCGAAGTGTTCTTCGACAATATGGAAGTGCCGGCCGAGAACCTGATCGGCGAGGAAGGCCAGGGCTTCCGCTACATCCTGGGCGGCATGAACGCCGAGCGCATCCTGATCGCCGCCGAGTGCATCGGCGATTCACGCTGGTTCATCGAAAAGGCGGCCGACTACGCCAAGGAGCGCAAGCTGTTCGGCCGTGCCATCGGCCAGAACCAGGGCGTGCAGTTCCCCATCGCACGCGCCTATGCCCAGACCGAGGCGGCCGACCTGATGGTGCGCAAGGCGGCGAGCCTGTACGAGGCCGGGCTGCCCTGCGGCGCCGAAGCCAACATGGCCAAGATGCTGGGTTCGGAAGCGTCATGGGCCGCCGCCGACATGTGCGTGCAGACCCATGGCGGTTTCGGCTTCGCCGAGGAATACGACATCGAACGCAAGTTCCGTGAGACGCGGCTCTACATGGTGGCGCCGATATCGACCAACATGATCCTGAACTTCATCGCCGAGCACGTGCTGGGCCTGCCGCGCTCCTACTGAAACAGGAGCTTGAACGCCTTCAGGACCATGAGGGGACCGACGATCAGCAGGAAGACCGTCCAAACGGCCGTGATGGCGGTGAACAGCCAACCCACCATGGCCATGACGCCATCGCCCTCGATCAGCGCCAGGCAGAAGAACAGGATGGCGACGGCGGGAAAGAAGTTGTCGAACGGAATCGGCAACGCCAGCACCACGATATCGATCGTCCAGAACAGCAGCAGAAACCTTCGTGGCAGGCCGCCCAACCACGCCTCGTGACGTGGATGAATGCGGCGTTCGATGCGACGAAGGTACGGCGCGATCCTGGTCAAGCCGTCCTGCAGCTTGCCGCGCCGCAGGCCGCGACGCCCGACAAAGTCGGGAAGTGTCGGCACGGTGTGGCCAAGGAAATATTGCGCCAGCAGCAGCAGCATCGGCACGCCGGTGATGGTCGACAGCCAGGGGATTCCCGTGGGAACGACGTTGATCAGATTGAGTGCGGCGATCGCGAAGGCGTAGGAGCGTGTCTCGAGACCCTGCAGGAACTCCCCGATCGTGAGGACCGAGTCGCGCGGACCCGTGAACAGCCGGTCCAGCGTGGGAAACAGCGCACCGCGTTCGTTCATCCGCCGAGGCTCATCCACCAAATCGGGCCAGCAGGCGACGCGCGAGGACGAGGTGTGGACGGTCGAGCATCTTGCCGTCGAGCGCCAGCACGCCAGAGCTCGGATTGTTTTCGAAGGTGGCGACAACCCGCTTGGCCCAATCGATTTCATCGGCACTAGGGGTGAAGACTTCGTGGATGATCGCCACCTGGTCGGGATGGATGGCGATCTTACCGCCATAGCCCATGCGTCGTGCGTCGGCGGCTTCGGCACGCAGGCCGGCGACGTTCTTGATGTCGGGATAGACTGTATCGTAGGCGGTGACGCCGGCGGCGATCGAGGCCATCAGATTGACGGTGCGGGCGAGCTTGAAGGTATCGTCATAGACACCCGGCGCCGGTCCCTTGGCCAGCGCACCGAGATCGGCCATCAAATCCTCGCCGCCCCAGGAGTGGCCCATCAGACGGGCGTGCTTGGCGGGAGCGGCCGTGAGCGCGAGCACCGCGGCGGCGCTCTCGGTCGCGATCGTCAGGATCCTGGTGGTGCCCGCCTCGATGCCTTCGCGTGCCTCGAACGCATCGAGATAGTTCGCGAGCAAGTCGAGGTTGGCCTGACCGACGCACTTGGGGAACACGATGCCATCGGGCTTGCCCTGCATGACGACGGCAAGATCGCCCAGGGTGAGGCCGGTATCGAGTGCATTTACTCGCACATAGAGCTTGGGACCGGCTCGGTTGGCTTGCTTGAGGTACGCGAGCGCCATTTCGCGCGCGACCTTCTTGCGGTCGGCGGCGACCGAGTCCTCGAGATCGAGGATCAGCCCGTCGGGACCGGAGGAGGGGCCTTTGGCGAGCTTGCGCTCCGAATCGGCGGGGACGAACAGGAAGGAACGCATCGTTGTGCTCTCAGTTCTTGGGCTTCTTGCGCATCAGCGCCTGGCGTGTGCACTCAGCCACGATCTCGCCGCGCTGGTTGGTCGCGGCGTGTGAGAATTCGACTATGCCGGCGTCGGGCCGCGACTTGCTCTGCCGCACGCTCACGACCTTGGTCTGCACCTTGATCGTGTCGCCATGGAACACTGGCTTGGGGAAGCGCACGTCGGTCATGCCGAGATTGGCGATCGTGGTGCCGAGCGTCGTGTCGTTCACCGTGATGCCGATCATCAAGCCCAAGGTGAACAGGCTGTTGACGATGCGCTGGCCGAACTCGGTCTTGGAGGCGAACTCCTCGTCGAGGTGCAGCGGCTGGACGTTCATGGTGAGCGAGCTGAACAACACGTTGTCCATTTCGGTGACGGTACGCGTCCAGGCATGATCGAAGGTACGGCCGACCGAAAACTCCTCGAAATACAAGCCTGCCATCTTCCTCCCCGCGAAAGTCCGGCCGTTCTAGCACGGATGGACGCTAGGCGGCCTAGCATCGTATCAATGCCGCCACATCACGAAACACCGGGGCGGGAGCAAACCATGCGCGCGATGATCAGCGAGACGGCGGGTGGGCCGGAGAGCCTGAAGCTGATGGAGTTGCCGTCCAAGCCGCTCGGCAAGGGCCAGGTCCGCGTCGCGGTCAAGGCGGCCGGCGTCAACTTTCCCGACACCTTGATCATCGCCGACAAGTACCAGTTCAAGCCACCGCGCCCCTTCGCACCAGGTCATGAGATCGGCGGCGACATCACGGAAGTCGGCGAGGGAGTGACAGGCTACAAGATGGGCGACCGGGTGATCGGCATGATCGGTCATGGCGGTTACGCCACCGAGGCCGTCATCGATCAAGGCAATCTCCTGCCGATGCCGAAGAACATGAGCTACGAGGACGGTGCGGCCTTCACCATGACCTACGGCACGTCGTACTACGCGCTGAAGCAGCGCAGCAGCTACAAACCCGGCGAGACGCTGCTCGTCACCGGCGCCTCCGGCGGCGTCGGTCTCACCGCCGTCGAGATCGGCGCGCTGATGGGGCTGAAGGTGATCGCCGCGGTCGGTTCCGACGAAAAGATGGAGATCTGTCGCAAGTACGGCGCCACCATGTTCGTGAACTACACCAAGGACAAGATGCGGGACAAGGTCAAGGAGCTGACCGGCGGCAACGGCGCGGACATCATTTACGATGCGGTCGGCGGCGATGCTTTCGACGAGTCGGTGCGCTGCATCGCCTGGTACGGCCGCCTGCTGGTGGTAGGATTCGCAGCGGGCCGCATTCCTTCGCTACCCGCCAACCTCGCGCTGCTCAAGAGCTGCGATGTGCGCGGCGTGTTCTACGGCGCCTGGCGTGGCCGCGAGCCTGCGCAGGCACGCAAGAACTTCGACGAGCTGCTCGCCTTGTACGCCCAGGGCAAACTGAAGCCGCACATCTCGATGCGCTTCCCGCTCGAGAAGGGCGCGGATGCCATGAATGCTCTGCTGTCGCGCAAGGCGACGGGCAAGGTCGTCCTGACGGTGGCCTAGGCACATGGCAGCAGCCATCGGACGGCGTGGCTTTGCCGCCGCACTTGGGGCGTCGGTCCTTCCCTTCGTCGCGCGCGCCGACGATTTCCCCGAAAAGCCGATCACACTGGTCGTGCCGTTCGCGCCGGGCGGCTCGATCGATGTGCTGGCGCGATTGATCGCCGACCAGGCGAGCCGAGCGCTTGGCAAACCGGTGCTGACCGACAACCGTGGCGGCGCCGCCGGGTTGATCGGCGCGGCCTCGGTCGCCAGGGCCGAACCCGACGGTTACACCTTGCTGATGGCCTCGTCGGCGCAGGTCACGATCCCGCCCTGGATCAACCGTTCGCTCACTTTCGATCCGCCCAAGGATCTGGCGCCGATCGCCCATCTTGTCGACACGCCCATGGTGTTGATCGTATCGGCCAATTCGAAGATGCAGAGCGTCGGCGACTTCGTCACCGAGGCGCGCGGACATCGCGGCGCGCTCAACTACGCCTCGACCGGCGTCGGCACGATTTCGCACCTGGTGATGGAGACGCTGAAGCTCGCCGCCGACATCGACGTGGTGCACGTACCCTATCGCGGTGCCGCGCCGGCGTTGAACGACCTGCAGGCGGGGCAGGTGCAGGGCATGTTCACCAGCACCGCGTCGGCCGCGCCTCTGGTGGCGCGCGGCAGATTGCGTCCGCTCGCGGTCACGACGCCCGCTCGCACCGCCCTGCTGCCCGACGTGCCGACCATGGCGGAAGCCGGGTGGCCGACGGCTGAAGTCGTCGTCTGGTCGGGAGTCATGGCGCCAGCCGGTGTGCCGCGGACGATCGTGTTGCGGCTGGAGCGCGCCTTCACGGAAGCAGCCCTCGCGCCCGAGGTGCACGACCGGCTGGTGAAGCTCGGCGCCAATCCCATCGGACACGACGCCAAGGCCTTTACCGAACTGCTGGAAAAGGACCTGGCGCTATGGCGGCGCGTGGCGCTCGCCTCGGGCGTCAAGATGGAATGAGGGAGACGGCCATGGGCAGACTATCAGGCAAGATCGCCATCGTGACGGGCGCCGCCTCGGGCATCGGAGCGGCATCGGCCAAGCTGTTCGCCGACGAAGGCGCCAACGTGCTGGCGGTCGACCGGCCCGCTTCGGAAATCGCCACAGTGCACGCCGGCAGCAGCGCCATTGCGCCGTTCGCCGTCGACATCACGGGCGACGATGCGCCGAAGAACATCGTGGCTGCCGCCCTCGCCAAATTCGGCGCCATCGATATCCTGTTCAACAACGCGGGCGTCAGCGGGCGGGCCTTCGTCGAGGAGATGACCGACGAGCAGTGGGACCGTGTGCACGGCGTCAACGTGCGGGCGATGTTCCGGATCTGCCGCGAGGCCATTCCTGCGCTCAAGACGCGGGCCAAGGAGAAAGGCCGGGCGCGCATCGTCAACACCGCTTCGGTGATGGCCTTCGACACCGATTTCGGGCTCGCGGCCTACTGCGCCTCAAAGGCAGGTGTCGGCGGGCTGACACGCACGCTCGCTCTAGAGCTCGGCAAGTTCGGTATCACCGCCAACTACGTCTGTCCCGGTGCGATCTACACCGGCATGACGCGGACCAGCTTCGACAATCCCGAGATCCGCGCGGTGTGGGAGAAGAAGGCGGCGTTGCGCCGGCTGGGCCAGCCGATCGATATCGCCCGCGGCGCCCTCCTGCTGGCGTCCGATGAGGCCGACTTCATCACCGGGCACGAACTCGTGGTCGATGGCGGCCTCACCCTCAGGACCTAGGTTTCTCCCGATGGCCAACATCCATTCCTTCGCCGCCACGTACAGCGAAGCGCGCGACAAGTTCCTGGCTGCCGCGCGAGTGGCCGGTGCCATGCCCCGTCGCTACGAAAATCCAACCAAGGGACCGCGAGGCGAGCTGCTGTCGACCGACGTCGCCCGACTCGGACCCGACGATGCGTCGAAGATCGTCGTGACCATCTCCGGCACGCACGGTGCGGAAGGCTTCAGCGGTTCGGGCTTCCAGGTCGATTGGTTGGCGACGGTCGGCGCAGCGGGGCTGCCGCCCGACACGGCAGCGGTGTTCGTCCATGCGATCAATCCCTACGGCTTTGCCTGGACGCGCCGTGTGACGGAAGAGGGCAACGACCTCAACCGCAACTACGTCGATCACGGCAGACCCTATCCGGTGAACGAGGGCTATCTCGAGATCGCCGACGCCCTCGTGCCGGCCGACTTCAGCGAAAGTGGCATCAAAGCGGCCGACGCCAAGCTCGCCGCCTATCGCCAGAAAGTGGGCGACGTCACCTATTACCGCGCGATGTCCGGTGGCCAGTACAGTCATCCCGACGGCATGTTCTTCGGCGGCGGTGGGCCGTCGTGGGCCAATCGCACCATGCACGCCATTGCAGACAAATACCTGAAGGGCCGCAACGACGTGGCGGTCATCGACTTCCACACTGGTCTCGGCCCTTACGGTTACGGCGAGCCGATCACGCATTACGACATCGATAGCCCGGGCTCGCGCCGGGTCCGTGCCTTCTGGGGCGAGTCGGTGACGGAGTCCAAGCGTGGCCAGACGGCCTCGCAGGCGCGCGACGGGCTGGGCCACTACGGTCTCAGCCGGGTGCTCCTGGAGCCCGAGACGCGGCTCACCATGTGCACTCTGGAATACGGCACGTTCGATCGCGAGAGCGGCCAGAGGGCGTTTCGCGCCGATCACTGGCTGCACAAGTACGGCGACCCGTTAGGCAAGGAGGCGGGCCCGGTGCGCGCCGCTATGCGTCGCCAGTTCTATCCCGACACCGACGACTGGAAAGAAGCCGTCCTGTTCCGCGGCCATCAGATCGTGCGCCAGGCGATCGCGGGTGTTCAGCGAGGCGCCTTGTAGGCGCTGAGGCGCTCCCTGGCATTGGGGACAAGCCGGCAAAAAGCCATTCGTCCCGCGATCGATCCTGCTAAAAGGCCCTCATGCGTGCTCTGATAGCGCTGCTCGCGTTCCTGGGTGTGACGGCGCTCAATCTCTTGTGGTGGTGGTGGCCCAACCGGCCGGTCGAGATTGCCGGCTGGACGGCGGCACCGTTGCAGAGCGTTTCGTTCGCGCCTTATCGCCCTGGGCAGAGCCCACTCACGCGCACTTTTCCGACACCCGATCAGATCGAGTCGGACCTGAAACGCCTGCAGGGCAAGGTGCACGCCGTTCGCACCTATTCTGCAGGCGAGAACCTCGAAACCGTGCCGCAGCGCGCCGGAAAGTACGGGCTGAAGGTCTGGCATGGCGCCTGGCTGAACGACAACGACAAGGAAAATCTCGAACAGATCAACCTGCTGATCGATCATGCCAACAGATACGCCGACACGGTGGAGCGGGTGATCGTCGGCAACGAAGTGCTGCTGCGCAAGGATCTGACGGCGAGCCAGCTGCGCGCCTATATCCGCCAGGTCAAGCAGCGTGTGAAGCAGCCCGTGACCTATGCCGACGTCTGGGAGTTCTGGTTGCGCAACCCTTCGCTCGCCAACGAGGTAGACTTCATCACCATCCATATCCTGCCGTACTGGGAAGACGAGGCGATCGGCGTCGACCGGCGCGAGCGCGACGGCACACTCAGCATCGAAAAGCACATCGTCGATATTTACAAGAAGGTGCAGGCGCGCTTTCCCGGCAAGAAGATCGTGATCGGGGAGACCGGCTGGCCAAGCGACGGCCGCATGCGCTCCGATGCGCGGCCTGGCCGGGTCGAACAGGTGCGCTACTTCTCGATCTTCCGCACGATCGCTGCGCGCGAGAACTTCGACTACAACTTTGTCGAGGCCTTCGACCAGTACTGGAAAGCTCGCCAGGAAGGTACTGTCGGTGCGGCTTGGGGCCTGCTCGACGCTCAGCGCCGCGACAAGTTCGAGCTCGGTAAGCCGGTGGTGGCTGAGCCGCACTGGCAGATCCTCTTCACGCTTTCGACTCTGCTGTCGGGCCTGCTGCTGGTCGGCTTCTTCAGTTGGCGTCGTCGGGCGGCAGCCAAGCCGGTGGCGGTCTTCGCCTTGTTCGCCCAGCTCGTGGCGACCTGCTACGTCCAGGCAGTCTGGCTCGACCTGTCGCGCACCTTCTACTTCGAGCGGATGCTTGGCGTGGCGTTCTGGGCGCTGATGCTCGGCGCCTTCAGCTACGCGCTGCTGCGCGGCATCGCCGACAGCCTGACGCATCGCATGGCCGATCCCTCGCTCTACGGCGCACGGGTGCGCGAAGCCTGGCGCGCCTGGCGCGAGCTGCCGCGCTTCCGCGTCCTGCAGCGGGTCGACCTGATGGCGCAGCTGCTCTATCTGGTACTGAGCGTGCTGTGTATCTTCTATCTCGTGGTCATCAGTATAGATTGGTACGATGGCGTCATTCGCCTGAGCGAGACGTGGTATCGCCAGATCGCCATCGACGGCCGCTATCGCGATTTCCCGATCTGGAGCTTTGTCATCCCGAGCGTCGTGCTGATGGCGTGGAAAGTCATGACGATCTTGCGGTCCGAGCCGGTATCGCGGCCCGACCGGCTGGCTAAGGCACTCTCCTTCGGGCGCCTGCTGGGCTACGACGGCAGTCGCGGCTTCGTGCGCATGGATCGCTCGTTCAGCCGCATCAGGCCGGTGTTGCCCGAAATCGTCCTGGCGGCGCTGCTGATCTTCTGGGCCGCCGTCATGCTAGTGACGGAGGGCGCGATCAAACTCTACGACGGCGGCTCGGGCGGCTTCGTCGCCGCCGATGGTGGTCGCTGGGTAATCAGGACACTTTTCTGGAACACCCAGGCCGACTGGTTCGCTGTCCTGGCCGTGTTGATGGCCGTGCCTTACCTGGCGACGATCTACGTGTCGCTGCGTGAACCACTGGCAGAACCGCCGCCGGACTCCTATACCAGCAAGTGGTAGGTGCTTAGGCTGGAGTTGGCAGATGGAAATCAAGGGCGAATACAGGATCGCGGCATCGCGCGACAAGGTCTTTGCGGCACTAAACGACCAGGCGGTTCTGCAGGCCTGCATTCCGGGTTGCGAGTCGCTCGAAAAGACCTCCGACACCGAGATGAAGGCCAAGGTGCGCATGCGCATCGGCCCGGTCAGCGCCAACTTCTCCGGCAAAGTCACGCTGTCCGACATCGACCCGCCAAACGGATACAAGATTTCAGGCGAGGGGCAGGGCGGCGCCGCCGGCTTCGCCAAGGGCGGAGCGGTCGTGACACTGCGCGAAGAAGGTGCCGAGACCGTCTTGAACTACAATGTCGACGCCCAGGTTGGCGGCAAGATCGCCCAGGTCGGCGCGCGCCTGATCGATGGCACGGCGAAAAAGCTCGCCGACGAGTTTTTCGGCAAGTTCGCGGCGATGGTAGGCGGGCCGCCGCCGGTCACGGTGGCTGGAGCACCGTCGGCAGCAGACTTGCCGACGGTGCCACCGCCCTCTGCTGCGGCGCAGCGTGGTTACAAGCATTGGCTGATTATTGGCGCCGGCGCCGTTGTGCTGATCCTGGTGTTCCTTGCGAGCCGGTAGCACTGTTTAGTGACCCGTTTTCCGTCATCCGTAATTCGCTTGACCGCCGCCTGAACGGCTTGCGAGAGTCCCCGTCAACGCCCGGCGGGCGCGCATCGGCGCGGCCGCACTAACTAATAATGTGAGGGAGCAGAATAATGACCATTTCCGTCGCCATGACCGTCAACGGCAAGGCCGCCTCTGGCAAGGTCGAGGCGCGCACGCTGTTGGTCCAGTTCCTGCGCGAGACGCTCGGCATGACCGGCACCCACGTCGGTTGTGACACCAGCCAGTGCGGTGCCTGCGTCGTCCATGTCGACGGCAAGTCGGTCAAGTCCTGCACCATGCTGGCCGTCCAGGCCGAAGGCGCGAAGGTCACGACCATCGAGGGCCTGGCGGCGAGTCCGGACAAGCTCCATCCCATGCAGGAAGCGTTCCGCGAGAACCACGCCCTGCAGTGCGGCTTCTGCACGCCCGGCATGGTGATGAGCGCCATCGACATGGTGAAGCGCCACAACTACCAGCTCGACGAAACGACGGTGCGTCGCGAGCTCGAGGGCAATCTCTGCCGCTGCACCGGCTACCACAACATCGTGAAGGCAATTCTGGCCGCCGCGCCAGCCATGAAATCAGCAGGGGTGTAGCCCATGACCTCCGCCA
Organism: Rhodospirillales bacterium; assembly: GCA_003153415.1. Classification (GTDB taxonomy): domain Bacteria; phylum Pseudomonadota; class Alphaproteobacteria; order Reyranellales; family Reyranellaceae; genus Reyranella. Next base: position 18,179 of record PLYQ01000113.1, on the reverse strand, counting down.
GCGGAATCGGCGCCCGCGTTCTCCGGACGGAAGACAAGCGCTTCCTGACCGGAACCGGCCGCTACGTCGACGACCTTCCTCTCGCGCGCACGACCTACGCTTACTTCCTGCGTTCGCCGCACGCCCACGCCAAGATCAAGAGCATCGACACCTCGGCGGCAGCGAAAATGCCGGGCGTGGTCAGCATCTTCACCGGCAAGGACACCGCTGACGCCAAGATGGGCGGCCTGATCTGCGGTTGGGTGGTCAAAGACAAGCACGGTCAGCCGCACAAGGCGCCGCCGCATCCCGTGATGGCGCTCGATACCGTCCGCTATGTCGGTGACACGGTGGCGATGGTTGTTGCCAACAGCGCAGATGAGGCGAAAGACGCGGCTGAGGCGATCAAGGTCGACTACGACGTGAAGCAGGCCAACGTCGATCTCGCCAAGGCACTCAACAAGGGCACGACGGAGGTCCATGCGGCCGAGGCGCCGGGCAACCTGATCTACGACTGGGAAATCGGCGTGAAGGCCGATGTCGATGCGGCGTTCGCCAAGGCGGCACACGTCACCAAGCTCGACCTCGTGAACAACCGGCTGATCCCCAATGCGATGGAGCCGCGCGCGGCGGCAGCGGACTATGACAAGGGCACGGGCAACCACACGCTGTGGTCGACGTCGCAGAACCCGCATGTATTGCGGCTCATCCTGTCAGCCTTCGTGCTGGGCATTCCCGAGCACAAGCTGCGCGTCATCGCGCCTGACGTCGGCGGGGGCTTTGGCAGCAAGATCTTCTGCTACAACGAAGAGACGATGCTGACATGGGCGGTGTCCCGCGTCGGTCGGCCGATCAAGTGGACGGCCGAGCGCAGCGAATCGTTCATGACCGACTGCCACGGTCGCGACCATGTCACCCACGCCGAGCTGGCGCTCGACAAGGACGGCAAGTTCCTCGCTCTCAAGGTCGATACCATCGCCAACATGGGCGCCTATCTGTCGACCTTCTCGACGGCGGTGCCGACCTATCTCTACGCCACTTTGTTGGCCGGCCAGTACACGACGCCGCTCATCTACGCCAACGTCAAGGCGGCGTTGACCCATACCGCACCGGTCGACGCCTATCGCGGCGCCGGACGGCCGGAAGCGACATTCGTGATCGAGAGCATTGTCAGCAAGGCGGCCAATGAACTGAAGATGGATACGGCGGAGCTGCGTCGGAAGAACTTCATCCCGACGACCGCCTTCCCGTACCAGACGCCGGTGGCGCTGCAGTACGACTCAGGCAACTACCCGCCGATCATCGACGAAGCGATCAAGATCTCCGACTACAAGGGCTTCGAGGCTCGTCGTGCCGAGGCGAAGTCGCGCGGCAAGCTGCGCGGCATCGGCTTCTCGTCGTACATCGAGGCGTGCGGCCTCGCGCCGTCGAACGTCATCGGCCAGTTGGGCGGTGGCGTCGGTCAATGGGAGTCGGCGCAGATCAAGTTCAACCCGACGGGCAACGTCCAGGTCATCACCGGCTCGCACAGCCACGGCCAGGGCCACGAGACGACCTTCGCCCAGCTTGTCCACGACAAGCTGGGCGTGCCGATGGATCAGATCGAGATCGTCCATGGCGACACCTCGACGACGCCGTTCGGTATGGGCACCTACGGTTCGCGCTCGCTGGCGGTCGGCGGCTCGGCGATCATGAAGGCCACCGACAAGATCATCGCCAAGGGCAAGAAGGTCGCTGCCCATCTCATGGAGGCGGCGGTCGCCGACGTCGTGTTCGAGAANNAACGCCTTCTACGATCCGGCGAACTTCGTCTATCCGGCCGGCACGCAGATTTGCGAGGTCGAGATAGATCCCGACACCGGTGAAACCGAGATCGTCAATTTCACGGCGGTCGACGATTTCGGCAACATCATCAATCCGATGATCGTCGAGGGTCAGGTTCATGGCGGCATCGTCCAGGGCGTCGGTCAGGCGCTGATGGAAGCTGCCGTCTACGACAAGAGCACGGGCCAACTGACCAGCGGCTCGTACATGGACTACACCATGCCGCGCGCCGACACCGTTCCGTCGTTCAAGCTCGGCTACAAGGTCACGCCTTGCCCGCACAATCCGCTGGGCGTGAAGGGATGCGGCGAAGCCGGTGCGATTGCCTCGCCGGCCGCCGTGATGAATGCCGTCCATGACGCGCTGGGGCCGATCGGCGTCAAGCACGTGGAAATGCCCGCCACACCGCTCAACGTGTGGCAATCGATTCAAGGCACCCATCGCGCGGCCGCCGCGTAAACGGAGGAAACTGGAAATGTACGATTTCGCTTATCATCGTCCGAAGTCGCTCGCCGACGCGGTGAACATGCTCAAGGGCAAGCCGGAAGCTCGCGCTATGTCGGGCGGTATGACCCTGATTCCGACTCTCAAGCAGCGACTGGCAAAGCCTAGTGATGTGGTCGATCTCGCCGGCATCAAGGAACTGGCCGGCATCAAGGTCGAGGGCAACAACGTCACCATCGGCGGCATGACGAAGCACGCCGACGTCGCCACCTCGGCCGACGTGAAGAGCAACATTCCGGCGCTGGCCTATCTCGCCGGTCACATCGGCGATCCCCAGGTGCGCAACCGCGGCACGATGGGCGGCTCGGTCGCCAATAACGATCCGGCGGCAGACTATCCGGCGGCGGTCGTGGCGCTCAATGCCACCGTCACCACCAACACCCGCAAGGTCCCGGCAGACAGTTTCTTCAAGGGGCTGTTCGAGACCGCACTCGGCGAAGGCGAGTTGATCACTTCGATCAGCTTCCCCAAGGCCGAGAAAGCGGCCTACATGAAGTTTCCCAACCCGGCCTCGCGCTACGCCATGGTCGGCGTGTTCGTGGCCAAGACAGCGGGCGGCGTTCGCGTCGCGGTGACCGGCGCGGGGCCCAGCGTGTTCCGCGTCAAGGCGATGGAAGATGCATTGGCCAAGAACTTCTCCTCGGCGGCGATCAAGGACATCAAGATCCCGGCTGACGGGCTAAACAGCGATATCCACGGCAGCGCGGAATACCGCGCCCACCTGGTGGGTGTGATGGCACGCCGCGCCGTCGACGCCGCTAACAAGTAGAAGTACCGCCCGGGAAGCGTTACCGTTGGGGCNNGGCTTCGAGCCGTTCGCCGGCGACAAGATCAATCCGTCGTCTCTGGCGGTCGCGCGCCTCAAGAAGCGGCTCGCGGGTGTGACGGTTCACACTGCCCAGCTGCCGACCTCGTACGCGCGGTCGGCGATCGTGCTGCGTGGGGCGATCGTCGAGACCCGACCGGACATCGTGCTCTGTGTCGGGCTGGCGGGCGGACGCGCCGAGCTTTGCCTGGAGCGGGTGGCGATCAACGTCCAGGACGCCCGCATCCGCGACAACGACGGCAAGCAGCCGATCGACAAGCCGGTGATCGCCAACGGCCCTGCGGCCCATTTCGCGACCCTGCCGATCAAGGCCTGCGTGTCGGCGATGCGCAAGGCGGGCCTGCCGGCCGCCGTGTCGAACACCGCCGGGACCTTCGTGTGCAATCACATCTTCTATTCGCTGATGGACTTTGCGTCGCGCCACCAGATCGCGTTGCGCGGCGGCTTCCTGCACGTTCCTTACGCGCCGGAACAGGCGGCGAGCCTGGCCGGGGCGCCATCGATGACGATCGAGGATATTGCGCGTGGTATCGAGATCATCGTCTCGGTGAGCGCGGCCCGAACGAGCGACCTCCATACCGCCGAAGGTCGTTTATCCTGACTTAATCTAAAATATTAGGATATTAATATAATATACTGATATTACTCATGATTATTCTGATAAGGTCGCCAGCGGAGGATACTCGTCGCGGACCGGCTGCGCCTCGGCGGCGACCGGCTGTTTGACGCGGAACCAGGCGGCATAGAGCGCCGGCAGGAACAGGAGCGTGAGCGCCGTCGCTACCAGCAGGCCGCCCATCAGGGCGACCGCCATGGGCCCGAAGAACACGCTGCGCGACAGCGGGATCATGGCGAAGATTGCCGTTCCGGCGGTGAGCAGGATCGGCCGGGAGCGCCGGACGGTGGCGTCGACCACGGCGTCCCACGGGGCGTGGCCGGAGGCGATGTCCTGGTCGATCTGGTCCACCAGAATCACCGAGTTGCGCATGATCATGCCGGCGAGCGCGATGGTGCCCAGCAGAGAAACGAAGCCGAAGGGCTGGTTGAAGGCCAGCAGGAAGATCGCCACGCCGATCATGCCGAGCGGCGCCGTCAGCATCACCAAGGCGAGCTTGGAGAAGCTCTTTAGCTGCAGCATCAGGAACAGCATCATCAGGAAGACCATCACCGGCATCATCTTGAAGATCGAACCCTGGCTCTTGGCGCTCTCCTCCTTGTCGCCGCCGACCTCGATGCGGTAGCCGGGCGGCAGGTCGGCGCGCACGGGTGCCAGTGCCTTGTCGATGCGGGCGGCGACGTCGGGTCCCTGCACGCCGTCGATCACGGCGGCGCGCACGGTCATCAGCAGCTCCTTGTTGCGCCGCCACAGGATCGGCTCCTCGAGCTCGAAATGCAGCTTGGCGAGCTGGGCGAGCGAGACCACACCGCCGTTGGCCGTGCGCATGTTGATCGCCTCCAGTCCCTCGAGGCTCAGCCGCTCGGGCGCCACGGCGCGAGCCACCACGTCGATCGTCTCGGCGCGCTCGCGGTACTGCGTCACCACCACGCCCGACAGCAGGGTCTGCAGCGTGTTGCCGAGAAGCTGCGAGTCGACGCCGAGCGCCCGCGCCTTGCTCTGGTCGACTTCCAGCCGCACCGTCTTGGCGAGCTCATTCCAGTCGAAGTTGATGTCGCGCGTGGCCGGGTCGGTCTTGAAGACCTGGCGCACCCGCTCGGCGACGCCGCGCACCTTCTGCGGATCGCCGCCCAGCACGCGGAACATCACGGGGTAGGCGACCGGCGGACCGTTCTGCAGGCGCTGGACGCGCGCGCGCACCGCCTCGAAATCGTCGGCGAACAGCCGATCGAGGCTGGCGAACACGCGCTCGCGGGCTTCGAGATCCTTGGTCATGACGATGACCTGGCCGAAATTGGCGTTGGTCAGCTCGGGAACGGTCGGCAAGTAGAAGCGCGGGCTGCCGGCGCCGATGTAGGACGTGTAGCGGGCGACATCGGAGTTGGTGCCCAGCCACTTCTCGAGCTTCTTCACCTCGGCATCGGTCGCGGCATAGGAGGCGCCTTGGGCCAGCCGCAGGTCGACGATCAATTCGGAGCGGTTGGAGGTCGGGAAGAACTGCTTCTGCACCAGTCCGAACAGGCCCATGGAACCCACGAAAGCCAGCACGGTGATGGCGATGGTCGTCTTGCGCCACGTCACGCACCACACGACGACCCGGCGGAAGAGGGTGTAGAGCCGGCCCTGATAAGGATCGGCGTGCTGCTCCTTGGGCTGCGGCAGCATGCGATAGCCGAGCCATGGCGTGAACAGGACGGCCACGAACCACGACACGATCAGCGAGATGCCGACCACCCAGAAGATCGAGTTGGTGTATTCGCCGGCGCTCGACTTGGCGAAGCCCACCGGCACGAAGCCCGCCGCGGTGACCAGTGTGCCGGTCAGCATCGGGAAGGCGGTCGAGGTGTAGGCGAAGGTGGCGGCTTCCATGCGGCTAAAACCTTGCTCCAGCTTCACCATCATCATCTCGACGGCGATGATGGCGTCGTCGACCAGCAGGCCGAGGGCGATGATCAGGGCGCCGAGCGAGATGCGCTGGAAGTCGATGCCGAGCAGCATCATGCCGACGAAGGTGATGGCTAGCACCAGCGGCACCGACAGAGCCACGATGATGCCGGTGCGGAAACCTAGGCTCAGGAAAGAAACCACCAGCACTATCGCCAGAGCTTCGCCCAGCGAGCGGCTGAACTCCTCGAATGAGCTGTCGACGACTTCCGGCTGGTTGGCGACGCGATGCACCGTGATGCCGAGCGGCAGGTCGCGCTTGACCTCGGCCATCGTCTCTTCGAGGGCCTTGCCGAGCGTCTGCACGTTGCCGCCGGCCGCCATGACGACGCCCAGCCCGATCACCGGCTTGCCCTTGTAGCGCATCGAGCTTTGCGGCGGATCCTGGTAGCCGCGCCGGATCTCGGCGACGTCGGCCAGGGTGAGGGTCTGGCCGTTGGCGCTGAACGGCAAGGTGGCGAGTTCCTCCGCCGAGGTCGGTGCGCCGTCGACTCGCACCGCGACGCGCTCGCCTTTGGTTTCGACGGTGCCGGAGGCCACGATGGCGTTCTGCTTGCGGATGACCTCGAGGATCTGGTCGACGGGGACGCCCAGCATGGCCAGCCGCGTGTGGCTGAACTCGATGAAGACCTTTTCGTCCTGCAGGCCGAACAAGTCGGCCTTTGTGACGTCGGGTACGCGCAGCACGCGCTGGCGCACCTCCTTCACGATGTCCTTCACCTCGGCGGGCGAGAAGCCATCGGACTCGAAGGCCCAGATCAGGCTGTAGGTATCGCCGTACTCGTCGTTGAAAAAGGGACCGACCACGCCCTGCGGCAGCGAACCTTTGATGTCGCCGACCTTCTTGCGCACCTGATACCACAGGTCGGCCACCTTGGCGGGCGGGACGTCGTCGCGCAACGAGACGTAGATCACCGTCTCGCCCGGCTTGGTGTAGCTGGTGACGTTGTAGAAGTAGGGCAGCTCCTGCAGCTTGGTCTCGATCTTGTCGGTGACCTGCTGCTCGACCTCGCGCGAGGTGGCGCCCGGCCACGCCGCCGACACCACCATCTGTTTGATGGTGAAGGGTGGATCCTCGGCGCGGCCAAGATTGAAGTAGGCGAAGACGCCCGCCACCGTCAGCACCACCATGAAAAAGACGGTGAGCGTGCTGTAGCGCAGCGCCAGTTCGGACAGGTTGGTGCGCGTTGTCATGGCAATCTCTCCCCAACGAGCGGAGCGTTCAGCGCGCCGCCGCCTGCTGGGGCTGCGGCTTTACCTTCTGGCCGGGCTCGAGCTTGTGGACGCCCGCGGTGGCGATCAGCTCGCCGTCCTTGACGCCCGAGACGATGGCGGCGGTGTCGTCGCGCCAGCGCGCGATCGCCACAGGGCGAAGTTCGACAACACCGGTCTCTTTGTCGATCACCCAGACGGCGGGCTGCGTGCCGCGCTGGAAGATGGCCGAGAGCGGCACTTCGGCCACCGGCTGGGCGTCCGGGCGCTCGAAGCTGAGCGTCGCGGTCATGCCGAGACCGATGAAGGCAGGCGGGTCGGCCACGCTGAACCGGGCAGGGTAGGTGCGGGTCATCGGATCGGCGCTGGGCGACAGCTCACGCAGCTTGGCGGCAAAGCGTTTGCCGGGATCGGACCACAGCTCGAAGCTGGCCGCCGTCGCCTGGCGTACCGCGTTGAGACGATTCTCGGGTACGCCCACGAGGATTTCGAGCTCGTCGGTGCGAGCGACTCGCACGACGCCCTGGCCTTGCGCCATCACCTGGCCGATTTCGGCCTGCACCGCGGTCACGACTCCGGCCGCGTCGGAACGAAGCTCGGTATAGGCGAGGTTGTTCTCGGCCGATGATAGCTGGCTCTTCGCCTGCTCGACACGAGCGAGTGAGGTGGCGGCCAGCGACTGGCGCTGTTCCAGCGTCTGCGGCGTGAACGCAGCGCCACCGCGTAACGCGATGTAGCGCTCGTGATCGGCCTTGGCGCGCGCATAGTCGGCATCCGCCGAAGCAAGGGCTGCGCGGGCGTTGTCGACGGCCAGGCGATAGTCTGTCGGATCGAGCACGGCGATGAGCTGCCCGGGGTGCACCAGGGTGCCGACGTCGACGGCGCGTTGGACGATCTTGCCGGCGACGCGGAAGCCCAGCGGGCTCTCGATGCGCGGGACGACCGTGCCGGCCAGCACCAACGATCGGCCACCGGCGTGATAGGCGATTTCCATGACCCGCGCCGAACGCACGACGGGCTCGTTGGCCGATGCCCGGGAGGCATTGGCGTTCCACGACAGGGCGAAAAACCCGACACCCGCGATGGCCACGGTGCCAGCGGCGAGGCTGGTGAGCTTGAGCGGCAAGCCTTTGATCGGGAGACGCATGGCGGGGCTTCCTTCCAAGGTTTACAATGTTCATCGGAAAGGGAGTGAACGTTGTTAACTGACCATTGATAAGTTATCGTTGGTCAGTTAAGAGTCAAGATGGAAGGAATGCGATTGGCAGGTTTTTCAACAGCTCTGGCCGGCGGCCGCAAGAGGCGGGGGGAAGGCCACACCCGCCGCGACGAAATCCTTCAGGCGGCCAAGGAGCTGTTTCTGGAAGCAGGCTACGACGCCACGACGATCCGCAGGATCGCCGATCGGGTTGGCGTGTCCGCACCCGCGCTTTATCTCTACTTTCACGACAAAGACGCCATCATGTTGGCGCTCTGCGATCAGACGTTTGGGCGTCTGATCGAATTGATCGCGGACTTGGAGAGGGCGGCCGGCGACCCGTTGGACAAGATGTGCGAGTTCGGCAGGGCCTATGCCAGGTTCGGCCTGGAGCATCCCGACGAATACCGCCTGGTCTTCATGGCCGATCATGTCCCCGAGCAGATTCGCCGGACCGGCCATCGCACCGCGACCGACGATCCCGACCGCCCGGGTGCCAAGGGTGCCGTGGTGTTCAGCCGTCTGGTCGCGATCCTGGCGCAGGCCGAGGCCTCAGGCCACAAGCTCGCCTATCCGCCCGACACCTGTGCCGAACTTTGCTGGATGGGCATCCACGGCGTCGTCGCCGCGCTGATCCACAAGCCGGATTTCCCGTGGACGGACCGCGAGATCCTGATCAAGGGCATGCTCGACATCGTGCGCAAAGGCATCGTGCGCGACGCCTGAGCTAGGCCGTCGGCCACACGCGCGGAAAGAGATCGCACGTCATCGGCGCGCCGGCCACGAGATCGGGCGTGTGCGGAAACTGGAAGGTGCCCGGTCGCGGATCGTAGCGGGCATCGTCGCCGGTGTAGCGCAGCGACAAGCCACGGCGGCGAGCGCCGGGAGTGAGGTTGCCCGGCGCGCCATGGACGATCATGGCGTGAAACACCAGGCAGTCGCCGGGTTCCATCTTCCACCACTTGATGTCGTACTTGCCGCGCTCGGCGTCGATGTCGGGGATCTGCGAAAGCGCGCTGTCGGTGAACTTGATCTCGTGACCCTTGCGAAAAGGTGTCGGCCGGTAGCTGACGCCAAAGCGATGCGAACCCGCGACGAATTCGACGGCGCCATTGCTGCGGTCGATCGGATCGAGCGCGATCCACACCGACGTGATCTGCCAGCCTTTCACTGGCCAGTAGGGCTGGTCCTGATGCCACGGCGTCGGATGCGCGGTGCCCGGCTCCTTGACGAAAAGCTGGTCGTAGAAGAAGTCGGCGCTGCCGGAGCCCATCAGCTTCGCCGCAATCGCGGGGGCGGGGGACTCAAGCGCGGCGGCGCGGAACTCCGGATCGTGCCGCCACATGAACATGTCGCCGAAGAATTTCCCGGCGCTGCTGCCCTCGGCGAAGTTGGTGGCGTTGGGACCGGGCGCGGCGAGGTCGCGCTCGATCGCCGCGCGCAGGCGGGCGATCCAGCCCTCGTCGAACTGGCCGCGCAGACAGACGACGCCGTCGCGCTCGTAGGCGACGACGTCGTTTTCTCTGATCAAGCGTTCTGCAGCACGTGAACGGCGCGATTGGCGACGAGATCCTTGTTCTTGGCGCCGTAGGCCTTCATGTGCTCCGACGCGCCGTGGGCCTTGAGGTGGTCCATGCTCTCCCACTTCTCGACCACAACCATGGTGTCCGGGCCGAACTTCGCAAACGGGCCGCCCTCGACGTCGACCGTGGCGCCGTATTCGATGCAGCCTTTTTCGGCGTGGACGGCAGGCACGTTGGCTTTGAAGTTCTTGAGGATTTCGTCGCGTTTGCCAGGCTTGGCGGTGATGATGGCGATGACGTGGATCATGATGTTTCCTCCAGTTAGGCGGCGTGGCCGTGGCGCAGCAGTCGGCCGGGCAGTTTGTCGTTGGCGGCAAAGGTGTCCTTGCCACCCTGGCGCACGATGCGGCCGTTGACGATCACCGCATCGATGCCGTTGGCCTCCGCCACCAGGCGGTCGGCGCCGGCCGGCAGGTCGTGCACGCGCTTGAGCGGTCCGGGACCGATGGTCGCCGCGTCGAACACCACGACGTCGGCCGGCCGGCCATTGGCCAGCACGCCGCGGTCGGTGATGCCGAACATCTCGGCCGGCCGCTGCGTCAGATTGTGCACCGCCTGCTCGATCGTGAAGGTCTTCTTGTCGCGCACCCAGTGGCCGAGCAGGTAAGTGGCGTAGCAGGCATCGCAGAGCTGGCTCGCATGCGCGCCGGCGTCGCTCAGCGCAATGATGGTGTTGGGATCGGTGATCAGCTCGGCCACTTCGCCTTCGTCGAAATTCATCACCGCCATGCGGAAGCGCGCCTGCAGGTCGCTGGCGAGCGCGATATCGAGGGCAAGATCGACCGGATCCTTGCCGAGCTTCGCCGCCGCCTCGGTGAGTGGCTGCTCCTCGAGTTCCTTGTGCGAAGGCGCCCAGGCGATGACCACGCGATCCCACCAGTGTTGGAAGAGAGGCGTCACTTCGGACCTGAGCTTCTCGCGCCAGGCGGGATCGTTGTAGGCGCGCCGGCGCGTGCCGGGTGATTTTGCGTCGGCGATAGCCAGCTCGTTCATGAATTTCATGACGTCGAAGATGAACGGCTCGGCGAAGGTGAATTCGAAGTTTAAAGGTCGGCAGCTCACCTGCGGGATCACCATCGCGCCCGACCGGCGCTGCTCGGCGGCGAGGTCGAGCTGCTTGCGATGGCCGCCCGGCCCGTAGAGGTGCGACAGCAGCGCCGTCCAGGTCACGGGAACATTGTACTTGCGGCTGACCTCGGCCATATGCCGGGTCGAGAATTCGCGGCCGATGGTGATCTGCATCAGGCCGCGTTTCAGCTCGCCCATCACCGAGACGAGTTGCTCCATCTCGTCATAGGTCGCCTGCCGGCTCGGCACCGGCTTGCCGGCATAGCCGTTGTGGCTCACCGACATCGAGGTGCCGAAGCCGATGGCGCCGGCGTCCATCGCCTCGCGCATCAGTCTCTTCATGGCGGCGATCTCGTCGGCGGTCGCGGCACGCTCGGTCGAGGCCTCGCCCATGGCGTAGAGGCGCAGCGGCGTGTGGCCGAACAGGACGGCGACGTTGATCGCCGAACCGCGCTGCTCGACGGTGTCGAGATACTGCGGAAAGGTCTCGAAGGGCCAGTCGTCGCCCAGGCCCGCCTGCAGCGCGTCGAGGCTCATGCCCTCGACCTTCTCGAGCGTCTGCAGGATCAGCTTGCGGTGAGCCGCGCGCGTCGGCGCGACGCCAAAGCCGCAATTGCCAATCACCGTCGTAGTGACGCCATGCCACGGCGAGATGCTCAGCATGCGGTCCCACAGGATCTGCGCGTCGTAATGGGTGTGCACATCGACGAAGCCCGGGGCCACGACCCGGCCTCGCGCGTCGATTGTCTTGGTGGCGGGACCGTCGGCCTTGCCGATCGCCACGACCTTGCCGCCCTTGATCCCGAGGTCGCCGACGAAGCCCGCCTTACCGGTGCCGTCGACGATCGTGCCGCCTGTGATCTTGAGGTCGAGGGACATGGATTTCTGCTCCGCTGAACGCCCGCCAATCATGGCCGCGTGAACGGGCGCGGGCAACGCCGCCCTCCCGCATTGCGGTTAAGCGGCCCAGGCAGGAGCCGGATCACTTCGAGGCGAGGGCCTCGATCTTCGCGAAGTCGAGCTTCTTGACGTATTGGTCGGCGGGTGCGGCCGGGCGTGGCGCGGCGGCCGTCGTCGAGGGCGCCGTGGCGGCGCGGCGCAGGCCGGCGCCGGCGTGACGAACGAGATCGTTCCCGGGACCGACGCGCGCCAGCTCTTGGTCGTGATGCCATTGCGTTGCGAGCCTTCGAGATTGCCACAGCCTTCGGCGGCGTAAACCGTCACGGTGCCGCCAGGTTCGAGCAACTTGCCGGCGTGCCGCGCGGCGACGCAAATCGCCGAATCGTCGCTATAGCGATCGACGCCATAGGCGACCCCGACCTGGAGGTCGAGCGCCTTGTCGCAAACGCATGTCAGGCTCTTGCCCGGCTTGTTCATGTCCGACTGGGTGATGAACGACGGACAGTTGGCGACCGTGGCGGCTGCCGGCGCCGACGCGGGCGGTGGCGGGGCCGCCGCTACGGCGGGGCAGGGCGGCAGACTGTCGCCGAAGCTGAAGCTCTTGTCGAAGCTCGCCCAATTCGATGTCGTGACGCCGTTGGCCGCAGAGCCCGGAAACGCCGGGCAGGCGCCGCCAACGATCAGGTCGATCGGGCCGGGTGGTTTGCCGGCGTGGACGGCCGCTTGGCAGATCGAGGAGTCGGCCGTGTAGCGCACGCTGCCGAACGCGCTGCCGGCGGCGCCCGCCTCGCAGGTACAGCGCAGCTTGGTGCCTTCGGCGAGCCAGGTTGCATTCCACGGGCAAGCGGCCGGCGTTTGGGCGACGGCAGCGGCGGCCCACAGCGCGCAAGACAGCGCGACGACAAAGCCCGTCATTCGGATATTTCCGAACATTTGAGTCTCCACCAACGGCTTGTTTTCTTGTTGTGTTGATCCTAAGCGTTCCCGCGACGAAGCGCCAAGGCAGCCCAGTCTTGCCCTGTGCGGAGCGGCTGATAGGGTGCGCGCGCTAACGGGAGGACAGGATGGCCAAGCACAAGATCGCGCTCATTCCGGGAGACGGAATCGGCAAGGAAACCGTTCCGGAGGGAGTGCGCGTGCTGGAAGCCGCGGCCCGCCGTTTCAACTTCGAGCTGGAGTTCACCGACTTCGACTGGTCGTGCGATCGCTTCGCCAAGACCGGCAAGATGATGCCCGACGACGGCATGGAGCAGCTCAAGGCCTTCGAGAGCATCTTCCTCGGCGCCGTCGGCTGGCCGGGCGTGCCCGACCACGTTTCATTGTGGGGTCTGCTGATCCCGATCCGCCGCGATTTCGACGAGTACGTGAACCTCAGGCCCGTGCGCCTGTTCGAGGGCGTGCCGTCGCCGCTCGCCAACCGCAAGCCGGGCGACATCGATTTCTGGGTGGTGCGCGAGAACACCGAGGGCGAGTATTCGACACTCGGCGGCCGCATGTTCCAGGGTACCGAGAACGAGTTCGCAGTCCAGGAAGCGGTGTTCACGCGCAAGGGCTGCGACCGCGTCATGAAGTTTGCCTTCGAGTTCGCCCGCAAGGGCAAGAAGAAGCACGTGACCTCGGCCACCAAATCCAACGGCATCATCCACACCATGCCGTTCTGGGACGAGCGCTTCGCCGAGATGAAGAAGAACTATCCCGACATCCGGACCGACCAGTATCACATCGACATTCTCACCGCGCATTTCGTGCGCAACCCGGACTGGTTCGACGTCGTGGTCGGCTCCAACCTGTTCGGCGATATTCTCTCCGACCTCGGGCCGGCGCTCACCGGCTCGATCGGCGTGGCGCCGTCGGGCAACATCAATCCCGAGCGCAAGTTCCCCTCGATGTTCGAGCCGGTGCACGGCTCGGCACCGGACATCGCCGGCAAGTTCATCGCCAATCCGATCGGCCAGATCTGGTCGGGCGCCATGATGGTGCGCCACCTCGGCTACAACGATGCGGCTGATGCCATCGAGCGGGCGATTGCGGCGTCACTCGTCGAGGGCGGTCCGCGCACCAAGGATCTTGGCGGAAATGGCGACACCAAGACGGTGGGAGCCGCCATCGCGGAGCTTGTAAAGACGGTCTAGGCGACCAACCTTAGCTGCGGCAGGGTTTCCATGAAGCAGCATCTCAAGCGCGCGCTCGAACTTCTGTTCGTGCCGTTCGCCGCGGCGATCGTCTTCTTCGAACAGGTACTGATCAAATACCTGAACGTGGCGATGGCGGCGTTCGCGCGCCTGCCGCCGATTGCGCGTCTCGAGGCCTGGCTGATCACGTTGCCGCCTTACGGCGCGCTGCTGACGTTCGTAATGCCGTCGGTCCTGATTTTGCCCATCAAGTTCTGGGCGGTCTGGTTCGGCGCCCACCATCGCTACACGCTCGCACTGGCCACTCTGATCGCCGGCAAGGTGCTGGCGACGGCGATCGTGGCGCGCCTCTATCGCATTCTGCGGCCGACCTTGATGACCATCCGTTGGTTCGCCTGGGCCGACACGCATTTCTTCTACTGGCGCGACCGCGCCTACGCCTTCGTCCGTTCGCTGCCGGCCTGGCAGAAGGCGAAAGCACTCATCGAGCGCTCGCGCACCTGGCTGACGGGGTTGGTTTCCGGTTTTTTGCGCGCTAGAAGCGCTCAAGAGCGCTACAGTGCGCGTATGGCTGAACCTAGGATCGTTCCCACCGAAGCAGCCCTCGGCGCACGCGTCGAGGGGCTGGATCGCACCCAGATCGCCAAGCCGGAGGTTGCGTCGCTGCTCAAGAAGGCATTGGGCGATCACCTGCTGCTGGAAATCCCCGGCGCGCCGATGACGCCGGAACAGACCCGTGACTTCGCCGCGGCCTTCGGCAAGCCGCGCACCCAGCTGCTGCGCTACAAGCGCGTCGAAGCCGTCCCGGAAGTGTCGGTGATGGTGAGCACGCTGATGAAAGACGGCACGACCGACAAGACGGCGCTGCGCTCCGAGGACTGGCACACCGACGATTCGTATTTCTCGACGCCGGCCAAGGCCACGCTGCTCCATTCCATCGACATTCCCAGCCGCGGCGGCAACACCTGGTTCTGCAACATGCGCGCGGCCTACGAGGCGCTGCCGGACGCCACGAAAAATCGGATCGACGGCCTCCGCGCCATCCATGCCTACGACACGCCGCGCGCGCGTAACCGGCCCTCGCAGCGCACCGCGCAGGAGATCGCCGAGACGCCCGACGTCGAGCATCCGCTGGTGCGCACCCATCCCGACAATGGACTGAAGGCGCTCTACCTTAACTTCAATCGCCTCGACCGCATCGTCGGCATGGCGCGGGCCGAGAGCGACGCGCTGCTCGATGAGCTGGCGGCGCACTGCCGGCAGGAGCGCTTCCACTATGCGCACAAATGGACGGTGGGCGACGCCGTGATCTGGGACAACCGCGCCACCATGCACAGGGTCGACGTCGACTATCCCATGGGCGAGAAGCGGGTCATGCAGCGCGTGCTGATCGAGGGCGATCGGCCGTTCTAAAGTGGCCACAACATTTAGCTTCAGTAGCGGTTAGAAATACTGCAAACAATTCCTCCCATCCCAACCAGTAGTAGGCGAGGCCCCAAAGCCTCTACACCGCACTCGATCCGGCCCATTGTCCGGCGTCCCCCGCGGCCCCCGCGCTTCGCCAATATGCCTTGGGTCCGGGTCCCCATGCGGATCTATTGTTGCGTATTACGCAATGATTGTCAAGTCGGCAGCACGTTATCGCTTCGCCGCGACCCGACGCGCCGCCGCCAGCGCTATTCGCGCCCACGCGACAAGTTCATCGGGTTCGTCGAACAGTCGCTCCGGCGCGCGCCAAAAGGAGAGGTCTATGGTGGAGCCCTTCTTCTCGTAGCTCAGGGGCGGAAAGGACTCGGCTTCCTTGAAGGCCGCCCGGTTGTGATCATCAACCCGCAGGTACAGCATGTTGTCGGTCACCATCCCGAACATCACCCCGTCGCAGAACACACCGGTCTTGCCGAACATGCGCCGCATGGTGACGCGGCCGAGCGGAGCGAGCTGCTCGCGCAGGAACTCGCCAAAGCTGTCGCTGGCAACCATCTTCCGCCCTCTGTCCTATCGTCTGGCTGCCTCCGACGCCGCGCCGTCTGACAGCAGTGCGTCGATCTCGGCGTTGCCGTAGCCCGCCTCGGCCAGGATCTCGCGCGTGTGTTCTCCCATGCGCGGGGCATGACCCTCATCTTGGCGCGCGCCGCCGGAAAAGACGTTGGCGAGTTTGGTGCGGCGGAGCTTGCCTTCGCTGGGATGCTCTTCTTCCTTGTAGAAGCCGACATCCTTGAGGTGCGGGTCGGTCAGCAGGTCATCGATCGAGTTGTAGCGCGCGGCCGGCACGTCGAGCTTGTCGAACATCTCGACCCACTCGTCGGTCGTCTTGTCGCCCAGGCTCGTGGCCTGCACCTCGAAGTAGGCCGGTGCGTTCCGGGTACGAGACGCGGCGCTGTCGAAGCGCGGGTCGGTCTTGAGTTCGGGCCGGCCGATCGCGTCGAAGAAAGCGAAGGCCTGGGCGTTGGTGTTGGGGCGCACGGTGACGTAACCGTCCTTGGTCGGCACCGGCCGGTAGTTGGGGCTGAGCAGCCGGCCGTCGCCGGTCGGACCGACTGGCGGGTCGAAGGTGGCGGCGCCGAGATGTTCGCTGCTCACAAACGACGCCATGTTCTCGAGCATCGGCACGTCGATCGCCTCGCCCTTGCCGGTCTTCTCGCGGCGATAGAGCGCGAAGCCGATGGCCTGAGCGGCGATGAGCCCACTGGTGTGATCGCTCATCACCATGGGCACGAACCTCGGCTCGCCGGTGGCGGTGGCGCGGGCCAACGTGCCGGCGACGCCGGACAGACTCTGGATCACCGGGTCATAGGCCGGCCGGTTGAAGTAACGGCCGCCGCGGCCGAAGGCCAGGATCGAGCAATGGATGAGCTTGGGGTTCTTCTTCGCGAGGCTCGCATGGTCAAGCCCGGCGCGCGTCAGTCCCTCGGGCCGCACGTTACTGACGAACACGTCGGCCCGCTCGATCAGGCACACTAGCGCCGCGAGCCCGGCGGGTTTCTTGATGTCGAGCACGATCGAGCGCTTGTTGCGATTGAAGTTGATGAACTTGCCCGACATGCCGGGATTGCGGTTGCCCTCGGCCATGGAGCGCAAGAGATCGCCGCCGGGCGCCTCGACCTTGATCACCTCGGCGCCATAGTCGGCCAGCGTGCGTGTGCAGATGGGGCCGACGACGATGGTCGTCAGGTCGACGACGCGGACGCCTTCGAGAGGGCCGCCGGTCACGCTGAGAACTCCAGGTCCATTTCGCCGCACAGCACGCCGTTCTTGTCGGCCGCCCAGATTTTCAGCTTGCCGTCACGCTGATCCTCTCCACGGACATCAATGAGATCGCCGACCCACAGAGGATGGACGAGCCGGGCGGTGAAGCCGGTGAGCGTGCCCTTGGCGTGCCGGAGCGCTGCATCGATCATCAGGTGCATCGATAGCCCGCCGTTGGAGACGAGGGCGGGATAGCCTTCCTCGCTGCGCGTGTAGTCGCCGTCATAGTGGATGCGGTGCGCGTTCCAGGTGAGCGAGGAGTAGCGGAAGTTGAGCGCGTTGGTGAGCGGGGTCTTGTCGCTCCAGGCGTGGTCCGAGCGCGCGGGCGTCGCCACGGTCGCCGTCGTCTTCTGGCCGGGCGGCACGGCAGGGCGGTAGATCGCGTCGGCCTCGTCGACGGCGATCGTCTTGCCGTGCTGTTCGAAGGTATTGCGCAGAGTGAGCACGAAAATGTCGCCCGAGCGACCCGACTTGGGGACGATGTTGGCGGCTTCGACTTTCTTCACGGCGGGTTCGCCGGCGCGCAGCGCGCCCATCACCTTTACACGACGGCCCGCGCCCATGCGGCGCGGCATCGGGATCGGCGGCAGGATGACGCCCTTGTTGGGATGGCCGTCGGGTCCGAGCTGGTCCTGGCGTACTGTCTCGGTGAAGAAAATGCCGAACCAGTGCGGCGGCAGCGCGCTGCCCACCTTGAAGCTCTCGGGATCGAAGTTGAAGGTGCCGGCCGCACGCTTCACCGCCATCAGGCCGATATCGTCCTCGACGACCCGCACGCGCCCGATCCAGGGCCGCAGTGTCTCCATTGCCTCGTCCATCCAGCCCATGCGTCTCATCCCTCGATTTGCGGCTGGCATCCTCCAACAAAAGAAGGGCCCGCAACAGCGGGCCCTTCCATGATCCGAAAGATCGGAAAAATCAGACCGAGTAGTACATCTTGTACTCGACCGGCGCGGGCTGGTGTTCCCAGGCGTAGACCTCTTCCCACTTGAGTTCCATGTAGGCGTCGATCTGGTCGTCGGTGAACACGCCGCCCTTGGTGAGGAAGGTGCGGTCGCCGTCGAGGCAGTTCAGCGCCTCGCGCAGCGAGCCGGCGACGGTCGGAACCTTGGAGAGTTCCTCCGGCGGCAGGTCGTAGAGGTTCTTG
>PLYQ01000002.1:40148-42067 GCA_003153415.1 Rhodospirillales bacterium | reverse complement strand
ACGTTGAACGAGAAGCGGCCGGGCTTGTAGCCGCGCTCCGTCGAGTCGGGCAGTTGCGCGAACCAGTCGCGGATCGGCGAGAAGGCGCCGGTGTAGGTCGCCGGGTTGGAGCGCGGCGTGCGGCCGATCGGCGACTGGTCGATATCCACGATCTTGTCGAGATGGCCCACGCCCTCGAGCCCGCTGTGCTCGCCGGGATGCTCGCGCGCATTGTTGAGCCGCTTGGCCAGCGCCTTGTATAGCGTTTCGACGATCAGCGTGCTCTTGCCGCTGCCCGACACGCCGGTAACGCAGGTGAAGGTGCCGAGCGGAATGCTGGCCGTGACGTTCTGCAGGTTGTTGGCCTTGGCGCCCTTGACGGTGAGCCAGCGTCCGGCCTTGCTTCCCACGGCCGGCGGCCGGCGCCGTTCCTTGGGGATCGGGATCTGGCGGAAGCCGGAGAGATATTGCCCGGTCAGGCTGGCGCTGTTGCGCATCACCTCCTCGGGCGTGCCCTGGGCGATCACGTGGCCGCCGTGCCGGCCGGCGCCGGGGCCCATGTCGACCAGATGGTCGGCGGCACGGATGGCATCCTCGTCATGCTCGACCACCAGCACCGTGTTGCCGAGGTCGCGCAGCCGGGTCAGCGTCTTCAGCAGGCGGTCATTGTCGCGCTGGTGCAGGCCGATCGACGGCTCGTCGAGCACATAGAGCACGCCGGTCAGGCCCGAGCCGATCTGGGAGGCAAGGCGAATGCGCTGGCTCTCGCCGCCCGACAGCGTGCCGGAGGTGCGGTTCAAGGTGAGGTAGCTGAGGCCGACGTTATCGAGGAAGCCCAGCCGCTCGTTGATCTCCTTCAGGATGCGCTCGGCGATCTCGCGCTGCTTGGCGGTGAGCTTGGGCGCCAGCGCCAGGAACCACTTCACCGCATCGCCGATCGAAAACTCGGTGGTCTGGCTGATGTTGAGGCCGGCGATCTTGACCGCCAGCGCCTCGGGCTTCAGCCGGGCGCCGCCGCAGGTCTCGCACTTGTGCTCCTGCTGGAAGCGCTCGAGCTCCTCGCGCACCCACGAAGAGTCGGTTTCCTTCCAACGGCGGTCGAGATTGGGGATCACGCCTTCGAACGGCTTGGTGGTCTGGTACTGGCGGATGCCGTCGTCATAGCGCATGGCGATGGCTTCGCTGCCGCTGCCCTGCAGGATGACGTCGCGCACCTTCTTGGGCAGGTCGCGCCACGAGGTCGACATCTTGACCTTGAAGTGCTTGGCGATGCTCTCGAGCGTCTGCAGGTAATACTGGCCGGAGGAGTCGGCCCACGGCGCGACGGCGCCTTCGGTCAGCGACAGGCGATCGTCCGGCACCACCATCTCGGCATCGAAGAACATTTTCACGCCCAGGCCGTCGCAGGCCGGGCAAGCACCCTGCGGCGCGTTGAAGGAGAACAGCCGGGGCTCGATCTCCTCGATGGTAAAGCCCGAGACCGGGCAGGCGAAGCGCGAGGAGAATACCGTGCGCTCGCCGGTGTCGGCGTTCTCGGCGATCGCCAGTCCTTCGGCCAGCGTGAGCGCCGTCTCGATCGAGTCGGCCAGGCGGTTGCCGAGGTCAGGCTTGACGACGATGCGGTCCACCACGACGTCGATGTCGTGCTTGTATTTCTTGTCGAGTGCCGGCGCCTCGGCGATCTCGTAGAGCTTGCCGTCGACCTTGACCCGCTGGAATCCCTTCTTCTGCAATTCCTGCAGGTCCTTGCGATACTCGCCCTTGCGGCCGCGCACGATGGGCGCCATCAAATAGAGCCGCGTACCGTCGGCCATCGTCTTGATGCGGTCGACCATCTGCGACACCGTCTGGCTCTCGATCGGCAGCCCGGTGGCGGGTGAATAGGGCACGCCGACTCTCGCGAACAGCAGGCGCAGGTAATCGTAGATCTCGGTCACGGT
>PLYQ01000002.1:36850-40136 GCA_003153415.1 Rhodospirillales bacterium | reverse complement strand
GACTTGCCCGAGCCCGACAGGCCGGTGATCACCACCAGGCGGTCGCGTGGCAGGTCGATGTCGACATTCTTGAGATTGTGCTCGCGGGCGCCGCGGATCGAGATGAAGCGGTGCGGCTCGGCAGCGGGTAAGCGGGATTTGGCCATTTGTTGGGGCAAGAATAGGCGATGCGCTGCCTCAGCGCATATGGCGATTAACCCCCAGCTTTGCCACTGAAAGTGTCAGGATTTATCAGGCCGCGACGGCCTCCGCAGCGGCCACCCGGGCGGTCGGCCTGTCGTTCATCAGCAATTGCGCGGTGCCGGCAATCAGCCCGACCAGCACGCCGATCTTCCAGGCGAGGTCGTAGGAGCCCATCAGATCAAAGAGATAGCCGCCGCCCCAGGCGCCGAGGAAGGAGCCAGCCTGGTGGCTCAGGAAGGCGATGCCGGTCAGCGTCGACAGGAAGCGCAGGCCGAAGATCTGCACCACCAGCCCGTTGACCAGCGGGATGACGCCCAGCCACAGGGTGCCCATGGCGACGCCGAACAGCACCACGGTGAGTGGGGTCGGCGGGTACATGAAGAACAGGGCAAGAGCCAGGGACCGCAGGAGATAGATCGCGCCCAGCAGCAGGCGTTTGGGGTAACGGTCGCCCAGCCAGCCGAACATCCAGGAACTCACGATGTTGAAGCCGCCGATCAACATCAACACGAGGGCGCTGTAGGAGGCGTCCATACCGCATTGGGCCAGGTAGGTCGGCAGGTGGGTGGTGAGGAACACGAGCTGTAGGCCGCAGACGAAGAAGGCGAAGGACATCACGATGTAGCCACTGTGGCGGCGCGCCTCGTCGAGGGCGCTGCCGAGCGTCAAGTTGAGGTCGTTCGCCAGGCTGTTGGGCAGCTTGTCGGCGCGGCTGCCGACGAAGGCGGCCGGCAGCATGGCAATGGCCAGGATCAGGAATGCCCATAGCCCGGCGCGCCAGCCGTCGTGATTGAGGAAGTAAGCCGCGATCGGCGCGGTCAGCATGGTGCCGACCGATCCCGCCGCCGACACGATACCGAAGGCCAAGGTGCGGCGGTTGGGCGCCACGACACGGGCAGCGATATTGGCGGTGATGCCCGAGGTCGTGCAGGCAAGGGCCACACCGATCATCACGCCGGCGCCGATCACGATTGGCAGCGCGCTGGTCGCGGTCGCCATCAGCCACAGGCCAAGGACGAAGATCAGACTGCCGGCCAGCGATACCCAGCGTGTGCCGTACTTGTCGGCCAGGATGCCGGCGAAGGGCTGGCTGAGGCCCCAGGCGACCTGCTGGATCGAGATGGCGAGGGCAAAGTCGGAAATAGCGATGCCCAATTCCCGGGGCGCGGGCGCCTGGAACAGGCCGAAATTCTGCCGGATGCCCATGGCCAGGGTCATCATCAGGGCCGCCCCGCCCAGGATCGCATAGGCCTGACCGCGCGAAACCTGGGAGACGTGGAAGGATTCTTTCATGGCGCGGACACTAAGCAGGGGCCATGCAGGGAACCAATGAAATGTCGGAGGGGCGGCATGAGCCAAGCTCACGTGCCTCCTTCGCCTTACAACCCAAAATCGGTAGCTGCCCACAGGCCGGTGGGTCTAGTTTGGCCGCCATGAGGTAGGTGCCCGCGTCCCGCGGCACCGGGAAAGCGAAGGAGGCCCCCATGGCGGGCAGCGTCAACAAAGTCATTCTCGTCGGCAACCTGGGCCGCGACCCGGAAGTGAAGTCCATGCAGGACGGCCGATCCATGGTGAACATGTCGATAGCCACGTCGGACACCTGGCGCGATCGCCAGACCGGCGAGCGCAAGGAGCGCACCGAGTGGCACCGTGTCGTTATCTTCAATGAGAAGCTGGCCGAGGTAGCGCAGAAATACGTGCGCAAGGGCTCCAAGATCTATGTCGAGGGCCAGCTCTCGACGCGCAAATGGACCGACCAGAGCGGCCAGGAACGCTACACTACCGAGGTGGTGATCCCGCGGTTCGGCGGTGCCTTGACCATGCTCGATGGCCGCAGCGGCGGCGGTGAGGGCGGCGGTGCCGGCGCTGCCGACGACGGCATGGCTCCGGCCATGTCGGGCGGTGGCGGCGGTAGCAAGCCAGCGGCGCGCGGCGGCAAGGGCGAGCTCGACGACGATATCCCGTTCTAGGCGGGCAACCCCAACGCCCGCAGCGCGGCCGCGCTTTCGTCGGCCGAGCGGTGATGAATGGCATGCATGCCGATGGCGTGCGCGCCCTCGACGTTCTTCTGCGAATCGTCGATGAAAACAGCTTGTTCCGGGCTGAAGCCGCCGCGGCTGCAGGCAAGCCGATAGATTGCCGCATCCGGCTTGGAGTAGCCGACCAGGCCCGACACGACGTAGTCGTGGAAATGGCCAAGGAAGGGATGGCGGCGGTGGGCCGTCCCGCGCAGCCAGCCGTCCATGAAGCCCGGTGCATTGGACAAAAGGTAGAGTGGCGTCCCGGCGGCGTGCAGGCGCTCGACCAGCGCCACCATCTCGGGAAAAGAGTGGTCGCACATCTCGTCGAACCGGTCGTAGAAGGCGGCGATCAGCGCCTCATGGCGGGGATACTCGGCCTGCAGTCGGCGTGTCGCCGCGGCCGGATCGCCGCCGTGATCCTGCGCGCCATGCCATTGCGGTGTGGTCACCGTGGCGAGGAACCGCTCCATTTCGACCGGGTCGGCGACCAGCTTTCGGTAGAGGTGGCGGGGGTTCCAGTCGAGCAGCACCCCGCCCAGGTCGAAGACTGCGACCGAGGCCGCGGAAGGAGCTGTTTTCGAGGTCAATTTGGAGCCTTTCCGTAGGCCGTTTTCGGGAACAATTTAGTCAATAATATCAATATGTTAAAGAGGGGTTCCCGGAGCGTTTTTTGTTGGTGTTCCGGGTGCGGTTTGCTAGGGTGCGAATCTGTTCCGCCGGGCCCTCTGGCAGGGCCACAAAAACGAGCAAAAACAGGTTTCCGTGAGCGACGATACGATCCTTCCGCCGGCGCCGCCGCCCTCCGACGCGCCGCCTCCGCAGCCGCCTTCGCACGACATCGCGCCGATCACGATCGAAGAGGAGATGAAACGCTCCTACCTCGATTACGCGATGAGCGTGATCGTGGCGCGCGCGCTACCCGACGCGCGCGACGGCCTGAAGCCGGTGCATCGCCGCGTGCTCTACGCCATGAAGGAAGGCGGCTACGACTCCACGCACCCGTTCCGCAAGTCTGCCCGCATCGTCGGCGACGTGATGGGCAAGTATCACCCGCACGGCGACTCGGCGATCTACGACACGCT
>PLYQ01000002.1:0-36805 GCA_003153415.1 Rhodospirillales bacterium | reverse complement strand
CATCCCGCCGCACAATCTCGGCGAGCTGATCGATGCGTGCTGCGCACTGATCGACAATCCCGAACTCACCGTGCCGCAGATCATGGAATACGTGCCGGGTCCGGACTTCCCGACCGGCGGCATCATTCTTGGCCGTAACGGCATCCGCGCCGGCTTCGAGCTCGGCCGCGGCTCGCTGATCATGCGCGCCAAGACCCGGATCGAGGAAGGCCGCGGCGGCCGCGAGTCGATCATCGTCTCGGAGATTCCCTACCAGGAGAACAAGGCGCGCCTGCACGAGCGCATCGCAGAGGTGGTGCGCGACAAGAAGGTCGAGGGCATCTCCGAGATCAGGGACGAGAGCGACCGCGACGGCGTGCGGCTGGTCATCGAGCTCAAGCGCGACGCCATGGCCGACGTCGTGCTGAACCAGCTCTATCGTTACACGCCCTTGCAGACCTCGTTCGGCGTCAATGCGCTGGCGCTCGACGGTGGCCGGCCGAAGCTGATGAGCCTCAAGGAGTTGCTCGAGGCCTTCATCCGCTTCCGCGCCGAGGTGCTGACGCGGCGCACCAAGTTCGAGCTCAACCACGCGCGCGACCGCGCCCATGTGCTGGTCGGCCTCGCCATCGCCGTCGCCAACATCGACGATGTGATCGCGATGATCCGCAGTGCGTCCGACCCGGTCGTCGCGCGCGATCGCCTGATGGCCAAGGCCTGGCCGGCCTCCGACGTGGCACCGCTCATTGCGCTGATCGCCGAGCCCGGCCGCGAGGTTTCCACCGAGGGCACCTACCGGCTCTCCGAGATCCAGGCCCGTGCCATCCTCGAGCTGCGCCTGCAGCGCCTGACTGGCCTGGAGCGCGACAAGATCGCCGAGGAGCTGGGCGAGATGGCCAAGCTCATCGAGGGCTATCTCGAGCTGCTGGGCGACCGCGACAAGCTGTTCGCGCTGATGCGCACGGAGCTGGTCGGGATCAAGGAACAGTTCGCCACACCGCGGCGCACCGAGATCGTCGACAACGAATTCGAGCAGGACATCGAAGATCTGATTCAGCGCGAAGACATGGTGGTGACCGTCACGCACGGCGGCTACGTCAAGCGCGTGCCTGTCTCGGCCTATCGTGCCCAGCGCCGCGGCGGCAAGGGCCGCTCCGGCATGGCTACGCGCGAGGACGATTTCGTCTCCAGCCTGTTTGTCGCCAACACCCACACGCCGGTACTGTTCTTCTCGAGCCGCGGCATCGTCTACAAATTGAAAGTGTGGCGACTGCCATTAGGTGCGCCGCAGGCGCGCGGCAAGGCCTTCGTCAATCTGCTGCCCCTCAGCGAAGGCGAGATCATCACCACGGTCATGCCGATGCCGGAGGACGAGGCGAGCTGGGCGACACTTCACGTCGTGTTCGCTACGGCGCGTGGCGGCGTGCGGCGCAACGAACTCAGCGACTTCGTGAGCGTCAACCAGAGCGGCAAGATCGCCATGAAGTTCGACGGCGAAGACGCCGGTGATCGGCTGATCGGTGTTGGCGTCTGCAGCGAGGAACAGGATGTGCTGTTGGCCACGCGCCTGGGCCGCTCGATGCGCTTCTCGGTGGGCACAGTGCGTGTCTTCCAGAGCCGTGCCTCGACGGGCGTGCGCGGCATCGCCCTGGCCGAGGGCGACGAGGTGATCTCGATGTCGCTGGTCGACGGCGGCAAAGGCATCACGACCGAAGAGCGCGATGCCTACCTCCGTCAATCGCGCGCGTTGCGTCAGGCCGAGAATGCCGTCGAGAGCGGCGAGGACGAAGCGCCAGCAGGGGGCGAGGAGGCGGCCGCGCCATCGACCACGCTGTCGCCCGAACGCTTTGCCGAGCTTCAGACCAAGGAGGAGTTCGTCCTCACCGTGGCGTCTTCGGGCTTCGGCAAGCGCACGTCGGCCTACGAGTACCGGGTGACCGGCCGCGGCGGCAAGGGCGTGGAACTGATGAACCTGGCCAAGGGAGGCCAGGTCGTGGCGGCGTTCCCGGTGCTCGAGCGCGACCAGATCATGCTGGTCACCGACGGCGGCACCCTGATCCGCTGCCCGGTCGATGGAGTTCGCATCGCGGGTCGTGCCACGCGCGGGGTGCGTATCGTCAATGTCAGCGAAGGCGAGCGTGTCGTTTCGGCGATCCGCATCGGCGAGGACGACGCCGGCACCGTCAACGGGAACGGAAATGGCGAGGACCATTCCGAAACAAACGGTGGATAAGGACCACCCGTGTCGTTAAGACTCCGCCGCTGCAATCGGCGCTTAGGGGGGAGACATGGCCGTAGACCGCACCGGTGTCTATCCGGGCACGTTCGATCCCATAACCAGCGGGCACACGGAAGTGATTCGGCGCTCGTTGCGGCTTGTCGACAGACTGGTGATCGGACCGTTCATCAACATCGGCAAGGGTCCACTGTTCTCGCTCGAAGAACGGATCGACATCATCAAGGAAGACATCGAGGAGTTTGCCGAGGCCGACCGCGCGCGCATCAAGGTCATACCGTACAAGAGCTTGCTGATTCACTTCGCACGCGAAGTCGGTGCGTCGATCGTCATCCGCGGCCTGCGCGCGGTGTCGGACTTCGAGTACGAGATCCAGATGGCCAACATGAACGCCCGCATGGAACCCAACGTCGAGACCATCTTCCTGATGGCCTCGGACAGGCACCAGTTCATCTCGTCGTCCCTGGTGAAGGATATTGCGCGCCTGGGCGGGGACACCTCGCAATTCGTCTCCAAAAAGGTCTTCGAGCGGTTGAAAAAGAAGTTTTCCCCCGCCTGACGCCTGTCCTGGCCGCGTTGACCCGTGCGTTGACCGTGGGGTCGGCGCACTTTATACGGACGCCGCGCGGGGTTTCGACCTGCGGCGCGACACCGGGGCGAGCCCGTAGCTCAGCGGTAGAGCATCTGACTTTTAATCAGAGGGTCGTGGGATCGTACCCCACCGGGCTCACCACGGGACCCAACAAGGAGAGACGCGGCTGATGCCGTCGGTGAATGTCGTCAATGGCAAGCAGATCGTGGTCGAAAATCTCGGCCCGCTGCAACGCGCGAACCGCTTCGTCATCAAGCCGTTCCTGCAGATGTGGCATCATCAGGATCTGATCGCGGCGATCCTGCGCCGCGAGTTGCGCGACCGCTTCAAAGGATCGGTCGCCGGCTGGGTCTGGGCGGTGGTCGCACCCCTTCTGGCAATCGCCGTCTATACGTTCGCCTTCACGACCAATCTGCAGTTACCGCTTACCCGCAGCACGGCCGGCCCGCGCACAGGCTATGCGCTGTTCATCTTCAGCGGCATCATCGTCTTCAACTTCTGGTCGGAGATGGCGTTCCGGGCGCCGATGCTGCTGCACGAGTACACCCATTTCATCAAGCAGACGATCTTTCCGAGCGACATGCTGGCGGTGATCTCGACGTTGCGCGCGACTGCCTACACCCTGATTTCCGTCGCCGTGATGCTGCTATTCCAGTTGGCGGCGACCGGTAGCCTGCCGTGGACCGTGCTGCTGATGCCGCTGATCTTCATTCCCTTCATCGCCTTCCTGATCGGCATGTCGTGGTTCCTGTCCGCGATCGGCGCGTTCACCCGCGACGCCGGCTATCTGATGATCAACGTCGTACCGCTGTTCATGTTCGCCACGCCGGTCTTCTATCCGCACACCGCACTGCCCCCGCCGTTCGATTTCTGGATCTACGCCAATGCGCTCACCGGCTATGTCGAAGTCATGCGCGACATCGTGCTGCTCGGGAAGCTGCCCAACTGGCATGTCTATGCATGGACGCTTCTGACCTCGGTGTTCTCCTTCTACTTCGGCTACTGGTTCTTCGACAGGTATCGGAATGTCATCGTCGACGTCATCTGAGATCGTCGTTCGGGCCCGGCACCTCGGCAAGGCATACCAGCTCTACGCCCGGCGCAACGACTGGCTGAAGCAGGTGCTGTTCGGCTGGTGGCGGTCGTATTTCAAGCCATTCTGGGTGCTGCGTGACATCGACCTCGACGTGCAGCGCGGCGAGAGCATCGGCATCCTGGGGCGCAACGGCTGCGGGAAATCGACCCTGCTGCAGGTGATATGCGGCATGACGCTGCCCAGTCACGGCGAACTCAGGGTCACCGGCCGCATTGCGCCGGTCCTGGCGCTCGGTTCGACCTTCGATCTCGAACTGTCGGGTCGCGAGAACATCATGATCGGCGGCGCCGTGCTCGGCCTGAAGCGAGGCGAGGTGCTACGCAAATTCGAATCGATCGCCGAGTTCGCCGGCATCGGCGACTACATGGAGCAGCCCGTGAAGCACTACTCCATGGGTATGCGCACGCGCCTTGCCTTTTCGATCTGCGCGCATGTCGAGGCCGAGATCCTGGTGGTCGACGAAGCGTTGGCGGTCGGCGATGCCGCTTTCCAGCGTAAGTGCCTCGACTGGATCGACGGCTTCCGCAAGCACGGCACGCTCCTGTTCGTATCGCATTCGATGTCCGAGGTCCGGCGGCTGTGCAGCCGCGCCATCTGGATCGAGGATGGTCGGATCCGTCAGCAGGGCGATCCCAACGAGGTCATCCGCTCGTATCACCGCGCGCTGATGACGGAGAAGGACGACGTGCACCGCTTCTCAGCAGGCGAGTGATGGCCGATGGACGCCAATTCCCTGGTCTGCCTCGGGCTCGGCTGGTGGGCGGCCAGTTCGGTGGTGCATTGGGCGAGCGCAGCACTTGCCCGAAGCCCTAGAGCGCAGACTGCAGTGCATCATCATGCGGCCGATTTTACCGTTGTTGCGCCGATGAACGGCGCTGGCGACGCTTCGACGGCCTACGTCATGGCCCTGGCGGAGTTGTCTCGCGCCGGTGCCGAAGTCCTGATCTGCGTCGTGAGCGAGGACGATGGCGCGGTGGTGCCGACGCGGGCTGCGTGGCCGGATGCGCCGATTCTCATCGGCAGCGACGACACCTTCAATCCCAAGATGAACAACGTGCGCAAAGGTCTCGAGGCGGCGAGCCGCCCTGTCGTTGCGCTCTGCGACGCCGGCGTCGCGCTTGATGCCGGGGAACTCGGTCGGATCGCGGCGCCGCTTTCGCACGGCGTCGGACTCGTGCTGGCACTGAAGGCGGGAGAGGCGCCCGGCAATTTCGCCGCCGAAATGGAGCGCGCCTACATCGATAGCCATCAGGCGCGATTCCTGTTCGCCGCCGACCGGATCGGTATTGCGGTTGCGTCAGGTGGGGTCACCGCGCTGACACGCGAGACCCTTCAGCGGATCGGCAACTGGCAGGGCTTTAATCGCTGGATTGCCGACGACTACTCTGTCGTCCGGTCGGTGCGCGAACTCGGGCTGGCGACGCGATTGGGCGATGTTATGCCGCAGTTGCCGCTCGGCCGACGCGATTGGTCGGTCGTTTGGCGGCGCCAGGTCCGCTGGGCGCGGACCCGGCTGCGCCTGCCGGTGTGGCCGCTGGTACTGTGGGAGCCGGCGATCGGCTGGGCCGTGTCGGGCGTTGCCGGCGCGGCGGCATTGGCCGGGCTCGGCGCCGGTCCAGGTATCGTGCTTGCCGGGCTTCTGTTCCATACCGTCGTGTGGCTGTGCGGCGAGAAGTGGTTCATGGCCGGTCGCGGCCTGTCGTTCGGTCCGCGTGCGGCGCTGGCCGCCCTGTTGCGTGAGGCGTTGGCGCCGGTGCTTATGGTGAGTGCGCTGAGCAGCAGGTCGATCGACTGGCGTGGCACTGATCTCGGTGGGCGATGGCGTCGCCGCGGGGATGATGCGACGGAGAAGTCCGTATGACAGGGACCGAAGCGGAGGGGGCGATTGCCACTGTCATGCTGCCCGAACGTGTCGATTCGTCGACTTCTCCGTCGGTCGAGGCGATGATGTTGGAGGCGTTGCGGCAGAATGCGCGCGTGATCGCCGATGGCAGCGAGGTGACCTATATGAGCGCAGCCGGCGTGCGCGCTCTAGCGGTGGTTCTGCACCGTGCCGTGGAGCAGAAGGTGCGCATCGTATTCTGTCGTTTCAGCGGCCCTGCGGCGGATTGCCTGGAGGTCAGCGGGTTTTCCAAACTCCTTGACGTGGCAGGTTCAGTCGAAGAAGCGACGCGCCGGTTGCGTCCGAAGCTCGCGGTCGCCCCAGCGGACCGGTTGCATCGGCGCGGTACCACGGGTTAATTAGTGGGCAATCTGAGGCATGACCCTGGGACGCGTGGCGGTGTGTTGTACCAATCGGTCTGGACGGAGATGGTCTTTTGACAATTCGGAGCTCGCTGCGCGCCGCGATGCTACCTGTGGCTATTGCTTTGGGCTTGGGTACCGGCGGCTGTTCGGCCCTGTCGGGCGACGGCCCGTGGATGGGCGGCGCCGGATCGACCTCCACTGAGGCCCTGCCGTTCGATGTCATTGACCTCACCCCAACCACCGTCGCCGCGTTCCGGCCCCCAACAAGTGTCGATCGTCCGTCGATCACCAGCACTCTATCGGCAGGCGCGCGCGTCGCGGTTGCTCCGGGCGATGTGATGAGGGTTCGCATCTTCGAGGCCTACGCGGGCAACATCTTTCCGACGATCCAGACTCCTGGCGCCGACCTCGGCACCCAGCGCGTCGGCGACGACGGCAACATCAACGTGCCCTATGTCGGAGTCGTGCGCGTTGCTGGCCTTGATCTGCCTGAGATCGAACGTCGCATTGTTCAGCAGATCGGCGCCAAAGCGCAGGATCCTCAGGTCATTGTCGAGATCGTCGCCGACCGGACTCATACGGTCATGGTCTCAGGTGACGTGAAGAACCCTGGTCGTGTGTCCGTTCTCGAAGGCGTGCGATCGGTTGTCGACGCGATCAACAACCGAGGCGGCCCGGCGGGCCCCGCTAGTGCCGGAGGGGCAGCGCAGGGAGCGACCCAATACGAAGTGGTACTCCGGCGTCATGGTCAGGTGATCCTCACGGCACAGTATTCGGAACTCCTGGCAGGGGCTGACGTCGGCATCCAGAAAGGCGACGAAATCGTTGTCCGGCCCAATTCCAAACTGTTCACGGTCCTAGGGGCTGTCCAGAGGGCAGGGAACTATGAGATGAGCAAGCCCAATCTGACGCTTCTTGAGGCATTGGGGCAGGTCAGTGGCCTGAAGGACGAACGAGCCAACAAGACGGGCGTTTACGTGTTCCGGATGGGGGACTTGCTGAACAATCCTACGGCGAAAGCCCGCGTTTTTCGACTGGACCTCCAACAGCCAGTGTCTATTTTCGTGGCCCAGCAATTCGGGATGCAGGCCCGCGATGTGGTATATGTGTCTAATTCGCCACTGTACGAATACGATAAGATCCTGGCGCCGATCTATCGTACCTTCTCCATTGTTGGCGTCGCGAGGGGCACGGTGATTCCGACGACGCTCTTCTAACCTCAATGTTGGGTAATTGTTGGGTAATTTGAGAGAGTTTGGGACAGACTTGGATGGCGCGAGCTAAGAAATTCAGATGGAGTGCGGCCGCGCTCGCCGTGATGATCATCATCGGCGCCATGGTGCTGTGGATGACCCCTAGCCGCCAGACCAGCAGCGCGCAGAACGAGGCGCGCGCCGCGGGTCCACTCATTGCGCGTGGATATACGGACGCGCCGGCAGGCACGGTGTCGATTGGCGGCGATCCGGCGGGCGGCGCTATCATTCTCGAACTGCGTGCCGTCGACGGCCAGAAGGTCAAACGGGACGATATCGTCGCGGTGATGTCCAATTTCCCTAAGGCTTCAGCGAGCGTGCGCCAGGTCGAAGCCGAGCTGGTCAAGGCCAACGAGCAGCGCAAAGCGATGGTTTCGGGATATCGCGTCGGCGAGATCGCCGAGCAGGAAGTCGCCGTGAAGTCATCGATCGAGGAGAGCAAGCTCAAGGTCCTGGAAATGCAGCGCTCGGGAAAGCCTCCCGACGTGAGGCAGCTCGAGGTCAACATCTCCCAGTGGAACCTCGAACGCGAGCAGGCCAAGCTTCGCGTCAAGAAGGAAACGCTGCAGTCCGACCTGTCGCAGATGGACAGCGACATTGGCGTCATTAAGACGCGTCTCGATAGTGCCCGCACCACTGCCGAGGAGGCGCTGGTACGCTCACCGATCGACGGCGTGGTGATCAAGATCAACGCGCGCCAGGGCGAACGCGTGCCGGGCCCCGGCATCGCGAAGATCGTCGACATGAATATGCTCCGTGTATTCGCCGACGTCGACGAGCTGCATCTCGGCCGCGTCGTCACAGGGGGCAAGGTCGAAGTCACTTTCCGCGGCAGCTCGACCGTCTACAAGGGCAAGATCTCGCGTGTCGCTCCGACCGTGAAGCGCATGGAGCGCGTCGAGCCCGATGGCGGTTCATCGACCGACGCCCGTGTCGTTCAGGTCGAGATCGAACTCGACGATCCGTCCAGCATGCCGCAGGTGCTGGGCCGCGAGACGCGCGTCACCTTCCTCTGATGGCCCTCACGCTGCCCGCCATTGCGTCGCCGCGCCTGCGTCGCTGGTGGCCGCAGCTCTCTTTGGCCGGCCTGCGCAGGGCGGCCAAGACCGCGGCGGCGATGCCTCTCGGCGCGCAACAGCTCAGGCGTCAGCGCACCAGCACCCTGCTGTCGTTGGCCGGCGTCACCGCTAGCCTGCTCGTCATCTTCGCCCAGCTCGGGATCGAGCGGGCAGTTTACGACTCGGCCGTTCGCCTCCACCGCTCGGTGCTGGGAGACATCGTACTGGTGCCGGCGAGCTTCAAATCCCTGCAGCTTCACGCCGAGGTGCCGGTCGCCATGACCGACATCGTATCGACCAATCCGGCGGTGGCCGGTACCTCGCCCCTCTGGTTCGGAGTCATGTCGCTCAGCCATAGCAGCATGCCGGGGTCGCGACGTGTTGCCTGGTATGCCATGGACGTCGAGCGGCCGGCGATCGACGTGCCGGGACTGACCGAGAATCTCTACAAGCTGCGCGAGGGACGCCGCATCCTGTTCGATCGCCTATCGCGACCTTATTTTGGAGATCTCACAGAACTCGGAGACAACGTCGGTGAAGTAACCGTCCTGGGTCCGGCGGACAGCCGCGGACTCCTGCGCGAGATGTTCGTGGTTGGCTCCTTCGCGATCGGTCCCAACGTGGTGAACGACGGCGCCGTCATGATGTCGGAATCCAGCATGTCCGAGCTGTTCGGCACCTGGTGGTCGGATCGGCCTGCCTTCATCTCTGTCCGCCTTGTGCCCGGCGCCGATCCGGCCGCCGTGCGCGCCGAACTCAACAAGGCGATGGGCGGCCGAGCCGAGGCGATCACGCGCGAGGACTTCGAGAATCGTGAGAGGAACTACTGGTCGCGCGAAACACCCGTGGGCTACATCACCGATCTGGGTTTCGTCATGGGCCTGATGATCGGCATGGTGTTCATCTACTACGCCCAGTACCAGATCATCCGTTTCTACCTGCCCGAATACGCCATCCTCAAGAGCCTCGGCTTCGACTGGTGGTTCTTCCTTTGCATGATCGGCCAGATCGGCGCCGCCATCATTACGCCGGCCTTTCTGGTCGCCTTCACCCTTGCGCGTCTCACCTACGGCATCGCCGAAGCCTCGATCCATCTCGGCATGACGATGGGCCTGCGCGAGATGGTCGTAGCGCTGGTTGCGTCGGTGATCATGACGGTCGTATCCAGCTTGTTTGCAATTCGGCGGCTATGGAAAGTCGACCCGATCATGCTGTTCGAATGACCACGTCGACGGACGCGCACATTTTCGGTCCGCCGGTCATCGAGGCGATCGATATCCATCACCACTACGGTGAGGGCCCGCAGCGCGTCGACGTGCTGTTCGATATCAACATGCAGGTTCGTGAGGGCGAGCTGGTGATCGTCACCGGGCCGTCCGGCTCGGGAAAGACCACGCTGCTCACCATTCTCGGCACCATGCGACGGCCGTCGGAAGGCAAGCTGAGACTGCTCGGTACGGATCTCGTCGGCCTGGCCGGCAAAGAGCTCGACGCCCTGCGCAACCGCGTGCGTTTCCTGTTCCAGAAGCGCAACCTCCTGTCGTCGCTTACAGCGCTTCAGAACGTCATCGTCGGTGTCTCGACTACGCCGCTGTCGGATCCGGGATGGGACGAGACAAGGGCACGCCACCTCCTCGGCTTGCTGGGCCTCGCCGACAAGGCGCAGGCATGGCCGGACGAGCTCTCAGGCGGCCAACAACAACGTGTCGCCATCGCTCGCATCATGATCGGACTTCCTGACCTCATCATCGCCGATGAGCCGACCTCGGCGCTCGACCGCGTCGCCGGCCGCCTGGTGGTCGACCAGCTCAGGGATCTCGCCATGCGCGCCAAGTGCGCAGTGGTGCTCTCGACGCACGACGAGCGCATTTTCGACGTAGCGACTCGCCGCCTCCACATCGAGGATGGCCGCTGCTTCGAAGTACCGATCCACTACCACTGAACGGCGGGACCAGCGTGCTGCTCTCGGCCATCGACCTCGTCGTGGCGCTCTGTCTGGCCGTGCAGTTCGCGATCGCCGGCTACTACTTCTACCTGCTCTATTGGTTGATGGCGCCGCCGCCGGCTGCCCAAGCTCCGCCGCCGCTGTCCGGCGAGTTGCCGCACGTGCTGGTCCAGATCCCGGTCTACAACGAGCCAGCCGTGGTCGAGCGAGCGCTCTGCGCCGTCGCGGCGCTGGACTGGCCGCGAGATCGGCTGAAGATCCAGCTGCTCGACGACAGCACGGACATCACGTCTGATATTGCCGTTCATGTCGTGACTCGTCTGCGTCGCGAAGGGGTCGACGTCGATCACATCCGGCGCTCCGACCGCACCGGCTTCAAGGCCGGTGCGCTGGCGGCCGGCATGGTGCTCTGCGACGCGCCCTACGTCGCGGTATTCGATGCCGATTTCACGCCGTCTCCCGACTGGCTGCGCCGGGCCATGGTTGCGATGCTCGCCGACCCCGAGGCGGCCTTCGTGCAGACCCGCATCGAATGGGGCAACGGCGAACAAAACTGGCTAACCCGGGCGCAGCGCCTGATGCAGGACGCGCACTTCGCCGTTGAGCAGGACATCCGCGCCCGCCGCGGCGTGCCCTTTCAGTTCAACGGCACCGGCGGCATCTGGCGCCGCGCCGCCGTCGAGGAGGCGGGGGGATGGTCGCACGACACCTTGTCGGAAGACCTCGACCTGGTGCTGCGTACGCATCTCAAGGGCTGGGGCGGGGCGTTCCTGATGGAGCCGCACGTCGTCGGCGAGTTGCCGCAGAAGCTCGACGATTTCGGCGCCCAGCAGAGCCGCTGGTCGAAGGGTTTCGTCCAGGTCGCCCGCAAGCTGCTGCCCCAAGTCTGGGACTCGGGCTGGTCGACCGAGGCCAAGCTCACGACGGCCGTTCAGCTTGGCCAGCAGCTTATATTCCCCGTGCTGGCGATCGGCGTCGTGTGCTTGGTGTTGTCGGTATTCGGTCACGGCCATCTGCTCGGCGGCTTCCGTTTCTTTCTGTGGCTGTGGCTGCTCGGCATGCTCGTGGTGCTGTTCGGCATGACCTGGGGAGCCTATCGTCGGCTGAAGCGTGGCGGCGTGGTGCGCTACCTGGTCACGGCGGCGAGTATACCGGCCTTGATCGTTTACCTTGCGGTCGTCAACGCTGGCGCGATAGTCGGCGCGGGCTTCGGCAGGAAGACCGAGTTCACGCGAACGCCGAAGACGGGCGCCTGAGCGATCGATGGCCATCATCGCCACCCTTGCCCTGCTGTTTGCGACCATCTTCGCGGTGTGCTGCCTGCTGCTCGCGGCCTTCATCGGCAGTCTCTTGTACATGGTGGTCCTCAACCATCGTCTGAGGCCGGCCGGGCTCGACCGCGAGGAGACGCTGCTTGCCACGTCGCTGCCGCCCGATGCCGAGTTGCCGCACGTCGTGGTGCAGATCCCGTCCTTCAACGAAGGACCGGTGNNTTGCGCGCGCCGTCGTTGGCGAACTGCGTGCGCGCGGCGTCGATGTCGTAGCTCTGCAGCGCACCGACCGCAGCGGCTTCAAGGGCGGTGCCCTGCACGAGGCCATGCAGCAGACGCCGTACAATTACTTCGCCATTTTCGACGTCGACTACGTGCCGCCGCCGGACTTCCTGCGCCGCTGCATGCGGATCTTCGTCGCCGAACCCGCCACGGCGTTCGTGCAGGCCCGTTTCGACTTTCTCAATCCCCACGAGAATGCCCTGACCGAAATGCAGATGGTGACGCTCGACGCCCATCTCGGCATCGAGCAGGCGACGCGCTCGTGGGCGGGTCACCCGCTGCCCTTCAACGGCACCTGCGGCATCTGGCAGCGCGCGGCGATCGAGGCCGGCGGTGGCTGGAAGGGCGATACGGTGACCGAGGATCTCGATCTCACCTACCGCGGTTGGATCAAGGGTTGGCGCGGCGTCTTCCTCACCAGCGTCGCCGTGCCGGGCGAACTGCCGGCCGATTCAAAGACCTGGCTGCGCCAGCAGCAGCGCTGGCAGGACGGCTTCCGGCATGTCTCAACGCGGATGTTTCCGGCGATCCTGAAGAGCCGTGACATCGAGCGATCTGCCAAGGCTGCGGCGCTATTGCATCTCTGCATGTCGCTCAATCAGCCGGTGCTGCTGATCGGCGTCGTGTCGGGACTGCTGGCTGCGCTGCTGGCGCCGGCGTTGGTACCGCTCCTGCTGAAGTTGTTCGTGCTTACCCTGGTTTGGGTGCTGGTCTGCGCCACGACCTTCCTGCGCGCGGGACACAATTTCATCCGCGACGGCGAGATGCCGCCGCTGCGCTTCACCGTTGTGCTGTTGCGTTTCGTCTGTGGCCAGGTGGCGATGCTGGCGCGCTCGCTGGGCGTCAATGTCCGGAAGGCCATGGACCGGCCCAAGCCCGTGGTCTTCGACCGCACGCCCAAGCGCGGCAACTAGGGTCTTTCCCCGGAAAGACTCAAACGCGCGCGTATATATCCTCGTAACGGGTGATGTCATCCTCTTCGAGGTAGTCGCCGGTCTGCACTTCGACCACTTCGAGCGGCTCGGTGCCGGGATTGCTGAGGCGGTGGATGCCGCCCATCGGGATATAGATCGATTCGTTTTCGTGCAGAGTCATGATCTTGCCGTCGAGCACGACTTCGGCAATGCCCTTCACCACCACCCAATGTTCCGCCCGGTGCTTGTGGCTCTGCAAGCTGAGCTTGCCGTTGGCATTGACGGTCAGCCGCTTGGCGCGGAAGCGGTCGCCGCGGTCGATGTCCTGATAGCTGCCCCAGGGACGGTGCATGATGGCGTGTTCCGTCGCCGCACGATGCTTGCCGTCCGACATGCGCTGCACGACATCCTTCAGGCGCGGAAGATTGTCGCGATGGCCGACCAGCACGGCATCACCCATCGCCACCACGACCACTTCGTCGACGCCGATGACGGCAGTCAGTGGCCCGTCGGAGCGGACATAGGAATTACGTACGTGGTCGAGTTCGACCGGGCCCTCGGTGACGTTGCCGGCCGAGTCGGCGTCGCCGATGTCGAGCAGGGCGTCCCACGTGCCGAGATCGGACCAACGGAACTTCGCCGGCACCACCCAGCATTTGTCGGTGCGCTCCATGACCGCGTAGTCGATCGACTTGGCCGGTGCCTTGGCGAAGGCCTCGGCATCGAGGAATACGGTCGAGCCGGTCTTCTTGGCCTTGGCGACAGCCTCCTCGGCGGCAGCGGCCATGGCGGGCTCGAAACGCGCCATCTCCGACAGCAGCAGGTTGGGCGGGAACAGGAAGTTGCCGCTGTTCCACAGTAGCCCTTCTTCGATGTAGCGCAGCGCCGTCTGGGCGTTGGGCTTCTCGACGAAGGCCGCGACCTTCTGCACCGAGCCAATATGCTCGCTGCCCGGCCGGATGTAGCCGTAGTCGGTCTTGGGCTCCGTGGGCGGAATGCCGAAGGTGACGATACCACCCTGCTGGACGGCGGCCAGGCCCTCCCGGCAGCCGGCGAGGAATTCCTCGACGCCGATGACCAGATGATCCGAGGCGAGCGCCAGCACAGCCATGGCGCCAAGCGTCCGAGCATAGGCCGCCGCTGCTGCAATGGCGGGTCCGGAATCACGCCGCGAAGGCTCGACCAGAATATCGATTTCCATGCCGATTTCCTTGGCCTGCTGCTCGGCCATGAAACGGTAGGCGTCGTTGGTGGCGATAATCGGCCGTGCAAACAGGCTGCGGTCGGCCACGCGCTCAAGGGTCTGTTGGAAGGTCGATTGCTTGCCCAGCAGCGGCACGAACTGCTTGGGCATGCTCTCCCGCGACAGCGGCCACAGTCGCTTGCCGGAGCCTCCGACCAGGATAACGGGCGTGATGAGCGACATGCGGACAGCTTTCTCGAGGCGTTCAGGCTGCGGCCGAAGCCGCGTGACGGGCCGCGATATAGCCGAAGGTGAGGGCCGGGCCAATGGTGATGCCAGCTTCCGGGCAGGTTCCGCCGTGGAAAGCGCCGATTTCGCCGGGATTGGGCTTCATCTTGCGGGCTTTGGGGCGTTGCTCTCGTTCTCGGTGCGGCGGCGGCGCGCTTCCTTCTCCACTGCAGCGACGAGGGAAGGGATGTGCGAGGCGATTTCGTAGAAGTCGCTGGCGTACAGAACCAGGAGCGTGGTGGGCTGCGTAGTGACAATGGTGGCGCTGCGCGGCAGCCGGTCGAGCAACGCCATCTCGCCGAAGAATCCGCCCTGACCAAGGCGCACCGGGGCGCGCGGCAGGCGCACCTCGACTTCGCCTTCGGAAATGAAGAACATCGAATCGCCCGGCTCGTCGCGGCGCACCACGACGATGCGCGGCGGATAGTGGCGCACCCTAAGCTTGCCCACGATCTCCGACAGGGTGACGGTGCCGAGTTCGGTGAACATCGGCACCTTGGTGACCTGGTCCCAGACCCGAAGATATTCGCGCCGGCGCTCTTCCTCGGCGAAGCCGGTGGCGAGGATACCGGTCATGAGCGCCAGCACCATGATGCCGCTCACCATGACGACCGAGCCGATCATCTTGCCGCCCACCGTGTGCGGTACGACGTCGCCATATCCGGTCGTCGTCAACGTCACCACGGCCCACCACAGGGCGGCGGGAACGTTTCCGAACTGTTCAGGCTGCTGACTGCGCTCGAAAATATGCGCCGAGGTCGCGGCCATCACGAGAACGACGATGAAGATGATCAGCACGCTCGCCAGTGTTGCCCGCTCATTGGAGATGACGCGTGCTAGCGTGCTCATGGCCGGGGCATGCTCGCCAAGTTTCAGAACCCACAGGATACAGAACACCGCCGCATAGTCGCTGTCGGCGCTCACCGAACCTGTCGTAATGGCGAAAGCCGGCACCACCGCCAGCAGGCCGATCAGCCCGTTGGCGGAAAGCACCCAGCGCAGGCGTGCGATGCCTTCCGAATGTCCGGCGAAGCGTGGCGCTTCGGGTGCCACCCAAACCCGAATGACGTATTCGGCAAGAAAAATTGCGGCTACGACGACGATCACGGTCGGGAGCCCCCGATCGAGCAAGTACGGCAGCTTGTCGATCGAGGAAAGCGCGACGGCGAACAGCCCCGCGCCGAGGACGAGCAAATGAAAGGCGCGCCAGCGCCGCCCGCTGGAACTGTTATCGGAATGCCGCAGGATCGCGTAGACACGCGAGCGGGTCGTCGATGCCGTTGCAGCCACGCGGCACAATAGGCAGCTTGGCCCGCGAATTGCAACGCGTGTGAAGCCGGTCTACGGTCGCGCCCGCTTTACGGCACGGGAGTTTGGGTACAAGTGGCCAACGATCTGCGTATTGCCGTCGACATCGGCGGCACATTTACCGATGTGGTGCTGGAAGAGGGTGCGCGGCGGCTGACCCGCAAGCTGCTGACAACGCCGCAGAGGCCCGAAGAAGCGGTTCTCGACGGTGTGCGACTGATTCTCGGCGATGCCGGTCGCGGCTTCGGCGATGTTGGCGTTTTCGTGCATGGCACGACCCTGGCCACGAATGCGGTGATCGAGCGGCGGGGTGCGCGAACGGCGTTGATCGCCACCGAGGGTTTCCGAGACATCCTCGATATCGCCAACGAGAGCCGCTACGACCAGTACGACCTCACCATCGAAAAGCCCAAACCGCTGGTGCCGCGAGCGTTGCGTTTCACGGTGCGCGAACGCCTGGACGTGCAGGGCGCCGTGCGGCTGGCGCTCGACGAGGCGTCCGTGCGGGCGCTCGTGCCCACCCTGCGGGCGCAGGGCATCGAAAGCGTCGCTGTCTCCTTCATGCATTCCTATGCCAATCCGGCGCACGAGCGGCGGGTTCGCGAAATCCTGAAAGCGGAGCTGCCTGATCTCTGGGTGACGCTGTCGAGCGAAGTCTGCCCGGAAGTGCGCGAGTACGAGCGCACGTCGACGGCTGTGGCCAATGCCTACGTTCAGCCTCTTATGGAGTCATATCTCGCACGCATGCAGACGGCGCTCGCCGCCGAGGGTTTCAAGGGCACGATCTATCTTGTGACCTCGGGCGGCGGCCTCACGGCCATCGAGACGGCGCGGCGGTTTCCCGTGCGTCTCGTGGAGTCGGGCCCGGCCGGCGGCGCGATTTTTGCTGCACAAATGGCAGCGCGCGCCGGTGAAACGCGCGCGCTGAGCTACGACATGGGTGGCACCACGGCCAAGATCTGCCTGATCGACGACTACCAGCCGCATACGGCGCGGCTGTTCGAGGTCGACCGCGCGGCCCGGTTCCTCAAGGGATCGGGGCTGCCAGTACGCATCCCCGTGATCGAAATGGTCGAGATCGGCGCCGGCGGCGGCTCGATTGCCCGCCTCGATGCCTTGAAG
Source organism: Rhodospirillales bacterium (assembly GCA_003153415.1). GTDB lineage: Bacteria > Pseudomonadota > Alphaproteobacteria > Reyranellales > Reyranellaceae > Reyranella. The sequence goes on along the minus strand of PLYQ01000002.1, from coordinate 20,031 downwards.
CGTGTTACCGTGGGGCCGGAGAGCGCGGGGGCAGAACCCGGCCCGGCCTGCTACGGCCGCGGCGGCACGCACCCCGCCGTCACCGATGCCAACGTCGTGCTGGGCACGATCGATCCCAAGGATTTTGCCGCCGGCACCATCGCGCTCGATGTCGAGGCCGCCAAGGGCGCGCTGGAGCGCGACATTGGCAAGGGCATCGGACTCTCGACCGAGATGGCGGCCTATGCCGTCTATGAAATGGTGTCGGAGAACATGGCGAGCGCCGCCCGTGTGCATGCCGTCGAGCGCGGCGCTGTTGCCAACGACTATACCTTGATCGCATTCGGTGGCGCGGCGCCCCTTCATGCTGCGCGCGTCGCCGAGAAGATCGGCGTCAAGCGCGTGATCGTGCCGCCCAACGCCGGCGTCGGCTCCGCCGTCGGCTTTCTTGCCGCACCCGTCGCCTACGAACTGGTACGCAGCAAGCATATGCGGCTCGACGCCTTCGACGCCGCCGGCGCCAACACGCTGCTGGCGGAGATGAGCCAGGAAGCTACGGGACTCGTGGCGCCCGGTGCGCGTGGCGTGCCGACCGGGGAACGCCGCCTCGCCTTCATGCGCTATGTCGGCCAGGGCCACGAGATCACGGTGCCGCTGCCGCTTCGGTCGCTGACGCCCGGCGATGCCCGGACAATGCGGGAAGCCTACGAGCGCGACTATGCCGCCCTGTTCGAGCGCCACATTCCCGATGCGGCCATCGAGATCCTGAGCTGGTCGGTGCAGGTTTCGACCGAGGCGAAGATGCCGGCCGTGCAGGGCAGCGCCCCATCGGTGCCGGCACCTCAACCGGCGGGCCGGCGGGCGGTGTTCGACGGCCGCTCCGGCCGCTCCCTCGATGTCCCGGTCTACCGGCGTGAGAAACTGCCGCCGGGCAGCGCCTTCCCCGGTCCGGCCGTGGTCGCCGAGGACGAGACGTCGACCTATATTTCGGCCAGTTTTGCCGCGCACATCGATGCGTCCGGCTGTATCGTCATGGATCGCAAGGACGGGTAGGAGAAGATCATGAGCCAGTCCAACAGTGTCGGCCTGATCGACCTGCAGATCATGTGGAACCGCCTGATCGCGGTCGTCGAGGAACAGGCGCAAACCCTGATGCGTACGGCCTTCAGTCCGATCGTGCGCGAGTGCGGCGACCTGTCGGCCGGCGTCTTCGACCTCGAGGGCCGCATGCTTGCCCAGGCCGTGACCGGCACGCCCGGCCACGTCAATTCGATGGCCGAATCGGTGAAGCATTTCCTGCGATATTTCCCGATCGACGGCATGAAGGCGGGCGACGCCTATATCACCAACGATCCGTGGATGGGCACCGGCCATCTCAACGACTTCGTCATCACCACGCCTTGCTTTCGCAATGGCAAGCTGGTGGCGCTGTTCTCCTGCACCAGCCATCTCATGGACATCGGCGGCATCGGCTTCGGCCCCGACGCCACCGACGTCTTCATGGAAGGCCTCTACATCCCGATGCTCAAGCTGTTCGACCAGGGCAAGGTGAACGAGACCCTGATGGCGATGATCCGCGCCAACACCCGCCTTCCGATCGACACCGAGGGCGATGTCTATTCCCTGGCCGCCTGCAACGACGTCGGCGCGCGCCGTCTCGTGGAGATGATGGACGAGTTCGATATCGGCTCGCTTGACGATCTGGGCAACCACATCATCGCGCGTTCGCGCGAAGCGGTGCTCGAGGAAATCGCCAAGCTGCCCAAGGGCACCTGGCACAACAGCATGACGGTCGATGGCTACGACGAGCCGGTGACGATCAAGGCGGCACTTACCGTGTCCGACAAGGGCATCCACGTCGACTACACGGGCACCTCGGGAGTGTCCAAGCGTGGCATCAACGTGCCGCATGCCTACACCACGGCCTACACCGTTTTCGGCCTGGGCTGTGTGGTGGCGACCCATATTCCCAACAATGCCGGCTCGCTCGAGCCGCTGACGGTATCGGCGCCCAACACGACGATCCTCAACGCGCCCAAGCCGTCGGCAGTGGCCATTCGCCATGTCATCGGGCAGATGCTGCCCGACGTGACCTTTGGCTGCCTGCGCCAGATCATTCCCGACCGCGTACCGGCCGAAGGCACGTCGTGCCTATGGAACATCAATGTGCGTGGCCGCGTGCAAGGCGGCCAGGGTGGCAACTACGGCTTCGGCATGGCTATCACTTCCAACGGCGGCACCGGTGCGCGGGCGGACAAGGACGGTCTGTCGGCGACGGCCTATCCCAGCGGCGTGCGCGGCACGCCGGTCGAGATCGCCGAGACGCAGACGCCGCTAATCTTCTGGCGCAAAGAATTCCGCTCCGATTCAGGCGGCGCCGGCCGCACCCGCGGTGGGTTGGGCCAGATCATGGAAATCGAAAGTGGCATCGCCGAGCCGTTCGATCTCCTGGCGGCGTTCGACCGCATCGATTACCCGGCGCGCGGCCGAGATGGCGGCGGCGACGGGCAGGCCGGCGTCGTGGCGCTGAAGTCGGGCCAGATCCTCAAGGGCAAGGGCTTCCAGCTCATCTCGCCGGGTGACCGGCTGGTGATCATGACACCGGGCGGTGGAGGTATCGGGGCGCCGGCCGAGCGCGATCGCGCACAGGTGGCGCAGGATCTTGCCGATGAACTGATCTCGCCGGACAATGCGAGCAGGCTTTACGCATACAAGCCGCCGCTGGCGGCCGAGTAGGGGACATCTGAGGGCAATAGAGGGGGCTTCAATGATTCTGGGGCGTAGAACTGCGCTCGCCGCGGGCGCGAGCGCCATCGCCATGGCTCCGGCCATCGTGCGCGCGCAGGCACCGCTTAAATTGCCGCTGTCGACAGTGTGGCCGGACGCAAATTTTCATACCGTCAATTGCGTGCGCTTCGCAGTCGAAGTCAAAAAGGCGACCGACGGTGCGGTCGACATCGAAGTCAAGTCGGGCGGCCAGCTCGGCTTCAAGGGCCCGGAGCACCTGCGCGCGGTGCGCGATGGCCTGGTGCCGCTCGCCGACATCCTCACCGTCCAGCAGGTCGGTGACGAGCCGGTGATGGGCATCGAGGGCATCCCTTTCCTCTGCGGGACGCCCGACGAATTGAAGATCCTGTTCAAATATATTCGACCGGCCTACGACAAGATTGCCACCAAGAACAACCAGACCATTCTCTACATGGTGCCGTGGCCGAATCAGTATCTGCACCTCAAGGTCAAGGCCGAGAATGTCGACGCGCTGAAGGGCATCAAGATCCGCGTCGCCGACAAGAACTCGCAGGAAATGTGGACCACCGTCGGAATGTCGGCGGTGCTGATCCCGTGGGGCGAGACGATCCCGGCGCTGGCCTCTGGCGCCGTGTCGGGCGTGTCGACCTCCGCGGTGTCGGGCGTCGACGGCAAATTCTGGGAGTTCCTGAAGTTCTTCCACGCGACCAACCATCAGTGGTCGTCGCAGATCGTCACGATCAACAACGACACCTGGAAGAAGATCAAGCCGGAGCATCAGAAGGCGATCCTTGAGCTCACCAAGAAGCTCGAGCCGGAATTCTGGGTATCGGCCTTCCAGGCCGATACCGACAGTTCCAGGAAGATGATCGACAGCGGAATGACGCGGGTCACGGTGCCCGACACAATGACCGCCGACCTGCGCAAGCGCACGGCCGCTCTGCTGGCCGATTTCATCAAGCGCGTGCCGGCGGCCGAAGCGCCGATCAAGGGCTACCTCGCCGAAATGAAGCGCGCGTGAGGCCAGCGAAAGAGAGTCCGAACGCAGCGGCCGCCGCGCCGCTGCGAGCGCTGCTCGACGGCATCGATACATTGAGCAGATTGGACGGCTGGCTCGGTGTCGGCTGCCTGGCGACGCTGACGACGCTCATGTTGGCCGAAGTGGCCGTACGTGCCCTGTCGAACGTCTTTCCCTGGGTTCCGGCCGACATCAACATTGCCTGGGAATACAGCTCCTACCTGATGGCGGCGACCTTCACCTTCGGCGCCGCCATGACCTTGCGGGCCGGCGGCCACATCCGGGTGACGCTGATCCTGGCGCGTGTATCGCCGGCCACTCGTCGTTGGATGGAGGTCGTGCTGGCGGCGCTCGGCACCGTATTGTGCGGCTTTCTTGCCTGGGCGATGGCCTACTTCACCTGGCGGAGCTTCGACGCGGGCCAGACCTCGGTTTCCAGTGGAACGCTGATTTGGATACCGCAGGTCTTTGTCACTTTCGGCATCGTCCTTCTCACAGTGCAGTTCGTCGCCCGCTTCATTCAGGCAGCACTCGGCCTGCCCCTCGAGGATGTCAGCATGCGCGCCGGGCACGTCGCTGAATGACGCCGTGCTGAACGAGTAACAAGCCATGCTGATCGTCGTCGTCACCATGTTCGTCGTGCTGTTCGCCTTGCTGGCGGGCGGCCTGTGGATCGGCTGGACCCTGGCCGCGACGGGCACCCTCCTGCTAGCGCTGTTCCGTGACATCCCGCTCGACAAGCTCCTGGCGCAATACGCCTGGAACATCCTCACCACCCAGGAGCTGCTGGCGCTGCCGCTGTTCATTCTCATGGGTGAGATCCTGTTTCGAACGCGGCTGTCGCAGGCGCTGTTCAGCGGCCTCGCGCCCTGGGCCGGGCTGCTGCCGGGCCGCCTGCTTCACGTCAACGTCATCGGCTGCACGATCTTTGCCGCCATCTCGGGCTCGTCGGCGGCGACCACGCAGGTGGTGGGCCGCATCTCGCTCGCCGAGCTCCTGAAGCGCGGCTACTCCAAGGACGTGGCTATCGGCTCGCTGGCCGGCTCCGGCACCCTGGGGTTCCTGATTCCGCCGTCCAACATCATGATCATCTATGGTGTGCTGGGTGACGTCTCGATCGCCAAGCTGTTCACCGCGGGCTTCATTCCCGGGTTCCTGCTCGCGGGCTGCTTCAGCGCCTGGATCATGATCCATTCGACCCTTCGGCCCGAGCTCGTGCCGGCCGGCGAACGCAAGATCCGGGTCGCCAGCGCCGCCGAGTATCTCAGCTCCTTGCGTGAACTCGGCCCGGCCGTGTTCCTCATCCTGTGCGTGCTGGGTTCGATGTATGGCGGCATCGCGACGCCGTCGGAGGCCGCCGGTGTCGGCGTGCTGGGCGCATTGGTCGTGGCAGGATTGCAGGGCGCCCTGTCGCTGCCGGTTCTGCGCGCGGTGGGCATCGGCGCCGTCCAGACCTGCGCCATGATCGCGCTGATCGTGATCGGCGCATCGATCCTGGGAAGTGCCGCGGCCTTCCTCGGCATTCCCGGTGTCGTGGCGGAGTTCGTGCGCAGCCTCGGCCTGTCGCCGTTCATGCTGATCGTGGCGNNTTCTACCTGATCCTGGGCTGCTTCCTCGACGGCTTCAGCATGATCGTCATGACGCTTCCCATCGTCATGCCGATCGTCAAGGTGGCCGGCTTCGACCCGATCTGGTTCGGCATCTTCCTCGTCCTCGTGGTCGAAATGGCCCAGATCACGCCGCCGGTCGGCTTCAACCTGTTCGTGATTCAGGGCCTGACCGAGGACGGGCTGGGTTACATCGCCAAGGTGACGCTGCCGTACCTGCTGATCATGGTCTTGTTCACAATGGTCGTGACTGTGTTCCCCGATATTGCCCTCTGGCTTCCGCGGTATCTCAGCAGCTAGTCTGCCCTGTAACCAACAGAGGGGGACCGATGGATTCGCGCCAGGTCAAGACGGCGGCCGACGCCCGCAAGATCGTCAAGGAACGCGGGCTCAGCCACGTCAAGGTCGGCGTGCATGACATCGACGGCGTGCTGCGCGGCAAATACATCCATATCGACAAATTCCATTCGGCGCTCGATGGTGGCATGGGCTTCTGCGACGTGGTGCTCGGCTGGGATTCGAACGACCAGCTCTACGACAACGTCACCTACACCGGTTGGGATACCGCCTACCCCGACGCCAACGTCCGCATCCTGCCCGACACCTGCCGCGAGATCGCGACTGAGCCGGGCAACCTGCTGTTCCTCTGCGAGTTCACCGACAAGGCCGAAGAGATCTGTCCGCGCGCCACCCTGCGTCGCGTACTGGCGCGCGCGAAGAAAATGGGCTTCGAGGTCAAGGTCGGCTTCGAATACGAGTTCTTCGTTTTCGCCGAGACCGCGTATTCGATTCGCGAGAAGGGCTACAAGAATCTGAAGCCGATCTCGCCCGGTTTCTTCGGCTATTCGGTGCTGCGCAATTCGGTCCTGTCGGACTGGTACAAGGACCTGCTCGCCATGTGCGAGACCATGGATATGGGCATCGAAGGTCTGCACACGGAGACCGGTGCGGGCGTGCTCGAGGCGGCCTTGCGCTTCGGCGACGCGTTGCCGTCGGCGGACAAGGCAGCGATGTTCAAGCTTTTCACCAAGGTGCTGGCGCAGAAGCGCGACTGGCTCGCCACCTTCATGGCCAAATGGTCGAAGGATTGGCCAGGCTGCGGCGGCCACATGCACATGTCGCTGTGGAAGGACGGCAAGTCGGCCTTCTTCGACGGCAAGGCGCCGCATCGCATGAGCAGGACCATGCGCCACTTCGTCGGTGGCCAGCAGGCGCTGATGCCCGAGACCTTGGCGATGGTCGCTTCGACCGTAAACGCGTATCGCCGCTTGATCCCGGGTTTCTGGGCGCCGACGGTCTCGGCCTGGGGTGTCGAGAACCGCACCACGGCGCTGCGCGTAATTCCGGGCTCGGCCAAGTCGACACGGGTCGAATATCGCGTGGCCGCGGCCGATGCCAATCCCTATCTGGCGTTGGCCGCCGCCGTCGGCGCCGGGCTGTGGGGCATCGAGCACAAGATCGACCCTGGCGAGCCGATCACGGGCAACAGCTACGCCAAGAAGCATCCGGCCAAGTCGCAGCTGCCGCGCACGCTGATGGAGGCGGCGGGACGGCTCAAGGCGTCCAAGGCAGCCCGCGACCTGTTCGGCGATGCCTTCGTCGATCATTATTCTGCAACGCGTGAGTGGGAAGAGCGGGAGTTCCGCAAGGCCATCACGGACTGGGAACTCGAACGGTATATGGAAATCATCTGATGAGTGCGTCGCAGCCTTTGGTCGGCAACTGGAGTTACCCCACGTCGATCCGCTTCGGTGCCGGCCGCATCCGTGAATTGCCCGAGGCCTGCAAGGCGGTTGGCCTCAAGCGGCCGCTGCTGGTCACCGATCCCGGTCTGGCCAAGCTGCCGATGATCGCCGACGCCCTGGTGGCGTTGCGCAAGGCGAGACTTGAGGTGGCGCTGTTCAGCGACGTCAAGCCCAATCCCATCGCCAGCAACGTCGCCTCGGGCGTGGCCGTGCTGCGCGCCGGCAAGCATGACGGCGTGATCGCCTGGGGCGGCGGCTCGGGCATCGACACAGCCAAGGCGATCGCGTTCATGGCGGGCCAGACACGGCCGATGTGGGATTTCGAGGATATCGGCGACTGGTGGACGCGCGCCAATCCCGCCGGGATCTATCCCTCGGTCGCCGTGCCGACGACGGCCGGTACCGGCTCGGAGACCGGCCGCGCCTCGGTGATCACCAACGAGGAGACGCACACCAAGAAGGTGATCTTCCATCCCAAGATGATGCCTTCCATCGTCATCGCCGATCCCGAGCTGACGGTCGGCCTGCCGCCCAAGCTCACCGCCGGCACCGGCATGGATGCCTTCATCCACTGCTTCGAGGCCTATTGCGCGCCGGGTTATCACCCCTACGCCGAGGGCATCGCCGTCGAAGGCATGCGGCTGGTGAAGGAGAACCTCGCGCGCGCGGTCAAGGACGGCCGCGACCTCGAAGCGCGTGGCCATATGTTGGCGGCCTCGCAGATGGGCTCCACGGCCTTCCAGAAGGGGCTGGGCGCCATCCATTCGCTGTCGCATCCGGTTGGAGCGACGCTCGATACGCATCATGGCCTGACCAACGCCGTCGCCATGCCCTACGTGGTGAAGTTCAATCGCGTGGCGATCGAGGACAAAGTTGTGCAGCTGGCGCGCTGGCTCGACCTGCGCAGCCCGACGTTCGACGGCTTCATGCAATGGACGCTCGACCTACGCCGCGAGATCGGCATCCCGCACACGCTGGCCGAGCTCGGCGTCAAGGTCGAGCATCTCGACAAGTTCTCCGAGATGGCCGCAGTCGATCCGACGGCCAGCGGCAATCCGGTGAAGGCGGGCGTGCCGGAGATGCGCAAGATGTACGACGCGGCGCTGAGCGGTCGCCTCTGACATGGCCGCCGCGTTTCCGACCCAAGCGCGGGTCGTCATCATCGGTGGCGGCATCATGGGCTGTTCGACGGCCTATCACTTGGCCAGGAACGGCTGGAAGGATGTCGTGCTGCTGGAGCAAGGCAGGCTGAGCGGCGGCACGACATGGCATGCGGCGGGCCTGGTGGGCCAGCTGCGTAGCTACCAGAACCTGACGCGTCTGATCCGCTACAGCACCGAGCTCTACTCCAAGCTCGAGGCCGAGACCGGCCTGGCGACGGGCTGGAAGCAGTGCGGCTCGCTGTCGGTGGCGCGCACGGAAGAGCGCATGACCCTGCTGCGCCGCTCGGCTGCCATGGCCAACGCCCAGAACGTCGATTGCGAGGAGCTGACGCCCAAACAGGCGGGCGACAAGTACCCGATCATGCGCACCGACGATCTGGTGGGCGGGGTGTGGCTGCCGGGCGACGGCAAGGCGAACCCGACCGACATCACTCAGGCGCTGGCCAAGGGTGCGCGCAACGGCGGCGTGCGCATCATCGAGAAGACGCGGGTGACCAAGATCGACACCAAGGACGGCCGCGTGACCGGTGTGCAGACCACCGAAGGGCCAATCACAGCCGAGGTCGTCGTCAATTGCGCCGGCCAATGGGCACGCCAGGTCGGCCGCATGGTCGGCATTACGGTGCCGCTCTATTCCTGCGAACACATGTACATCGTCACCGAGAAGATGGAGAACGTGCCGCGCGACCTGCCGGTGATGCGCGATCCCGACGGCTACATCTACTTCAAGGAGGAGGTCGGCGGTCTGTTGATGGGCGGCTTCGAGCCCGATGCCAAGCCGTGGAACAAGGACATCATCCCCGACGATTTCGAGTTTGGCATGCTGCCCGACGATTGGGACCAGTTCCAGATCCTGATGGACAACGCCCTGATCCGTGTCCCGGCGTTGGAAAAGACCGGCATCAAGACCTTCATGAACGGTCCCGAAAGTTTTACGCCGGACCTGAACTACATTCTCGGCGAGGCGCCGCAGCTAAAAGGCTTTTTTGTCGGCGCGGGATTCAATTCGATGGGCATCGCGAGTTCGGGTGGCGCCGGCATGGCGCTGGCGGAATGGATCATCGCCGGCGAGCCGACGCTCGATCTGTGGCCAGTCGACATCAGGCGCTTCGCCAATTTCCACGGCAACGACGCCTGGCTGCGCGACCGTGTCGCCGAGACGCTGGGCCTGCACTACAAAATGCCGTGGCCGCAGCGCGAGCATGAGAGTGGCCGGCCGTTCCGCCGCTCGCCGCTCTACGATCGTCTCAAGGCGCGCGGCGCCTGGTTCGGCAACAAGATGGGCTGGGACCGGCCCAACTGGTTCGCCGGCACCGGCAAGACGCCGGACATGCAGTACGGCTGGGGCCGCGGCGCCTGGTTCGACGCCGTGGCCGCCGAGCATCGCGCCACGCGCGAGGCGGTCACGGTCGTCGACGAAACCTCGTTCGGTAAGTTCCTGGTGCAGGGGCGCGACGCCGAGGCCGCTCTTCAGCGCCTTTGCACCAACGACATCGCCGTGCCGGTCGGTCGCACGGTCTATACCGGCCTGCTGAACGAGCGCGGCACCTACGAAAGCGACCTCACCCTGGCACGGCTGGGCCGCGACAAGTTCATGGTCATCACCGGCTCGGCCCAAGTGACGCGCGATGCCGACTGGATCGGCCGTCACGTGCCCGAGGATGCACATGTGACGCTGACCGACGTGACGGGCGGCTGGACGGTGTTGTCGGTCATGGGACCGAACAGTCGCGCGCTGCTGCAGAAAGTGAGCAAGGCCGACTTCTCCAACGAGGCTTTTCCTTTTGCCACCATCCGGGAGATCGGCATCGGCTATGCCACCGTGCTTGCCTCGCGCCGCACCTACATGGGTGAGCTGGGTTGGGAGCTCTACACGCCGGCCGAGTTCGCCGTCACGGTGTTCGAGGCCCTGCATGCGGCCGGCGCCGAATTCGGCCTGCGCGATGCCGGCTACTACGCGGTCGAGACGCTTCGTCTGGAGAAGGCATACCGCGCCTGGGGTCGCGAGCTGACGCCCGATGACACACCGTGGCAGGCTGGGCTGGGCTGGGCCGTGAAGCTCGACAAGCCGGGGGGCTTCGTCGGTCGCCAGGCGCTGATCGACGCCAAGACCAAGCCGCTGGTGCGACGCCTGGTGTCGGTGGTGCTCGAGGACCGTGAACCGCTGCTGTGGGGCGCCGAGACCCTGCTGCGCGACGGCAAACCGGTCGGCGATCTCACCTCGGCAGGCTATGGCCATACCGTCGGTGCGTCGGTCGGCCTGGGTTACATCCGCCGCGACGACGGGCCGGCGATCGATGCAGCGTGGCTTGAGGGCAGCCGTTTTGAAGTCGATCTCGCCGGCACCAGGCTCAAGGCCAAGGTCTCGCTGCGGCCGCCCTACGATCCGGCCGGCGCCCGCATCAAGGGCTGAGCTGTCTTGAGCCGCGTGTCCGCGAGCTCTCCGGCCGCTTCGAGGATGGGATAGGCCACCGACGTCAGGTGGCCGTTGATGCGCTTGAGATCGCGGATCACGTCCATGTGGATCGAGCTGGTCTCGATCGATTCCGGCCGGCCCTCGCGCAGGCGGGCGAAGTGGCTCTCGGCCGCCTTGGTCTCGGCCTCGCGCATCGCGGTCTTCTCGGCGATCAACCGGCGGGCAAGGACGATGTCGCGGGTGGTGAAGACATTGAGCGCCAGCCGCAAATTCTCGACCACCAGGCTGTGGAACGCCTTCAGTTCGGCCAGACCCTCGGGCGAGAAGGCGTAGCGGTTCTTGATCTTCTTGGCCGCGAGCTCCATCAGGTTCTTGTCGACGATGTCACCGACATGCTCGAGGTTCATGGTGAAACTCAGAATCTCGACGTAGCGTCGGCCTTCTTCCTCGCTGAGCTCGGCGCGCGAGGCTTGGATCAGATAGAGCTTGATCGCCTCATGCAGGCGATCGACTGCGTCGTCGGCGTTCTCCACCACTTTGACCAGCCGACTGTCGTCCTTCTCGAAGACTTCCATGGTCTGGCGCAGCATGTCGGCCACGCGGTCGCCGAGGTTCAGCGTCTCGCGCGCCGCACAGCCCAGCGCCTCGGCCGGCGTGTCGAGCACGTTGGGGTCGAGATGGCGCGGCTTGCCCGGATCGTCGGCGACCGGGCGGTCGGGCAGGATGCGGCGGCACAACCAGGCCACGACGTCGGTGAGCGGCAGGAAGATGATCGCCGCCGCGATATTGAAGGCGGTGTGGAAGTTGATCGGCAGGCGGCCTGGCGTCGGATCGATCGCGGCCAATCCCTGGACGACCGGTGTGAGCAGCGGCAGCAGGGCGACGCCTACAATCGTGCGCGTCAGCAGATTGGCCAGCGGCACACGGCGGGCCGCGGCATCGGCGCCCGACTGGGCCATGTAGGGCGCCAGTGCTCCGCCGATGTTGGCGCCGATCACCAGCGCGAGCGCCAGTTGCGGCCCGACAATGCCGCTGGCGGCAAACGACATGATCAGCAGCACGACCGACAGGCTGGAATGGACAAACCAGGTCGCCGCCGTGGCAACGATGACGGCGAGGATGTACTCGTTCTGCAGGCCCTCCAGCACGGCCACAAACGCGGGTGCCGCGCGCAGTGGTGCGGCGGCGAGCGTCAGCAGCTTGAGCGACAGCAGCATCAGGCCGAGCCCGATGGCGACGCGCGCCACGTGGCGCGTGCGATCGGCCTCACTCGACAGGAAGGCGATGACACCCGCCGCAACCATCAGCGGCGATACCCAGCCGAGGTCAAGCGACAGGACTTGTGCAGCAAGCGTGGTGCCGACATCGGCGCCCAGCATGACGGCAAAAGCGATGGAAAGCGGGATCAGGCCGCGGCCGGCGAAGGACGAGAGCAGCAGCGCCGTCGCCGTGCTCGACTGCAGGAGGCCCGTGATGGCGAGGCCGCCGGCGAAGGCGGTGAAGCGGTTGCGCGAGCAGGCCGCAATGGCGCGCCGCAGCGTGGCGCCGAAGGCGCGCGTCAGTCCGGTTCGGACCATGCGCACGCCCCACAGGAGCAGGGCAACGCTGCCGACGACGTTCAGGACGATTTCCGCGCCATGCATGATTTCCGAATCCTACGCCTCGCTGATCGAAGGTTAAAGTTTTTTGACAGTTTGGTTACGAGGCCAGTCGAGTCGCTTCGTCCATGAAGGCGCGCACCAGTGCGACGCGCCGGCGCTCCTGCAGGCAGACGGCATATTCGGCAACGTCGAGATCGCCGTCGGAGACGGTGATGCGGCGGAAGCGGCGATCGTCGCCCAGTTCGCTCGCGAACACCGCGCCGACGCCGAAGCCCGCCGCCACCGCCTCGCGTACACCTTCGCGGGTCTGCACCTCGACGATGGCGCGCGGTTTAATGTCGGCGGCGGCCATGGCCTGTTCAAGCACTTCGCGGGTGATCGAGCCGCGCTCGCGCAACACCAGCTCCTGGTCGGCAAGTGCTGCCAAGGCGGCGCGACCGCTCCGCGCCAGGGCATGACCCGCCAGCGCGAACAGCACCACCCGGTCGGTGCGCAGGCGCAGCGCATGCAGGCGCGGGTCGGAGATGCTCTTGGCCATTACCGCGACGTCGGCTTCATGGCGCAGCAGGCGCTCGAGCACGATCGCGGAGTTGTCGATCGATAAAGCGAAGGTGAGGCCGCCCGCGCGCTTCCTGAGCGCTGCCATGATGGGCACGACGTGGTGGGCGCTGTCGGCTGCGATGCGCAGGTGGCCCCGGGTCAAGGCCTGCTCGCCAGCAAGGAGCGCCCGCGCCTCGTCCTGCAGGGCAAACAGCCGGGAGGTCACGCCCTGGAGCTGCCGGCCGGTTTCGGTCGGGGTGACGGAACGGCCGCGCCGGTCGAACAGCCGCACGCCATAGGCCTTCTCCAGGGCCGTTACCTGGCCCGACAGGTTGGGTTGGCTGAGGCCCGAGGCACGGGCGGCGGCCGAGAACGAGCCCTGTTCGGCCACCAGATGGAAGGCGCGGAGCTGGCTGGGCGTCATATCAATTAAACCGATAGGTCACATAGGGATTATATACTGGACGGATAGCCAACGCGACCCGATCATTACCGACATGCCCAAGACCAGACCCGCTGCTTCCGAGACCGGCGATCCGCTGCTGCTGACACCCGGCCCGCTCACCACCTCGGTCAGCGTCAAGCAGGCCATGGTCCACGACTGGGGCTCGCGCGATGCCGAGTTCCTCAGGATCAACGAGATGGTGCTCGACAGGATCGTCGAACTGGCCGGCGGGCAGGGCACGCACGTCACAGTCCCGGTGCAGGGCTCCGGTACGTTCGCCGTCGAGGCGATGATCACCTCGTTCGTGCCCAAGACCGGCAAGCTGCTGGTGCTGATCAACGGCGCCTACGGCCAGCGCGCCAGGAAGATCGCCGAGATTGCCGACCGCGCCGTCATCACCTACGAGACGCCCGAGGACACGCCGCCCGATACAGCCAGGCTCGAAGCGCTGCTGGCGGGCGACAAGGCCATCACTCACGTCTTCGCCGTCCATTGCGAGACCACGTCGGGTATCCTGAACCCGATCGGCGAGATCGCCGCACTCGTGGCGAAGCTGGGCCGCCGTCTGCTGGTCGACTCCATGAGCGCTTTCGGCGCCCTTGAGATCGATGCTCGCAAGGTCCACTACGACGCGCTGGCGGCGTCCTCCAACAAGTGCCTGGAGGGAGTGCCCGGTCTCGGCTTCGTCATCTGCCGCAACGAGGCGCTGGCCCAGTGCAAGGGCAACGCCACTACCTTGGTGCTCGACCTCTACGATCAGGCACAGAACTTCGCCAAGACCGGCCAGTACCGTTTCACGCCGCCCATCCATGTCATCGTGGCACTGGGCAAGGCGATCGAGGAGCATACGGCCGAGGGTGGCGTGGCGGGACGCGGCAAGCGCTATCGAGAGAATGCCAAGGTACTGATCGACGGCATGCGCGCCATGGGCTTCCGCACCCTGCTGCCCGAGAAGCTGCAGGCGCCGATCATCGTCACCTTTCACATGCCGACCGATACCAAGTTCGTCTTCCAGCGCTTCTATGACGGGCTGAAGGACCGCGGCTACGTGATCTATCCCGGCAAGCTCACCGTGGCCGACTCCTTCCGCATGGGCTGCATCGGTCGTCTTTATCCCGAGCACATGAAGGGCGCCCTTGCCGCCGTGCGCGAGGTGCTCGATGAGCTGCGCGTATCCAACGGCGGTCCTGCCCTCACATCGGAACAGGCGGCGGCGGAGTAACTCATGGCACCCGACAGCATCAACACCAGCTCCGGTTCGATCGACGTCAACGGCCGCCGATACAAGCTGCCCAAGCAGCCGACCGTGGTCGTCTGCATCGACGGCTCCGAGCCCGGCTACATCGAATCGGCCGTCAAGGCGCGCCGCGCGCCGTGGTTCGCCAAGATCCTCAAGAACGGCACGAACCTGCTTGCCGATTGCGTGGTGCCGTCCTTCACCAATCCCAACAACCTCTCCATCGTCACCGGCCAACCGCCGAAGGTGCACGGCATCAGCGGCAACTACTTCCTCGATCCGGATACCGGCAAGGAAGTGATGATGAACGATCCCAAATTCCTGCGCGTCGAAACGCTGTTCCCGAGCTTCCAGCGCGCCGGCTGTCGCATTGCCGTGGTCACCGCCAAGGACAAGCTGCGCGGCCTGCTCGGCAAGGACCTCAAGCTGGTGCCGGGCAAGGCCTGCAGCTTCTCCTCGGAAAAGTCCGACAAGACGACGATCGCCGAGAACGGCATCGACAACGTCAACGCGCTGGTCGGCATGCCCGTGCCCGACGTCTACAGCGCCGCGCTCTCGGAGTTCGTCTTCGCCGCGGGCGTCAAGCTGATGGAACGCGACCGGCCGGAGATCATGTATCTCTCGACCACCGACTACATCCAGCACAAGCACGCGCCCGGCACGCCGGTCGCCAACGACTTTTATTCGATGATGGACGGCTATATGGCCAGGCTCGACGCCATGAGCTGCACCATCGTGCTGACGGCCGACCACGGCATGAACGCCAAATTTGGCAAGGACGGCCAGCCCGACGTGATCTACCTGCAGGACCTGTTCGATGGCTGGGTGGGCAAGGACAAGGCGAAGGTCATCCTGCCGATTACCGATCCCTACGTCGTGCATCACGGCGCGCTTGGCTCCTACGCGGTCGTCTATTGCGCCAACCTCGAGCAGTGGATCGCCAAGCTCCAAGGCGTGCCTGGCATTGAGGCCGTGCTCACCAAGGCGGAAGCCGCCAAACGCTTTGAGCTGCCGGCCGACCGTCTGGGCGACCTCGTTGTCGTCTCGACCAAGCACAAGGTGCTGGGCACGTCCGCTGCGCGCCACGATCTCAGCGGCCTCACCGAGCCGCTGCGCAGCCACGGCGGCATCTCCGAGCAGAAGGTGCCGCTGATCTGCAATCGCAAGCTCGCCGCACCCGCCGGCTCGCGGCATTGGCGCAACTTCGACGCTTTCGATCTTGCCTTCAACCTCGTCGCCTGAGAGAGCCCATGGACACCCTGGCCCGCCCGGCGATTGACGTCCGGCACGAGTTCCTGCGCATCGCCGGCAAGAAGGTCGAGACGGGCGCGCGCCTCGAAGTCCGCTTCCCTTGGGACAACCGCCTGGTTGGTTCGGTGCCGCGTGCCACGCCGGAGCTGGTGGCCGAGGCGTTTCGGATTGCCCACGACTACCAACCGAAGCTGACGCGCTACCAGCGCCAGAAGATCCTGCTCAAGACCGCCGACCTGCTGGTCGCGCGCAAGGAAGAGCTGGCGCGCCTCATCACGCTGGAAAGTGGCCTCTGCCTCAAGGACGCTGCTTACGAGGTCGGCCGCGCCTACGACGTGTTCACCTTCGCCGGCCAGCTCTGCCTGCTCGACGACGGCCAGACCTTCTCCTGCGACCTCACTCCGCACGGCAAGCCGCGCAAGATCTTCACCCTGCGCCAGCCGCTGAACGCCATCTTGGCGATCACGCCGTTCAACCACCCGCTCAATATGGTGGCGCACAAGCTGGCGCCGGCCTTCGCGACCAACAATTGCGTGGTGCTGAAGCCCACCGAACTGACGCCGCTCACCGCGCTGTTCCTGGCCGACACGCTCTACGAGGCGGGCCTGCCGCCCGAGATGCTGTCGGTCATCACCGGCAATCCGGCCGACATCGGCGATGCCATGATCACCGATCCGCGCGCCGACTTGATCACCTTCACGGGCTCTGTCCGCGTCGGCAAATACATCGCCGCGACCGCAGGCTACAAGCGGCTGGTGCTCGAGCTCGGTGGCAACGACCCGCTGATCGTCATGGAGGACGCCGACCTCGACAAGGCAGCCGAACTGGCCGTCGCCGGCGCCACCAAGAATTCCGGCCAGCGCTGCACCGCGGTCAAGCGCATCATCGTCGTCGACAAGGTGGCCGACGCCTTCGTCGAGCGTGTGCTCGCCAAGGCAAAGAAACTGAAGGCCGGCGACCCGCTCGATCCTGAGACGGATATCGGCACCGTGATCAACGAGCGTGCCGCCACGCTCTTTCAGAACCGGGTCAGCGAGGCGGTTGCCAACCATGGTGCCAAGCTGCTTTACGGCAACGACCGGCGCGGCGCGCTGTTCCCGCCCACGGTTGTCGATCATGTCGATCCGACCTGCGAACTGGTGCGCGAAGAGACGTTCGGTCCGGCGATCCCGATCATCCGGGTCAAGGATATCGCGCACGCCATCGAGGTGTCCAACGGCACGGCCTACGGCCTGTCGTCCGGAGTCTGCACCGATCGCCTGGACTACATCACGCGCTTCGTCGACGAGCTGCAGGTCGGCACGGTCAACATCTGGGAAGTGCCGGGCTACCGCATCGAGATGTCGCCGTTCGGCGGTATCAAGGATTCCGGGCTGGGCTACAAGGAAGGCGTGTTGGAGGCGATGAAGAGTTTCACCAATGTGAAAACCTGGTCGCTCCCTTGGCCGGGATAAGTCGTGCTAGGTTGCCGGCATGAGCACACAAACCTATTCCGGCAGCTGCCACTGCCAAGCGGTGAAGTTCAAAGTGGACCTCGACCTTGCCGGCGCCTTGCAGTGCAACTGCTCGATCTGCAGCAAGCTCGGCGCCGTGTGGGCCTTTGCGCCTCGGGCGAAGCTGGAGCTGCAGTCGGGCGCTGAGTCCCTGGGCGACTACCAGTTCGGCAAGAAACGGCTGCATCATCGCCGCTGCACGCACTGCGGTATCGAGACTTTCGCCGAGGGCGTGGCGCCCGACGGCACGGCGACGGTCGGCGTCAATCTTCGCTGCCTTAAGGGCGTCGAGGTCGACAAACTGACGCCGAAACAATACGACGGCCGCAGTCTCTAAAGAACCAGCCAAGCGAGGAAACGTCATGACCGTCAGCCAGGCCGACAAGGCCAAGAAATTCCGTGCCTTGCACGAAGCGCCGGGCGCCTTCGTGATCGCCAACCCGTGGGATGCGGGCTCTGCGCGCATGCTGGCCGGGCTGGGCTTCCCGGCGCTCGCCACGTCGAGCGGTGCCAAGGCAGGCGTCCTGGGCAAGCGCGACGGCAAGGTGACGCGTGAGGAAGCGCTGGCCAACGCCAAGGCGATCGTCGATGCCTGCGACCTGCCGGTCGCCGCCGATCTAGAGAAGGGTTTTGGCGACGCGCCTGATGCGGCGGCGGAAACCATTCGTCAGGCGGCCGCCATCGGCCTGGTCGGCGGCTCGATCGAGGACGCGAGCGGCAACAAGGATAAGCCGCTCTATGACATCACGGCGGCGACGGAGCGCGTGGCCGCTGCCGTCAAAGCTGCACGGTCCCTGTCGATTCCCTTCGTGCTGACCGCCCGCGCCGAGGGATTTTTGCGTGGGCAACCCGACCTCGACGACGTCATCAAGCGCCTGCAGGCCTTCGAGGCGGCGGGCGCCGATGTGCTGTTCGCGCCTGGCCTGCCCGACCTCGCAGCGGTGAAAAAGGTCTGCGGCTCACTGAAGAAGCCGTTCAACTTCATGGTCGGTATCAAGGGAAAGTCGTTCACCAAGGCCGAGCTCGAAGCAGCCGGAGTGAAGCGCATCAGCCTTGCGACATCGTTGTACCGTGCGGCGATGACCGGACTTCTGGACGCGGCGAGGGAAGTGAAGGACAAAGGAACCTTCACCTACCTCGATCAGACGATCTCGACGCCCGATTTCAACGCCTTCATGAAGGACTGACGTGCCGGATACCCAGATAGTCTCGGAGACTCGCACCGAACATTTCGACGTCCTGATCGTCGGCGCCGGCCTTTCCGGAATCGGCGCCGCCTGGCACCTGCAGAAGGAATGTGCGGGCAAGAGCTTCGCCATCCTCGAGGGTCGCGAAGCCAGCGGCGGCACATGGGATCTCTTCCGTTATCCCGGCGTGCGTTCAGACTCCGACATGTACACGCTGGGCTACCGGTTCCGGCCGTGGAAGGAAGCCAAGGCAATCGCCGACGGTCCGGTGATCCTGAAATACATCCGCGAAGTGGCCAGCGACCACGGCATCGATGCCAAAATCCGCTACCAGCACCGCGTAGCGAGTGCCTCCTGGTCGACGCCCGACGCCAAATGGACCGTTGAGGTCGAGCGCGGCCCTGTGAAGGAGCGGGCGCGCTTCACCTGCCACTTCCTGTGGATGTGCAGCGGCTACTACGACACCGCCAACGGCTACCTGCCGGAGTTTCCCGGCATCGATCGCTTCAAGGGCCGCATCGTTCATCCGCAGAAATGGCCAGACGATCTCGATTATGCCGGCAAGCGCGTGGTGGTGATCGGCAGCGGCGCCACCGCGGTCACACTGGTGCCGGCGATGGCCGACAGCGGCGCCGGGCACGTCACCATGCTGCAGCGCTCGCCCACCTACATGGCGATGCGCCCGTCGCAGGATCCGTTCGCCACCAGGATGCGCGCCCGCCTGCCGCTCAAGCTCGCCTACATGGTGACGCGTTGGAAGAACGTGCTTTTGGGCATGTATTTCTACCAGATGTGCAAGCGCAAGCCGGACAAGGTGAAGAGCCTGCTGCTGGGCGGCGTGCGCCAGATGCTGGGGCTGGACTACGACGTCGATAGGCATTTCACGCCGCGCTACAATCCGTGGGACCAGCGGCTCTGCCTGGTGCCCGATGCCGATTTCTTCCGTGCCATCCGTCGCGGCAAGGTCTCGGTCGTCACCGATCACATCGAGAGCTTCACCGAGACCGGCATCAAGCTGAAGTCGGGCGCCGAACTGCCGGCCGACATGGTGGTGACCGCGACCGGGCTGGTGCTGGTCCCGCTGGGCGGCGTCAAGCTCACGGTCGACGGTCGCGCCGTCGTTCCCGCCAAGACGCTGACCTACAAGGGCATGATGTATTCCGACGTGCCCAACCTCGCGTCGGTGTTCGGCTATACCAACGCCTCGTGGACGCTGAAGGCCGATCTGGTCTGCGAATATGTCTGCCGCCTGCTCAATCACATGGATCGCAAGGGCTATCGCCAGTGCACGCCGCACAACGATGACCCGACCCTGACCGAAGAGCCGTGGGTGAACTTCTCCTCGGGCTACATCCAGCGCGCGCTCGCCCACCAGCCCAAGCAGGGCTCGAAGCGGCCGTGGAAGCTTTACCAGAATTACGTACTCGACCTGCTCAGCCTGCGCTTTGGCAAGGTGCGCGACCGCGCGATGGTGTTCTCAAACCGCGGGCAAGATGCGATCTCATAAGCGCGCCCTTGTGCTGCCTGCCGGAGTCCGCTTTGCGGCCACAAGCGGACGTTGTTCAATGTGATCGGCACGTCGGCTTTGTGCCGATTTTGTT
>PLYQ01000144.1:49558-55656 GCA_003153415.1 Rhodospirillales bacterium | reverse complement strand
TGTCTGCGCCGACGAAAATGTGGCCGCCGAGCTGCGCGCCGCCGGCCATCGAACTCTTGATCTGGTCGGAGGTGGCACCACTGCCCTTGATCGTGATGCCGTTCGCATTGAGCCTACCGTCGATCGTCACCTTGAAGGTGCCGCCGAACTGGTTGGAGCCCGAGGTGCTGCGCAGCATCTCGCTCAAAGAGATGCCATTAGCGTCGCCCTTGAGGTCGATCGACAGCGCCGGCTGACTGCCGTTGATCACACCCGACAGATCGAGCGAGCCGCCGTAGAGTGCGCCTTTGAAATGCGAGAGAGTGAGCACGCCGTCCTTCAGCGTCACGGCTAGATCGGCGTTGCCGATGCGCAACGATGATGCGATCAGCGTGCCGGCCACAAGCTTCAGCGANNGGGGCCGGCCGGCCGCGCACCGGTGCGGGTGCCGGCGCACCGCCTCCGCCCAACTTGTCGAGGTCGAGCGACGAGGTCTTGAGATCGGCGGTGATGCTGGGTTTGGCCGCGAGCTTTGCTTCGACCGAGCCCTCGATGGTCTGGCCGTTCGCAATCACGCTGCCCTTGTAGCCGATCGACGATGGCGGGCCTTTGGCGGCGCCGGGCATGGTGAGCGTGCCGTTCACTTGCGCGCTCTGGCCCTGGGCGCTGAAGTTCAGCTCATGGAAGGTGAGCGCTTCGACCGTGCCCGCCACGCCACCGCTTGCCTTCACGGCGCCGAACTCCGCCGGCGCGGTGCCGCCCACCGCCTTGATGACGCGCCCCATGTCGGGCGCCTCGAAGTTGAAGGTGATGTCTGGATACGGCAGCGGCGTCGAGTAGTCAGCCACGCTGCCGCGCACCGCGAGTCGCGCGCCGGCCAGGTTCGCGACCTTGATGTCATTCAGCTTCAGCGTGCTGCCCTGCAGCGCGATGTCGATCTCGACGCCGCCGATCGGCTCCTTGTTGTAGATCAACTTGGCGACCTTGGCCTTGAGCCCGATCGAGGGGCCAGCCGCCTCAGCATGCGTCGAGGATGCCGCGGGCACCGGCGACGTCACTGCGGCCGCCGGCTTCTGGCCGCCCGCCGGCTTGGCGAGGAAAGGATCGAGATCGAGCGTGTCGAATTCGAGATGAGTGACCACCGACAGCGGCACGCCGAACGTCACCACGATACCGCCGCTGCCTTTGACATCGTCGAGTTCGAAGACGGCGTCGGTCACCTGGACGTTGCCGCCAGCCGACGCCAGCCGGCCCTTGAGGCTGAGCCGGTTGAGCTTGTTGGCCGGCATCGAGGAGACGTCGACGGCCAGCCACGCCAGCGTTTCGCGCAGCTTGGGCCCGACCAGGCTGAAATCGCCCGACACCGTGGGTTTGGCCGGATCGCCCGACATGGTGGATTTGGCCTGCAGCACCATGTCGCCCGGCAGCGTCGCCGTGAGCTTCGGCACGGCGACTGCGCCGCCCTTGGCGTCGAGTTCGAGCGCCACATTACGGATGGCGGCCTTGTTGTAGATCACCTCGGCGACATCGAGTGCTACCTTGGCGGTGACGCTGCTGAGCACGCTGGCGCTGGACGCCGGGGCAGGTGCGGCGGCCGGCTTGCCTGCCGCGGGCTGCGCGAGGGCCGCCAACCACTTGTCGAGATCGAGCTTGGGTACCACCAGCTTGCCGTCGACCGCCAAAGCGGGCTTCAGCGTGACCGACAGCGAACCCGAGCCGCTGTCGCTGCCCAGCGCCATCTTGAAGTCCTTGGCGGAAAAAGCGGTCTGCGAGACGTCGATAGCGCCGTCGAAATTGAACTTGCCGGCAAGCAGCGGCGGCAGGGCCGGCGCCGGCTGGCCGCTGAGACTGACCAGCGTTCCGACAAAAGTGGTGAGCGAATCGGCCGCGACCATCGCGCTGCCGCTGACGCGTGCATTGGGGCCAAGCTCGCTCAAGCGGCCCTTGAAGCCGAGCTTGCCGCCGCCGGCCTCCAAGGTGACCGCGGTGGCGTAGCCGTTGGCACCCTTGGCTCCGACGCTGAGGTCGATCTTGAGCGGCGCGCCGTTCAAGGTAGCGCCGCCGGCCAGCGAATAGGGACCGTCGAGCGATCCGACCGAGGCGGAGAAGTTGGCCTTCTCGGCCACCACCGAGAGCCCCGCGTTGGAATCGCTGAAGATCAGCGTGCCGTCTTCGAGCGTCAGCCGGCCGAGCGACAGCGGCTTGGGCGAGCTGGGTTTGGCCGCCGCGGGTTTGGCCTCGGCGACGGACGGCGTGAATTCCCAGTTCGGCTTACCCTCGGCATTGATCTCGAGCACGATCTTGGGCTCGACCAGCGTGACCTCGCTCACCTCGATGTTGCCGCCCAGCAGGGCAAACACCGAAGGCTTCACGGTGACAGACTTGATTTCCACCATCTGCGGGTTTTTGGCACCCGCCACGTTGGCGAACTTGACGCCCGAGAGGCTGACCCGCGGCGTCGGCAGGATCGACCAAGACACTGGACCGTCGACCACGAGATCGCGGCCGGTCGCCTTCTTTACCTCGACAATGAGTTCGGGCTTCTTCTTGTTCAAGTCGTAGAAGGACGGCGCGACCAGCGCCGCGACGATCACCAAACCGACAACGCCACCGACACCGATCAGGAGTCTCTTGCGCGTGGTAGGGCTCATGACTTTCCCTCCCCTGCTCGACCTCGCGAAAGACTAGCGCATCGCCTGCGCGCGCGGCATAGAGAAATTGAGGATCGTCATATGGCCGACATCGTCAACCTGAAACGCGCGCGCAAGGACAAGGCGCGGCGCGAGCGCGACAGCGAGGCCGACGCCAACCGCCGGCGCTTCGGTCGCACCAAGGCGCAAAAGGCCGCCGATCGGGACGCCGAAGCGCGCAGCCGCCAGTCGCTGGTCGGCAAGCGGCTCGAACCCGATAAATCCTGAGCAGCGCCTAGCGCGTGGTTGGCCGGCTGAGCGCCAGGCGGTCGAAGAAATCGCGCGTGCCTTGCTCGGCACCGGGTCCGGCGACGGCACGCACGTTGGTGAGTTCGAGTTTGCGGCCGCTCACGGCGTCGATCAGCACCGGCTCCAGCGCCCGGCCGTCGGTGCGGTCGACGAGATCCATCGGCTTGCCGTCGCGCGACGCGGTGCCATAGCGGTCGCCCCATTGTTTGAGGCCGACGATGACGGTGAACAGGGCGGCGCCCTTGTCGGTCAGCCGGTATTCGTGGCGCAGCGGCCGCTGGCGGTAGGCGGTCTTGCGGAAGACACCGGCCTCGACGAGCTTCTTCAGCCGCGCCGTCAGAACATTGCGCGCGATGCCGAGGTTCTCCTGGAAATCGTCGAAGCGGCGCACGCCATAGAAGGCGTCGCGCACGATCAGCAGCGTCCACGGCTCGCCCACGACGTCGAGCGCCGAGGCGATCGAACAGTTCATCTCTTCGTACGAAGTGCGCCGCATGGCCGCAAAGTATAGGCCGGCGCCGCCGGGGCGCAATCTGCAGCCTAGGTACTCCGCAAGCGAAGCAGGGCATAGCCCAGTGCCGCCGACAGCAGCGAGCCCACCAGCACGCCCAACCGCACCAGCACCGCCTGCGCGTCGGTAGGAAATGCCAGGGTNNCCGATGAACAGGCTCATGGTGAAGCCGATGCCGCCGCACGCGCCGACGGCGTAGAGCTGGCCCCAGCTCGCGCCGTCGGGCAGGCGCGCCCAGCCCAGCCGGATCAGTGCGGCGGCGGCGGCGAAAATCCCCAGCTGCTTGCCGAGGAACAGGCCGGCCACGATGCCCAGCGTCACCGGATCGAGCATCATGCCAGCCGTGATGCCCGACAGGTTGAGGCCCGAGTTGGCGAAGGCGAAGGCCGGCAGCACCAGAAACGACACCCAGGGCATCAGGCCGTGCTCGAGCTTCAAGTACGGCCGTTCGTCCGGCCGCTCCGTCGGATAGGCCAGCGGCATGCACAAGGCCAGCACGACGCCCGCCAGCGTGGCATGCACGCCCGACTTCAGAACGCAGAGCCAGAGCACGATGCCGACCAGCAGATAGGGTGCGGTGCGGCGTACGCCAAACAGATTGAGGCCGACCAGCACCAGGATGCAGAGGCCGGCCATCACCAGCGACAGGGTCGACAAGTCGGCNNAGGGCGATGCCGCCGAACGCACCGGCGATCGGCAGCGCCACCTGCGAGGGTTTGGAGAGCTCGCCCTCGACCACCTCGCGCTTGATCTCAAGACCGACCAGCAGAAAAAAGACGACCATCAGGCCGTCATTGATCCAGTGCAGCACCGTCTTGCCAAGATCGATCCCGCCGACCGTCGTGCCGAGCCTGCTGTCGAGCAACGCCGCCAGCGCGGGCGCAAGCGGCGAATTGGCGAGGATGAGTGCCAGCACCGCCGCAGCCAGCAGAGGCAGCGCGCTCCCCGCCTCGCTTTGCAGCAGCGCCTTCAATCTGTTCATGCCCGATGTCCTGACAGCAAAACGCCCGGGTCTTGCGACCCGGGCGTTCGCCGAATTGTTGGTCTCGGCTAGTCGCGACTCTGTCCCATGAAGCTCATGAGGAACTGGAACAGGTTGACGAAGTCGAGATAGAGGCTGAGCGCGCCGAAGATCGCGACCTTCTCGGCCGTGTCGGTGCCCCAGGCGTCGGCATACTGTTCCTTGATCTTCTGGGTGTCGTAGGCGATCAGGCCCGAGAAGATCAGGACGCCGGCGGCGGAGATGATGAAGCTCATCGTGCCGGACGGGAAGAACATGTTCACCAGGCTGGCAAGGATCAGGCCGATCAGACCCATGAACAGGAACTTGCCCATCGCCGTCAGGTCGCGCTTGGTCGTGTAGCCGTAGAGGCTGAGCGCGCCGAACGAAGCGGCCGTCACGAAGAACGTGCGGGCAACTGAAGCGTCGGTGTAGCGCATCAGCAATACCGACAGACTGACACCCATGAGCGCCGTCACCGCCCAGTAGACCGCCTGGATCGATGTCACACTCATTTGCGCGGCGCGGAAGGAAACCAGCAGCAGCAGGCCGAGCGGCGCCAGCATCGCGATCCAGCCCAAGCCGGTCATGCCGACCGGAATGGGTGCGCCGCCACGCGTCACGGCCATCTGAAAGAACAGCGCGTGCACCGCCGGGAAGTTCGCCACTGCAAAGGCCACGATGCCCGACAGCGCGAGCCCCGAAGCCATGTAGTTGTAGACACGCACCATGTGCGCGCGCAGGCCGACATCAAACGACGCCTGATCGGCAACGGTGCCGGTCCGGTTGAAAATATTGAGATTCTCGTTGGCCATTTGGTTTACGCCTCCGGGGGCCTCGTCCACGAGCCCCTTCGACCGCCAATGTGGGCACCTAATCCATTCGAATCAATAGTGATAACGATACAGTAAAATTACCGCTGGGCGGTGAAATACCGTTCATTCATTGCGCAACAAGGCCAGCGGGCGTTGCCGCAAGGCCGCCAGGGTGCCGGCCAGGCCGAAAGCCAGGGTAAGCGCCATCGCCCCCGCCGCGACCGCCACCGCAACCATGGGCAGGAAGGTCCAGTCGAGCCCCATCAGCCGGCGCACCACCAGCCAGGCGCCCAACGTTCCCACCCCCAGCGCCGCGATCGCGGTCGCCAGGCCAAGCGCTGCGAACTCCCAGGCGAAGATACCAGCGATGCGCGCCCGCGTAGCACCAAGCACCTTCATGACCACCGCCTCGTGGACCCGCCGGCGCTGCGTCGCCAGCATGACGCCGGCCAGCACCAGCACGCCCGCCAGGATGCTGAGCAGGCCGATGACGCGGGTGGCGAGCCCGATATTGCCCAGCACGTCGGCCGCCGTCTCGATGGCATCGCGGATGCGCACGACAGTGACGTTGGGAAAGCGGTCGGTGATCGTATTGAAGATCGCGTCCTCGGCCGCGGGCGTTGCCTTCACCGTGGCAAGGAAGGTGTGCGGCGCGCGGTCGAGCGTGCCGGGTGAGAAGACGAAGACGAAATTGATCGACAGCGTCGTCCATTCGATGCGGCGCAACGAGGCGATCTTGGCCTCGATGTCGCGGCCCAGCACGTTCACCGTGAGCGTGTCGCCGAGCCCAATGCCGAAGGCGCGCGCCAATTCGGCGTCGAAGGAAATGAGCTGGGGTCCGCGATAGTCGGAGG
>PLYQ01000144.1:0-49502 GCA_003153415.1 Rhodospirillales bacterium | reverse complement strand
ATGTCGATGAAGAAGAAGGCCGGCGCATCCTTGGGGATGCGCCGGGTGATCTGCTCGCGCAGATTGCCTTCGATCAACGCCGTGGCCACCAGCACGGTGAGCCCGAGCCCGAGCGACAGCATGACGATGGGCGTCGGCGCGCCAGGACGATGGAGGTTGGCCAGTGCCAGCCGCAAGCTCGCGAGCTTGGGCTTGCCGACCCGCGCCGCCACCAACATCAGCCCGCGCGCCAGCAGCGGAAAGGCGATGAAGGCGCCGACCGCGCCCAGCACGAAATAGGCAGCGACCCGCCGGCCGTCGGCGGTGATCACGGTGAAACCCGCCAGCAGGACGGCGGCCGAGCCGATCAGCAGCGCATCGCGCCAGCCCAGCCGGTTCTCGGACACCACGGCGCCGCGCATCAGGGTGGCAGCCGACACGCCGCGCGCGCGGATCAGCGGCAGCAGCGCGAACAGTAGCGAAACCAAAAGACCGAACGCCGCCGCCGTAGCGAGCGGCTGGGCATAGAGCGCCACTCGCGCGCGCACAGGGAGGAGGTCGGCGATCAGGAACTGGGCGAGAAACGGAAGTGCCGAGCCCACGGCAACGCCCAGCGCCACCCCCAGCAAGGAGAGCGCCGCCAATTGCAGGAAATAAGTGGTGAATACCAGCCGCTCCGGCGCGCCCAGGCACTTCAAGGTGGCGATGGTGCGCAGCCGCGTCGTCAGGAAACTGGAAATGGCGTTACCGACACCGACGCCGCCCACCAGAAGCGAGGCGAGTCCGATCAGGCCCATGAATTGCGTCAGCCGGTCGAGCCAGAAGCGCAAGCCGCCGCCGGCGTCGGCCAGGCCGCGCATCCGCCAACCGGCGTCGGGATAGTGACTCTTGATGGCGTCGATGGCGGCGACGTCCGATGTGCCGGGTGGCAGAAGCAAGCGGTACTCCCAGGTGAGCAGGCTGCCCGGCTGCACCAGACCCGATTCGACGAGGGCGGCGAACGGCATCATCAGGCGCGGACCGAGGCTTGCGAAGGCGTTGAGGCCGCGATCGGGTTCGCGGGCGATCACGGCGCGGACCTCGACCGTCGCTTCGCCCACCTTCACACGGTCGCCGAGGGCGATGTTCATGCGCCGCAGCGCCGCCTCCTCGACGACGGCGCCCCACAGGCCGTCGCGCTTGGCCAGCGCATCGGCAAGAGATCCGCCGCCGCGCAACTCGATCGAGCCATACAGCGGATAGCCCGGTTCGACGGCCTTGAGCTGGATCAACGCGGCATGGCCGTCGGTCTTGATCGGTCGCGCCATGGCGCGGCTGTCGATCCAACGCACGAGCTGGCCTTGCGTGCGCAGGAACGCCACCTGCTCAGGGCTTGCCTCGCGATAGAGCAGCGAAACAGCGACATCGCCGCCCATGATCTCGCGGGCGTCGGCGTGTAGCCCCTCTTCGACGGCGCGACTGAACGACAGGATGGCGGCGATCGCGCCGACACCCAGCGCCAGACAGGCGATGAACAGGCGAAAGCCGCCAAGGCCGCTGCGCATCTCGCGACGCGCCAGCTTCAGCGCCAGATTCATTGTGCCGCCAGCGCGACCGGCGTGCGTTGGTCGCNNCATCACCTGCTTGCCGGTGGCGCCGTCGAGATTGCCGGTGGGCTCATCTGCCAGCAGCAGCCTCGGCCGGCCAACGAAAGCGCGCGCCACGGCCACCCGCTGCTGTTCGCCGCCCGACAGCTGCGCCGGATAGTGGCCGAGGCGATGTCCGAGCCCGACCCTTTCCAGCGCCGCCTGTGCCGTCTCGAAGGCGTTGCTGCGGCCGGCGAATTCCAGCGGCAGGGCCACGTTCTCCAGTGCCGTCATGGTCGGAAGGAGGTGAAAGCCCTGAAAGACGATGCCGATGCCGTCGCGCCTGAGGCGCGCGCGGGCGTCGTCGTCGAGCGGTCCGAGATCGTGACCCGCGACCTCGACGCGGCCCGACGTGGCGCGCTCCAGCCCGCCCGCCACCATCATCAGGCTTGATTTGCCCGCCCCCGAGGGGCCGACCACGGCGGCGATCTCGCCGGCGGCGATGTCGAGGGTGATGCCACGCAGGATATTGACCGTGCCGGCATCGCTTGCCATGTCGAGATGGACGTCGTTGAAGCGGACGATCGGCGACAAGTTGGTGGGCGACAAGCTGGTGGGCGGGGCGGTCAAGCAGGCTCCGGAAATGAGGCCATGAGTCTTAACACGGGATATGGTCGTTTTGCGGCGGCGGTCAATTCGCTGCTGATCGCAATCTTGTGCGTCGCGGCGGCACATGCACAAGGCCCGCCAATCAAGCTCGCCTTCCTGGGCGACAGCCTGACGGCGGGCTATGGCGTCAGCCCCGCTCAGGCGATCCCGGCTCGGCTGGAAGCAGCGCTCAGGGCCCAAGGGCGCGACGTCACCGTCATCAATCACGGCGTTTCGGGCGACACCGCCGCCGGCGGCCTCGCCCGGGTCGACTGGATGCTGGCCGACAAGCCCGACATCGTCCTGGTCGAGCTTGGCGCCAACGATTCGCTGCGCGGCAGCGATCCCGCCCAGGCCGAACGCAACCTCGATGAGATCATCACCAAGCTGAAAGCCGCCAACGTGACGGTTTGGCTGGCCGGCATGTTGGCGCCGCGCAATTTCGGACCGGAATATGCGGCCTCGTTCGACGGCATGTACAAGCGGCTGGCCGACAAGCATGGCGTGCCGCTCTATCCGTTCTTCCTCGACGGCGTGGCGCAGGATCCGGCGCTCAACCAGGGCGACGGCATCCATCCCAATCCAAAAGGCGTCGACATCGTCGTCGCGCGCCTGCTGCCCTTCGTGACCAAGAACCTGGATGACTATGCCGCGTCTGTTCGTCGCCCTGCCCGTCCCTGAGGACGTGGCCGAGGAACTCGCGAGCCTGCAGAGCGGCGTGCCAGATGCACGCTGGCAGCCGGCCGAGAACCTCCACGTGACGCTCTGCTTCGCCGGCCAGGTGCAGGGTGCGGTCATGCGCGATTTCGAGGAGGAGTTGTCGGATATCGCCGGCCCACGTTTTGCGCTCGCCATTGCCGGCGTCGATCAGTTCAGCAGCGGCAAGCAGCCCAAGGCGCTGGTGGCGCTGATCGAAAAGAACGATCGACTCGACCGGCTGCAGCAGAAGGTCTCGACAGTTGGCCGCAACTGCGGCATCGAGATCGAGCGCCGCAAGTTCCGCCCGCATGTCACCCTCGCGCGCTTTGCCAACAGTGCCGAGACCGGCCATCACATCGCCCAGTTCATGGCCAGCTACTCGACCTTCCGGTCGGAGCCCTGGGTGGCCGAGCACTTCTCGCTTTATTCCAGTCGCCCGACGCGTAGCGGACGGGCTTACACCAAAGAGGCCACGTATCACCTGACGTACTAGTCAATGCCGCTTAAAATATTGTATGGCGCGTTCGTGCTTTTCCGCGGCGGCGCGGGTCTTGAAGGTGCCGAGGTTGCGGCGCTTGCCGGTTTTGGGATTCTGCTTGCGCGAATAGAGCCGGTATTGGCCCGACGGCAATTTTCGGATCATCGGGCGTTCCTTTTCGTCTTCTAGACGAACGTCAGCAGCCGCCGCGGGTTGCGCACCAGGATGGCGTCGATCTCGTCCTCGCTGTAGCCGCGCTTGTGCATCATCGGCACGACGTTGCGGAAGATGTGACCGTAGCCGTGACCGCCGAAGCTCGCGANNCGGATCAACCTGAGCCGCGTGGCATCGTTGGGCATGTCGATGTCGCTGAGGCCATAGTAGCTCGCCTCCTGG
The DNA here is from genome assembly GCA_003153415.1 of Rhodospirillales bacterium. Taxonomy (GTDB): domain Bacteria; phylum Pseudomonadota; class Alphaproteobacteria; order Reyranellales; family Reyranellaceae; genus Reyranella. Next base: position 45,737 of record PLYQ01000144.1, on the reverse strand, counting down.
CCGAACAGGTCGAACTCGACTGTGACGCCACTGTCGGCCAGCCGCAGCAGTCGCGGCTCGTCGAAGACGGTGCGGTCGATATGGCTGATCACCACGCGCTCGGTCGAATGGCCGGCCGCCCGGACGAAGTCGGCGACTTCCTGCGGCTGGTCGGGATCGCGGCCGGGATGGACGTTGATGGCAACACCCGTCTCGGCGGCGGCAACGAGCGAGCCCTGCATCACCTTCTTCTCGGTGGCGGTCCACGGCGCGGTGCAGCCGATCTCGCCGATCATGCCGGCGCGCACCTCGGTGCCCCAAGCACCGTGCAGGACCTGGCCGATCATCTCGGCGGCAAAATCCTCGACCGTGCGGCCGTGGTTCTTCGGATCCTGGTAGTCGTTGACGTAGTAGCCGCAGCCCATGACCAGGTGCACGCCGGTGCCGGCAGCGATGCGCTGCAGGCCCTTGGGGTCAGGCGAGAGGCCGCCGCAGGTCAGCTCGACGATGGCGTCGCCGCCATCGTGCTTCATGGCGCGGACCTCTCGCGTGGCGATATCCTCGAGATCGAGCATGTACTTGCGCCCAGCCCGCTTGATGCCGCGGCCGTAGTTGAGCTGCCAGACGTTCTCCAGGGTGATCTCGGGGCCGAGATCGTTGTCGGCCCGCGTACCGGGCGGGCGGATATCGCACAGCACGTGCTCGTGCATCAGGGTGCGGCCGAGCGCTTCGGGCGCAATCGTGCCGAGCACGGTCTGGATTTTGCCTTTGAGGTCTTGGCGCGTCGTCATCGTTCGGGCGACTATAGCCGCCGTTGAGGGGGAGATTAAAGTGACCGCACCGTTGATCGGCTATGCCGACCGCGTTTCCGTTCGTGCCGGCGAGAAGATCGCCTTCAAGGTGTCGAGCGTCGGACCCACGCCGTACAACGCCATGCTGGTGCGCATCATCCGCGGCGATCCCAATCCGGGCGGGTTGCCGGCCAAGCTCGAAGACCACTCGGAGCTGTTCGAAAGCCGTTTCGCCTCGCGCCAGCAGCACGCCTGGCCAGGTTCGTACACCCTGATCGAGGGCGCCAAGGGCGTGACGCTGCCCGGCGCGCTGGCCGTCGAGGCGCTGATCTGGCCGACCCTGCCCGAAGATGGCCCGCAAACCGTGATCTCGCGGCGTGACCCAGCATCGGGCGCCGGCTTCGCCCTGGTGCTGACGCCGGAGGGTATGGCGTTGGAGAGCGGCACGGCGCGCGTCGTGGTGGGCAAGAAGCTGCGCTCGCGCGCCTGGTATCGCGTGTGGGCCAGCGCCGATCCCGCGACCGGCATGCTGCGTGTCGGCCAGCAGCCGCTCAAGCGCGCCTTCGCCACCGACGACGAGGGCGAGGCCAGCGTCACGGCGCCGGCCCTCGCACTCGATGTGCCGCAGCCTGTCCTGATGGGGGCCGAGGCCGCCGCCGACCGGCCAGCGCAGCGCTGTTTCAACGGCAAGATCGAGGCGCCGCAGATCGCGGGCATCGCAGCCTGGGACTTCGCCCGTCGCATGGCCACCATGGAGGTCGAGGATACCGGTCCGAACGGCCTACATGGCCGGCTTGTCAACCTGCCGACCCGCGCCATGAAAGGTGCGGCCTGGACCGGCGTCGAGCGCGACTGGAAGGCGGCACCCCACCAATACGCCGCGATCCATTTCCACGACGACGATCTGCACGATTGTGGCTGGGCCGACGACTTCAGCTTCACCGTGCCGAAGGACATGAAGAGCGGCGTCTACGGCATGGAGCTGCGTTGCGGGCCGCACCGCGACATCATCCCCTTCTTCGTGCGCCCGCAGGTCGGCAAGCCGCAGGCCAAGGTCTGCTACCTCGCCTCGACCTTCACCTATCAGGTCTACACGAACTTCTCGCGCGCGCTGTTCGATCAGCCGTTTCGAGAGCGCGTGGCGGGCTGGAAATCCGCCGCCAACTACCCCGACGACAACAAGGACTATGGCCTGTCGACCTACAACTTCCATCGCGACGGCTCGGGCGTCGCCTATTCCTCGCACCTGCGCCCGTTGCTGACCTGGCGACCCAACTATCTTTCCTATAACGACGACGCCGGATCGGGCCTGCGTCACCTGCCGGCCGACACGCATCTCACCGGCTGGCTCGACCGCATGGGCATCGCCTACGACGTCGTCACCGACCATGATCTGCACGACAAGGGCGTCGAGATCCTGGCGTCCTACAAGGTGGTGATGACCGGCACCCATCCCGAATACCACACCGAGAATACGCTCGACGCGCTGCAAAGCTACACCGAGACCGGCGGGCGGCTGATGTATCTCGGCGGCAACGGCTTCTATTGGCGGGTGGCGCTGTCGGACAAGGTGCCGGGCGCGATCGAAGTGCGCCGCACCGAGGGTGGCATCCGCACCTGGCCGGCCGAGCCTGGCGAGTACTACCACGCCTTCGATGGCAACTACGGAGGTCTGTGGCGGCGCTCCGACCGGCCGCCCAATCTCCTGTGCGGCATCGGCTTCTCGAGCCAGGGCAGGTTCGTGGGCGATTCCTACCGCCAGGCGCCGGCGGCGCGCGACAACACCCATGCCTGGATCTTCGAGGGCGTGAACGACGAGCTGTTCGGCGGCTACGGCTACTCCGGCGGCGGCGCCGCGGGCTTCGAACTCGACCGCCTCGATCATCGCCTGGGCAGCCCGCTCAATGCCGTCGTACTGGCCTCGTCCGAAGGCCACGACCGCAAGAATTTCGTCGCCGTGCACGAGGAACGGCTGGGCCTCGACACCACCATCACCGGCGAGACGCTCGACCAGCTGATCCGGGCCGACATGACCTACATCGAGAAGCCCAAGGGCGGCGCGGTGTTCTCGGTGGGCTCGATCACCTATTGCGGTAGCCTGCCCCACAACAAGTTCGACAACGACGTCTCGCGGCTCACCTTCAACGTCGCCAACAAGTTTGGCGAGCTCGGGCTCAAGTGGCCGTTTTGACCAGAGGCTTCAGCGCCGCCAGCAGGCCAAGGCAGCCGGCTTCGATGAGGTTGAGGGCGTCATCGTAGCCCTTTGGTGGGCCGCCAAAGGGATCGGCGACGTCCATGACGCCGGCCCGCGGCGCGTACTTCATGAACATCTGCGGCCGGTCCATCAGCCCGCGCGGCGCCATCCAGCGCATGGTGGCAAGGTGCGTACGATCCATCGCCAGCGGATACTCGAAGCGCTCGATATCCTCGTTGGTCAATGCCCGCGCGCGCAGGTCGGAAATATCATAGCCGCGGCGGGAAGCCGCTTCGACGGCGAGCAGCGACGGCGGACTGCCGACGTGGCCATCGAATGTGCCCGCCGAATCGACGGTGAAGGCATCGGCCATTCCGGCGCGCCGCGCCATGGTGCGGAACACGCCCTCCGCCATGGGAGAGCGGCAGATATTGCCGGTGCAGACGAACAGGACGCCGATGGTCATGGCCTGCTACCCTAGCACGGCGCTAGATTGCCGTGCATGCATCAGGATTTCCTGCCGCCCGGCATCGTCGTGCTGACCGGAGCGGGCATTTCCAAAGAAAGCGGCATCGATACGTTCCGCGACAAGGATGGCCTGTGGACCCGGGTGAACCTCGAGGACGTCGCCACCATCGAAGCCTGGCAGCGCGACAAGAAGAAAGTGCTCGATTTTTACAACGACACAAGAAAAATGTTCCGCGGCGCCCATATCGAACCCAATGCCGCCCATCGCGCGCTGGCCCACCTTGAGCAGCGATATGACGGGGAGGTCACGGTCGTGACCCAGAATATCGACCCGCTGCATGAGATGGCGGGGTCCAAAAGGGTCATCCACATGCACGGCCGTGACGGCGAGATCCGCTGCATGAAGTGCGGCACGGTGAGCGCCTCCGATGCCGACCTCAGCCCACAGTCGGTCTGCGCGAACTGCCACGCCGTGGGCGAGCTCAGGCCCAACATCGTGTGGTTCGGTGAGATGCCGATGCATCTCGAGGAGATCTACGAGGTGCTCGACCGCTGCGAGCTGTTCATGGCGATCGGCACATCCGGCGAGGTCTATCCGGCGGCGGGCTTCGTGCTGCACGTTCGCCGGCACCGCCCACGCGCCCGCACCGTCGAACTCAACCTCGAGCCGACCGACAACCAACCGCTGTTCACCGAACATATCTACGGCCCCGCCACCAGGATCGTGCCGCCTTATGTCGAGCGCATCCTGAGCCGCGGCTGGGCGCAATAGGGAGAGAACGATGCCCGACATGTCGCCCGTCATGGCCAAGCCGCAGCACGGCGCCCATCACATCGCGCCCGACATCCACGGTCAGAATTTCTACGCCATCGACCGGCAGTTCCAGGACGTGCTGTCGCTCTACATCGAGCCCGGCCTTGGCGCGGCCATGGCGCCGCATTTCGATCACCTGGGCGCCCTGGCCGGCAACCGCCTCGACGATCTCGCGCAGGTCGCCGACAAGCACCCGCCGGTGCTCAATCCGCGCGACAGGTTTGGGCGGGACGAGGACTGGATCGACTATCATCCCGCCTACCGCGAGATGGAGAAGATCGCCTTCGAGGACTTCGGCATGCACGCCATGAGCCATCGCCCAGGCGTGCTGGGCATGACGGAGACCGCGCCTCCGCTGGTGAAGTACGGCATCACCTATCTCTTCGTGCAGGCCGAATTCGGCCTGATGTGCCCGGTGTCGGTGTCGGACACGTCGAACTTCATCATCAAGCGCTATGGCTCACCTGCACTCAAGAAGCTGCTGCTCGACCGGCTCTTGAGCCAGGATCCGGCAACGATGCTGAAAGGCACGCAATTTATGACCGAAAAGGCCGGTGGCTCCGACGTCGGCGCCATCGAGACCGAGGCCGAGCGCATCGGCGTCGGCGCCGACGGTATCGAACGTTGGAAGCTTCATGGCCAGAAATGGTTCTGCAGTCACGCCGACGCCGATGTCGTGGTCCTGCTGGCGCGGCCGCAGGGTGCAGCAGCCGGCACGAAAGGACTCGGCATGTTCGCCATGCCACGGCGCCTCGAAGACGGCAGCCGCAACAGCTACCGGATCGTTCGACTGAAGGACAAGCTCGGCACGCGCTCCATGGCCTCGGGCGAGATCGTGCTCGACGGCGCCACCGCCTATGCCATCGGCGACGTCGGCCGCGGCTTCAAGCAGATGATGGAGCAGGTCAACCTGTCGCGCCTCAGCCACGGTGTGCGCGCCGCGTCGATGATGCGCCGCTGCCTCAACGAGGCGCTGGCCGCCGCGCGCGGCCGGCAGGCTTTTGGTCGCCCCATCGCCGAATATCCGCTGCTGCGCCGCCAGCTGATGAAGATCATGCTGCCGACCGAGCAGGCGCTGTCGATGTTTGCTTTCTCGGCCGACACGATGGGCCGCGCCGACAAGGGCGACAAGGACGCCGCCAACCTGCTGCGCATCCTCACGCCGGTCTACAAGTTCCGCGCCTGCCGCGACAACATCCCGGTCGCCAGCCAAGCGCTCGAGGTGCGGGGCGGCATCGGCTACATCGAGGAATGGGCCACGGCGCGTCTTGTGCGCGACGCCCAGATCGGCACGCTGTGGGAAGGCACCTCCAACATNNGCCGCGCTCAAGGCCAAATACGAGCCGAGCAGCAACCTGCCCGGCCAATACAAGGGCCTGCTGGGCGCCACGCTCGATCGCGTGGAACGCTTCGCCGAAGCGGTCGCATCGGATCCCAAACACGAGAAGCGCTCGCGCCTCGCCGCCGGGGCGCTCTATCACGCCGCGACCGCCGCCCTCATGGCCTGGGAAGGCGCCACGCTGGGCGCCAAGGGCGGCGACGCCCGCCGCCTGCTGCTGTCGCGCCTGGTAATCGAGCATCGCCTGGCGCCGCAGGATCCGCTGTCGCTCAACGAAGCACCCTGGGAACAGGAGGCGATGGAGCTGCTGCTGTCCGACAAGCCAGTGCCGTTGGCTAAGGCGACCGCGCTGCTTTCCTGAGCACCTCGTCCGTGTGTTCGCCCAGCNNGTCAGGACCGCGCCACGTTCCAAAAGATTCGGGTCGGCGATCGCCTCGGGCAGGGTGTTGACCGGGCCGTAGCAGATGTCGAGCGTCGCCAGCCATTTCATCCAGTGCGCCAGCGGCTTCTGGCGAAACGTCGCTTCCAGAAACTCCATCACCGGCTTCTGATGCCGGCCGGGCCATTCGCAAAGTGCCGCAAAATCGGGACGGCCCAGCGCTCCCAAAAGATTCTTAACGAACTTCATCTCCTGCCCGGCCAGCACAAGCTGACGACCGTCGGACGTCTCATAGAGGCGGTAGAAGGCCGAGCCGCCGGTGGTGCGCTGCTGCTTGACGTCGGGTTGCTTGCTCTCGGCAAAGGCGCTGCCGACCACATTGGCGCAGGACGCCATCAGCGCCTCATGCATGGAGACGTCGATATAATCGCCGCGGCCGGTGGTCTGGCGACGCAGCAGCGCCATCAGCACGCCCGAGAGGCCATGCAGGCCGCTTACCAGATCAGCGACCGGAATGCCGGGGATCGCCGGCCGTCCGTCGTCGCCCAGGGTCAGGCTCAGCACGCCGGTCATGGCTTCGAGCGCCAGGTCGTGCGCCACCCGGCCGGGATAGGCGCCGGTCTGGCCGAACGCGCTGATCGAGCAATAGACGACGCCAGGGTTCTTGGCGCTCACCGCGTCGTAGCCGATGCCGAAGCGCGCCGCGATACCGGGCCGGAACGACTCCACGATCACGTCAGCCTCGCAGGCGAGACGAAACAGGTCGGCGCGGCCGGCTTCGCTCTTGAGGTCGAGCACGACGCTCTTCTTGCCGCGCCCCATGTTGCGGAAAAACACCGAGGTGCGCTCGTCCTTCGGCAGAATGTTGCGGCCGGGATCGCCCTCTCCCGGCGGCTCGACCTTGATCACCTCCGCGCCGTGGTCGGCCAGCGCGGTGGTGAGATAGGGACCCGGCAGGAACCAGGAGAGGTCGACGACCTTGATGCCTTCGAGCTTCATGGCAGGTACTTCTCGTTGTCGGCACCGAGCGGCGAGCAGGCGGCCTGAACCAACCGCTCGCCATCGATGCGAATGGGATTGGCAATCACGCGCAGTTCGCCCTTCAGCGGATGTGGTACCGAGGAAACCATGCTGGCGGCGCGCGCAAAGTCGCTGTCGAGCGCCTTGTCGAGCGCATAGACAGGCGCCGCCGGCAGCAGTCCGTTGAACTTGGCGAGCCACTCTGCGGTCGTGCGCGTGCGAAACGTCGGATCGAGCGCCTCGGTGAGTTCGGCGCGATTGCGGCCCCGCATGTTGGGATCGGGGAAACGCGGGTCGTTCACCAGATCGGCGCGGCCCATGGCCTCGCACAACGACAGCCAGAATTTCTGCGTCATGCACATAACGAAGATCCAGCCATCCTTGGTCGGGAATGTCTGCACCGGCGCCAGCGACAGGTGCGCACTGCGCGACACGCGCGGCGAGACGTCGCCTTCGTTGAGATACCATAGCCCGGGGTAGGTGAGCTGGTGCATGGCAACGTCGTAGAGGCAGGTATCGACGTCGCATCCTTGCCCCGTCGTGCGCGCACGCAACAGGCAGGCCAGCAATCCGACGATGCCGGTCAGCCCGCTCATGCTGTCGATCATCGACACGCCGACGCGCGTCGGCGGCCCATCCGGCTCACCGGTCAGCTCCATCAGGCCGGCTTCGGCCTGCATTAGAAAGTCGTAGCCGGGCCAATCCTTGCGCTCGTTGGCGCGGCCATAAGCCGAGATGTGCAGGCAGACGATCGACGGTTTCAGGTGCCTGAGGCTCGCATAGTCGATGGCAAGCTTGGCGGGCTGCGTACCCCTGAGATTGTTGACCACACAGTCGGCGGTCTTAACCAGCGCCTCGAACTGCCGCCGTCCCTCGGCCGATTTGATGTCGAGCGTCACGCTTTTCTTGCCGAGATTCCACGCCTGGAAATATTCGCTGTCGTCCGGCCCAAGCTTATGCGGGCCGACATGGCGCGATGGATCGCCGTCGGGCGGCTCTACCTTGATCACCTCGGCCCCCAATTCAGCGAGGAACATGGTGCCGTAGGGGCCGGCGCCGAACTGCTCCAGCGTGAGAACGCGGATTCCCTCGAGAGGTTTGGCACTCACGTGGCGTTCCGGCGCATGTACTGTCGCGCGATGATGAGGCGCTGCATCTCGTTGGTACCTTCGCCGATGCAGGTCAACGGCGCGTCGCGGTAGAGCCGCTCGATGTCATATTCCTTGGAGTAGCCGTAGGCGCCGTGGATACGCATCGACTCGATGCTGTTCTCCAGCGCCGCCTCCGAAGAGAAGAACTTCGCCATTCCAGCCTCCATGTCGCAGCGCTCGCCCCGGTCGAAGGCGCCGGCGGCGTCCAGCGTCAGCAGACGCGCCGCCCTTGCACGGGTCGCCATCTCGCCGATCTTGAGCGCGATCGCCTGATGCTCGGCGATCGGCTTGCCGAAGGTCTTGCGCGTCTGGGCGTAGCTCGAGGCCAGCCGCAGTGCGCCCTCGGCGATGCCGACGCCACGGGCGGCGACATTGATGCGGCCGAGCTCCAGCCCGCCCGCCACCTGGGTGAAGCCGCGCCCCTCGACCTCGCCGATCAGGTGATCGGCCGAGATGCGGTAGTCGTCGAAGATCAGCTCGCCCGAATCGATCGAATGGTAGCCCAGCTTCTCGAGCTTGCGCCCGACCTTGAAGCCCGGCCCCTTGGGCGCGATGAACAGGCTCATGCCGGAATAACGTGGACTGGCCTCCGGGTTGGTCTTGACCAGAAGCGCGAAGCACGAGCCCTCGATGCCGTTGGAGATCCAGGTCTTGGTGCCGTTGATCACGTAGTCGGAGCGATCGCGGCGCGCCGTCATGCGGATCGCCTGCAGGTCGGTGCCGGCNNTGGCGCTTCTGCGGCTCGGTGCCGAACTTCTCGACCGCCAGAGCGAGCATCAGGTGCGAATTGAAGATGCCGGTGATCGCCATCCACACCGAGGAGATGCGCATCACGATCTCGGCGTAGGTCGTGGCCGGCAGGCCGAGCCCGCCATAGTCGGGGCTGACCGTGGCGCCGAACAGGCCGAGCTCCTTCATCTGCTCGACGATCTCGGCCGGCCAGCGGTCGGCATGGTCGAATTCCTTGACCCGGGGCGCCACTTCGCGGGCAATCCAGCGATCGATAGTCGCAAACAGCTGAACTTCGTCCGCTGCGTCGATCTTGTTCATTCTTGTTTCCTCCCGGACGTTCGGCCGACAAGGTGGAAAGACGTTAAGGCAGAGTCAATGTTATGGTGTCGTAGGACGAAAGCAGACNNGGCAACGCCTTCTGGCCGACGCTCCATGCCGTGGGTCTCACGCCGGAACGGCTGACGCCCGAGCGCTACCCCGAGCTGCTGGCGTGGCGGCTGGGCCTCACCGATCTCAACAAGACCGAGGTTGGCTCCGATCACGAATTGAGCCCGGACGCCATGGATGCCAAGTCCCTGCACGCCAAGTTGCGCCGCTATCGGCCCGCCGCCATCGCCTTCACCAGCAAGCACGCCGCCGCGCTGGCGCTTGGCGTCAAGGCGCCGGCCTACGGGCGGCAGGCCCAACTGTTGGAAGACGCGGTGGCGTTCGTGCTTGCTTCGCCGTCCGGTCGAGCCCGCTCCTTCTGGACGCTGAAGCCCTGGAAGGCGGCGGCGGCCTTCGTCGCGGCGCGCCGGATTCTGCGGGAACGAGCGGCATGAAGTTGACCCGTCGCGCGACGCTTGCCGGCGCATTGCTGACGCCCGCCCTGGCGCGGGCGCAAGACAAGGAACCGAAGATGCTGAAGGACTTGGCGCGCCGCGCGGCGATCTACCTGTTTCCGGTCTACGAGATGTACCGCACGCGCTGGCAGGCGACGGTCAACGACGCCAATCCGTTCCGCCAGAAGCTCAACCGCTTCTTCCACGTGCCGGTCCTCGCCGGCCCCAAGAGCCGCCTCGTGACCACGCCCAACAACGACACGCTCTATTCGACGGCGTGGCTCGATCTGTCGGTCGAGCCGCTGTTCCTCACGGTGCCGCCGATCGGCGATCTCTACTACAGCTACGCTTTCGTGGACCTCTTCACCAACAACTTCGCCTATGTCAGCCACCGGCTGAACGGCGGCCAGCCGCGCCCGCACATGATCGTCGGCCCGAAGTGGACAGGCGACGCGCCTGTCGAAGTGGCGCTGATCCGCGCGCCGACCAATTCGGTTTGGCTGCTCGGCCGCCTGCTGGTCGACGGACCGGAGGAGCTCGGCCGGGTGCGGACCCTGCAGAACAAGGTGCTGCTCGAGACCCCCGACATGCGCAACGAGCGGCGCATCCTCGAAACCCAGGAACTGATGCGCCAGCGCGCCAATGTGCCGCCCGAATCGGTGGCCGATTGGCCGGCGCTCAATCGCTCAGATCCGTTCGACCTGTTCGAGGTCGGCATGCGGGCGCTGGGCGAGAGCCCGCTGCCGGCGCGCGACCGCGGCCTGTTCGACGAGCTCAGCCCCCTGCGCCTGCGGCCGGGCCGTCGCTTCGACGCCCGCGCCTTCAGCGAGGCCGAGCGCAAGGCAATCCAGGACGGCATCGCCCAGGCACAGGCCGAGATCCGCGCTGCCGGCGGCCGCTACGGCAAGTCGGTCGACGGCTGGAGTTACGGCGAACGCCATCTCGGCAATTTCGGCGACGATTATCTTTATCGCGCCTTGATCGCCCTGACCGGGCTGGCCGCCCTCGAACCGGCCGAGGCGGTCTACATGACCTGCAACGTCGATTCCGACGGCAAATCGCTCGGCGGCGCCAACCGCTACACGCTTTCCTTCCCGGCCGGCAGCCTGCCCCCGGCGCGCGCCTTCTGGTCGCTCGCCATGTACGAGGTGACCGCGGAGGGCCGCGCCTTCTTCATCGAAAACGAGATCGGGCGATACGCGATAGGCGATCGCACCAAGGACCTGCAGAAGGCACCCGACGGCGCGCTCACGCTCTATTTGCAGCGCGAGCGGCCGGACGGCGAGCGGGCGGCCAACTGGCTGCCGGCGCCAACGGGACCAATGCGGCTGGTGCTGCGGGTCTACGAGCCCGACGCATCGTTGATCGACGGACGCTACCGCGTGCCGGCGGTGCAGCGGGTGCCCTAGACGCCGGGATCAGGCGCCGGGCTGCACTCGGCGGGATTCTTCCTCGGCCCTGGCTTCGATCGCTTCCATGTCGTCGTCGCTCAGCCCGAAGTGATGGCCGATCTCGTGGATCAGCACATGGCGCACGATATGCGGCAGGTCCTCGTCGGATTCGCACCAATAGTCGAGGATCGGTCGGCGATAGAGAAAGATGCGGTCGATGTCGTTGGCGACGTGTCCCGCGCCGCGCTCCATCATCGACACACCCTGGTAAAGACCGAGCAGATCGAACGGCGTGTCGAGTTCCATCGCCTTCTCGACTTCGTCCGATGGAAAGTCGTCGATCTGGATGCGCACGTTGCCGACGTGCTTGCGGAACTCCTCGGGAATCGTCGCGAGCGCCTCGGCGGCGATCGTCTCGAGATCTTCCAGTGAAGGCGCCATGCCGAAGCAGGGCGTGCGCCGAGGATTGTTGAAGACCGGCATCACTCCCCCATATAGGAGCCGCGCGCGCTTTCCAAGGTCTCGACGTGACCGATTGTTCACCGGTCCGACGACGCCGACTTGGCGCGGGATTCGCATGGTCGCCTTCCGGGACCAACCGCCTTAAGCTCCGCTCCACGCATGTTTCAGTTTCTCCTCCGCCGCCTGATCGTGGCGCTGCTGGTCGCGGCGACCGTGATGGTTCTGGCTTTTGTGCTGACGCGACTGTCGGGTGACCTCGCCACGTCGATTGCCGGCGCCAACGCGACAGCAGCCGACATCGAGGCGATACGCAAGGCCTACGGGCTCGACCGCCCGGTAATCACCCAGTTCTTCGATTGGGTCGGCCGCGCCGTCACTGGCGATCTGGGCGAGAGCTATTTCTTCAAGGCCCGCGTGGCGTCGCTGATCGGCGAGCGCATGCCGGTGACCTTGACGCTTGGTCTCACCGGCCTGGTGATCGCCCTGGTGGTTTCGTTGCCGCTCGGCATCCTGGCAGCAGTGCGCGAGAACACCGGGCTCGACCGTTTCGTCCAGATGGTCGCCCTGCTCGGCCAAGCCATGCCGTCGTTCTGGCTGGGCCTGCTGCTGATGATCACCTTCGGCCTGCAGCTCGGCTGGCTGCCGATCTCGGGCACCGGCTCGTGGCAGAATTACGTCATGCCGGGCGTGGTGCTGGCGTTCTCGGCGATCCCCGCCCTCACAAGGTTGACCCGCGCCGGCATGATCCAGGCGATGGGCAGCGACTATATTCGCACCGCCCGCGCCAAGGGCCTGTCGCGCGCCTCGATCCTGCTGAAGCATGCGCTGCGCAATGCCGCCATCCCCGTGGTGGCGATCGCCGCCGTTCAATTGGGCTTCATGCTGGGTGGTTCGATCGTCATCGAGCAGGTCTTTGCCCTACACGGCGTCGGCTTCCTCGCCTGGGAGAGCATCGCCAAGAACGACTTCCCGGTGGTCCAGGCGGTCGTGCTGGTGCTGGCGGTCATCTATGTCGCGCTGACCATGCTGGCCGACCTGATGAACGCCGTGCTCGATCCCAGGCTGCGCAGCGCGTGAGCCCATCTCGATGACTGTCGCCGCGGTAAACGCCGGACCCAAGCGCGGCTGGAAGAGCGCCAGCACCTGGATCGGTGCGGTCATCGTGGGCACCGCTGCGATCTGCGCCGTCTTTGCCCCCCTCCTGGTGCCGCACGATCCCTTTGCCCAGGATCTCGGCAAGCGCCTGCTGGTGCCGTTCTGGATGGAGGGTACCGATCCCAGGCACCTCCTCGGCACCGATCAGCTCGGCCGCGACTATCTCTCGCGTCTGATCTGGGGCTGCCGCATCTCCATGCTGATCGGCGTCACCGTGACCATCGTGTCGGGCCTGATCGGCATCACCATCGGCGTGCTGGGCGGTTTCATGGGCGGGCGCGTCGACGACGCGGTGTTGTTCGCCATCACTACCCGGCTTTCGATTCCCGTGGTGCTGGTGGCGTTGGCGGTGGTCGGGCTGCTCGGCAGTTCGCTGCCGCTTCTGGTGATAACCCTCGGGCTGCTGCTGTGGGATCGCTTTGCCGTGGTGGCGCGTTCGACCACCATGCAGGTGCGCAATCTCGACTTCGTCGCGGCCGCCTGGTGCGCCGGCTGTTCGCACTTTCGCATCCTGAGCCGCGAGGTGCTGCCCAATATCGCCAGCCATCTGGTCGTCGTGGCGACCCTCGAAATTGCGCTCGCCATCCTGCTCGAGGCCGCCCTGTCCTTCCTTGGCCTCGGCGTGCCGCCGCCGCTTCCCTCGTGGGGCCTGATGATCGCGGAGGCCAAGGACTACATGTTCTTCAGCCCCTGGGTGATCGTGATCCCGGGCGTCGCGCTGTTCGTGCTGGTGCTCGGCATCAACCTTTTGGGCGACGGCCTGCGCGATCTGTTTGGCGCGAGATCCGATCCATGAGCGCGCTTCTCGAGATCGAGCAGCTCGAAGTGACTTTCGGCGGCCGCACCCACCGCTCAACGGCGGCGGTGCGCGGCGCCTCGCTCGCGGTCGAACGGGGCGAGACCCATTGCCTGGTGGGCGAGTCGGGCTGCGGCAAGTCGGTGACGGCGCTCGCGGTCATGAACCTGCTCGCCCGCGGCGGTGAGCGCCGCGCCCGGCGCCTCAGCTTCCAGGGCGACGATCTTCTCAAGCTCGACGACGGCGGCATGGCGCGGCTGCGCGGCAATGCCATGGCCATGATCTTCCAGGAGCCGATGACCAGCCTCAATCCCGCCTACACGGTGGGCTCGCAGATGACCGAGGTGCTGCGCCGCCACAAGCGCGCCAGCCAGCGCGTCGCCACCGACCGCGCCGCCGACCTGTTGGCCCGTGTCGGCATCACCGCGCCCGGTCTCCGGCTCGGCCAGTTTCCGCACCAGCTCTCGGGCGGGCTGCGCCAGCGCGTGATGATCGCCATGGCGCTGATGTGCGACCCGCAGCTCCTGGTCGCCGACGAGCCGACCACGGCGCTCGACGTCACGGTGCAGGCCCAGATCCTGCGCCTGCTGGCGCAGCTCCAGCGCGATCTCGGGCTGGGGCTGCTGCTGATCACCCATGATCTCGGCATCGTGGCCAGGGTCGCTCATCGCGTCTCGGTGATGTACGCGGGCGAGGTTGTCGAAAGTGCGGCCACATCGGAGCTGTTCGCCAATCCATGCCATCCCTACACCCAAGGCCTGCTGCGCTGCGTGCCGGTGCCGGGCAAAATCCGCCGCGATCAACCACTAGGCTCGATCCCCGGCACGGTGCCGCGCGTCGGGCCGGGCTTCGAAGGCTGCGCCTTCCGCGAGCGCTGCAGCTTCGCCGACGCAACCTGTGCGCATACGATCCCGCGCCGCAATGCGGGGGCCACGCATGACTATCTCTGCCGACTGCCCGCATGAGGACTGCCACGCCCGCGATCGAAGTCCGCAACGTCGGCCGAACCTTCCGCGTGAAAGGCGGCCTGCTCGGCAAGGACCGTCACGTCGTGGCCGTCGACGATGTCTCCTTCACCGTGCCACAAGGCGGCGTGCTCGGCGTCGTGGGCGAGTCGGGCTGCGGCAAGTCCACCCTGGCACGCCTGATCCTGGGCCTCCTCAAGCCCGAAACGGGGGACATCACCGTCGAAGGCCTGCAGGTGGCCGACATGCACCGCAAGGCCCGTGCCCGCCTGATCCAGCCGGTGTTTCAGGACCCTTTCGCCTCGCTCAATCCGCTCGCCAAAGTCCGTGACATCGTGGCGATGCCATTGATCGCCCAGGGCAACATCGCGCGGGCCGAGATCGCCAAGCGCGTCGAGGAGATGCTGACCCGCGTCGGCCTCACCAGCGAAATGAGCGGACGCCTGCCGGCCGAACTGTCGGGCGGCCAGCGCCAGCGGGTCGCCATCGCCCGCGCCCTGGTGCTGCGGCCCCGCATCGTGGTGTGCGACGAGCCGACCAGCGCGCTCGACGTCTCGGTGCAGGCGCAGATCCTCAATCTGCTGGCCGAGCTCCGGCGCGAGCTTGGCCTCACCTATCTCTTCATCAGCCACAATCTCGCGGTGGTCGAGCATGTCGCGAGCGAAGTGGCGGTGATGTATCTCGGCCGCTTCGTCGAGCGCCAGCCGACCGAGACGCTGTTCGCCGCCCCTGAGCATCCCTACACCAAGGCGCTGCTCGCCTCTGTGTTGACGCCCGAGCCTGGCCTCGGCGTGCCCGATGTCGGCCTGGGCGACACCCTGCCCGACCCGGCCAACATCCCGCCGGGCTGCCGCTTCCATCCGCGCTGCCCGATCGCCGAGCCGCGCTGTTCGGTAGAGAGGCCGCTGCTGAAGCCCCGCCCGGCCGGCGGCGTCGAATGCCTGCTCGCGCCGGATTTGCGCTAAAACGTCCAAAACGTCCAAATCGTCCAAATAGGGTTGGACGCCCCTGATACCGATGGCATAAGGGTTTTAGACGATTCGTCCAGAATCCAGCCACACCCCCACGCAATAAAATGTCTGCGAAGCATCCCCTGAACATCGCGATTATCGGCGCCGGCATGGGCGGGCTCGCCCTGGCCGCCGCCCTGCGCAACGCCGGCATGGAGCCCACGGTCTACGAGCAGGCCAAACAGTTCACCCGCCTGGGCGCCGGCATCCAGATCGGCTGTAACGCCATGCACGTGCTGCGCGGCCTCGGGCTGGAGAAGCGCCTGCGCGACGAGACCTTCTATCCCCGCTCGTGGAACAACCGCGACTGGCGGACCGGCGAGGTCCTGTTCGACATTCTGTTCGGCCGTGAAGCCGAGGAGAAGTACGGCGCACCCTATCTTCTCGCGCATCGCGGCGACCTGCATGAGGCGCTGGCGAGCGCCGTGCCCGACGAGTTGGTCCGGCTCGATCACCGCCTGACCGGCATCGAGCAGACGGCGAACGGCGTGCGGCTCACCTTCGCCAACGGCCACACGGCTGAGGCCGACGCCGCGATCGGCGCCGATGGGGTCAATTCGGTCGTCCGCGCGGCGCTGTTCGGCGACGACGATCCCAACTTCCTCGACCGCATCGCCTACCGCACGGTCTTCCCGGCGCGCCTGCTCGACGGCTTCGACATCGGCGATTGCACCAAATGGTGGGGCGAGGACCGCCACATCGTCATGTACCCGGTGAAGGCCGACCGCTCGGAAGTCTATTTCGTCACCAGCCAGCCCGAGCCAGGCTTCCGCCTCGAATCGTGGTCAGCCGAAGGCGACGTCAAGGTGGTGCGCGCCGCGTTCGAGAGCTTCCATCCGACGGTCCGCCGCGTGCTCGAGGCCTGCCCCGCCGTGCACCGGCGGCCGCTGGTCGACCGCGAGCCGCTCGAGCGCTGGGTCGAGGGCAACGTGGCGCTGCTGGGCGACGCCTGCCATCCCATGACACCCTACATGGCGCAAGGTGCGGCGATGGCGATCGAGGATGCCGCGATCCTTTCCCGTTGCCTCGACGGCACCGATCGCGACGGTGTTTCGGCTGCCCTCAAGCGCTACGAGGCCACGCGCCTGGAACGCGCGGCGCGCATGCAGCTCACCTCGCGCCAGAATGTCTGGGGCAAGGGCGTGACCGACACCGACTGGGTCTACGGCTACAACGCCTGGACCACCCCGCTCGCCGGTTAGCGGCGCGTCACTTCCACTTCGCGAAGTAAAAGCGCGGCAGCTCGTCGGGGTAGGTCTTGAAGTCGAGCGCCTTGGCGAAGGCGTAGGCGTTGACGTAGGTGTTGATCGGCATCCAGTAGGCCTTCTCGGTTATGATCTTGATGGCCGCCGAATAGGCCTTCTTGCGCGCCGCCGGATCGGAGGTGGATCCGCCTTCGGCCACCAGCTTCTCGAGCTCGGGATCCTTGGAGTAGTTGTCCAGCGCGCCGGCGCCGTACATCACGGGGAGGATCGCCGACACGTCGTTGATGGAGTAGCTGCCCCAGCTTTGCATGTAGAGCGGCGACTCGCCTTTTTGCGTCTTCTGGATGGCCGGGGCGACCTGGAGATAGGTGATCTTGGCGCGGATGCCGACTGCCTGAAGGTAGTTCTGCACCGCCGAGATCCACGTCGTCGGCTGCACGGAACTCACCATCTCGGTGTCGAAGCCGTTGGGATAGCCCGCCTCGGCGAGCAACGCCTTGGCCTTGACCGGATCGTAATCGTATTTCACTGCCGCATCGGCATCGCAGCCGAACTGGCTGGGAAAACACGGCGCCGGCGGCACGCGGCTGCCGCCCTGCACAAGCTTGTCGGCGAATTCCTTGCGGTTCACGGCGTGCCAGATCGCCTGGCGCACCTTGAGCTTGGTCAGCGGGTTGTCCGCGCCCGATCGGCCGGCGGCATCGATCGAGAGATAGCCGATGCGCATCGACTCCTGCTGCAGCGCCTGCAGGTTGGGCATCTTGTTGATGGCCACCATATGATCGGGGTTGATATTCCAGATCCAGTCGGTTTGCCCGGCGAGGAGCTCGGTCACCTCGGTGGCAAGATCGGGCACGAAGCGCACATGCAAGGTCTTGATCGCGGGCTTGCCCTTGGGCGAACCGGTCCAGTAATCCTCGAAGCGCTCGAAGATGACCTCCTTGCCCTGGTCGTTCTTGACGATCTTGTAGGGGCCGGCGCCGACCGGCTTGGCGGCGAAGCCCTCGGGTCCGACCTTCTCGCGATAGGCCTTGGGATGGATCGGCGTCACCATGGCGAGATATTCCAGCGCCGCCGGCGTCGGCCTCTTCATCTTGATGCGCACGGTCCAGTCGCCGGTCTTCTCGGCCTTGTCGATCCAGGCGTAGTTCGACGGCGTCGCCACCTTGCTCGCGGGATCGGACGCCATGTTGAGGGTGTAGACCACGTCGTCGGGCGAGAGCGTGCTGCCGTCGTGGAACTTCACGCCCTGGCGGATCGTGAGGTCGAGCGAATTGTCCTCGGCGAATTTCCAGTCGGTGGCGAGCGAGGGCTTGATCTCGAAGGTGGCGGGGTCGCGATGGACCAGCATGTCCCACGCCTGGTGCGCCAGGATCAGACCGGTGCGCTGGCTGTTGAAGTACATGTCGACATTGGGCACGGCGTCGACGAACTGGATGCGCAGCGTATCGGCGCTTTTCTGGGCAAAGGCGGACGGCGCTGCGGCCAGGCCTGCGGCAGCCGTGGTGGCGAGAAGCGCGGAACGGCGGGTGATTTTCAAGGAAGGCCTCCTGTTGTTGGAGCGAGCCTAGGCCCGTGCCCCGGAATGAGGCAAGCTTCACGCCAACCGAGGAGGAACTCCATGACCGCCAAACCGACTGCAAGGCTGACAGGCAAGGCCCGCACCGCGGCTCTCGCTTCCCTCAAGAAGTGGAAGGAATTGCCGGGCCGCGACGCTATCCAGCGCAGCCTGAAGTTCGCCGACTTCAACCAGGCGTGGGGGTTCATGACGCGTGTGGCGCTCGCCGCCGACAAGGCCGACCACCATCCCGAATGGTCCAACGTCTACAACAAGGTCGAGATCGTGCTGTCGACCCACGATGCCGGCGGCGTGAGCGACAAGGACGTGGCGCTGGCCAAGTTCATAGATTCGGTTGTGTCTTGACATAAGGCACAACGCCGCCGATATAGCGCGGCATGCGTTACTCTATTCGCTCCTTCGACTCGCGAATGCCTCTGGCCCTTCGACAGGATGGGCTGGAACGATGACGCGCGTGCGCTAGATTCACGTCGTTCTCTCCAAGCCCTTCCTCGCGAAGGGCTTTTTCATGTCCCCGCGACACGATGGAGAGTCCGATGGCCAAGTTCCTGATCACCGGCGCACTGCCCTACATCAACGGCGTCAAGCATCTCGGTAATCTCGCCGGCTCACTTCTGCCGGCCGACATTCACGCCCGTTTCCGGCGGCAGACCGGGCACGAGGTGCTCTTTCTCTGCGGCACCGACGAGCATGGCACGCCGGCCGAGCTCGCCGCCCACGCGGCCGGCCTGCCCGTCGCCGATTACTGCGCCCAACAACACACGCTCCAGGCCGACATCTACCGCCGCTTCGGTCTGTCGTTCGATCACTTCTCGCGAACCTCAGGGGCCGCGAACCGCGCGCTGACCCAGGATATCTTCCGCCGTCTCGACGCCGCGGGCTGGATCGACGAGCGGACGATCCGGCAGGCCTACTCGCCGACCGATGCACGGTTTCTGCCCGATCGCTACGTCGTCGGCACCTGCCCGCATTGCCACAACCCGGGTGCCCGCGGCGACCAGTGCGAGAGCTGTACGCGTGTCCTCGATCCTCGGGATCTAATTGCGCCACGGTCGGCGATCTCGGGCGCCGCCGACATCGAGTTCCGCGATACGCGCCACCTGTTCCTGCGGCTGTCCGCGTTCGAGGGACGCCTTCGGAGCTGGGTCGAAAGCCGGTCGGATTGGCCCGTCCTGGTGCGCTCGATCGCCCTGAAGTGGCTCGACGAAGGGCTGCGCGATCGCTGCATCACACGCGACCTCTCCTGGGGCGTGCCGGTGCCCAAGTCGGGCTTCGAAGGCAAGGTCTTCTACGTCTGGTTCGACGCGCCGATCGGCTACATCGCCGCCGCTGTCGAATGGGCAGAGGCGGCGACGGGACGCGACTGGCGAAGCTGGTGGGAAGGCGGAGACGGCGTCCGCTTCATTCAGTTCCTCGGAAAAGACAACGTGCCATTCCACACGGTGAGTTTCCCTGCCACCCTGCTCGGCTCGGGTTTGCCGTTGAAGCTTCCCGACACGATCAAGGGCTTCAATTGGCTGACTTTCGAGGGTGGCAAGTTCTCGACCAGCGAGCGGCGCGGTATCTTTACCGACGCAGCGATCGCTGCATTGCCTGCCGACTACTGGCGTTGGTGGCTCGCCGCCAATGCGCCGGAAAGCGCCGATACCGACTTCACAGTCGACCGGTTTGTGGCCGGCGTGAACAAGGATTTGGCGGACACCTTCGGCAATCTAGTGAACCGCTGTCTCACCTTCGCGGCGACCCGGTTCGACTCGACGGTTCCCTCCGGGGGCACGTCCAGCCTTGTCAGCCGCGATCTTGGTCGCGAACTCACTACCCATGTCCAGCAACTGCGCCAACACCACGAAGCGCTGAACTTCCGGAAGGCCGCCGACGAAGTCCGCGCGATCTGGCGACTGGGAAACGCTTATCTCGCCGAAGCGGCACCGTGGTCCGTCATCAAGGACGACCCAGCACAGGCGGCAGCGATCGTCCGCCTCGGGATCAACTTCGTTCGCGCTGCCGCCCTGGTCGCCTGGCCGTTCATTCCAACAGCAGCAGAGGAAGTTCTGGAGTGTCTTGGCGAAGACTCAAGTCGCGTGCCGTGGCCGGAACATGGGGCGCAGGCCTTGACTGCCATTCCTCCAGGGCGTCGCGTGCGCGTGCCGTCGTTGCTGTTTCGCAAGATCGCCCCGACCGATGTCGTCGCGACCGCTTGAGGCCGCCTTGCTACCGGGAGAGACTTGCTTCGCGATAGAAGCGCGCGACGCCCGCGTGCAGCAGCGCCGGGTCAGTGACCGCGGCCAGCGTGTTCCTCGCCGTCGTCTCGGCGAGCTGCGGTGACGGTGACGCCTCCGCTCGATGCAGCGCCTTGGCGAGCCGGAACGCCACCGCCTCGTCGAGCCCCGGCCGCGCCAGCACGAAGCTCCAGGAGCCGACCGAGGCGATCGCCGCAGTCTGGCTGGGAAAGCTGCCGGCGGCCTGGGTGATCGGTTTCAGGAATTTGTGCTTGGCCAGGATGTGCGCGATCTCCTCGGCGTCGGGCGCGATGAAGCGACCGCCCTGCTTGGCGATGGCCATGAAGCCCGGCCAGCCCGCGCCGCCGCCCCACAGGGCCGCGGCGCGCCCATCGAGCACCATCGCCGGTCCGTCGCCCGCGCGTTCGAGATAAATCGGCTGGAAGTCCTTGGCGGCATCGAGACCGAGCCCGTCCATCACGTAGCGGCCGAGGATCACCAGGCCCGAGCCCGCAGCGCCCCACGCGATCGGCTTGCCCTTGAGATCGGCGATCCGGCGCGCGGAGCTGTCGCCGCGCACGATGAAAAGGCCGGCGGTCGGATACATCGCCGTGACCACTTTGAGATCGGCGGGCGGCCGGCCGATGCCGCTCAACGCCTCATGCACCACCTCGCCCTGCACCAGCGCGATGTCGAGCGTACCCGCTTCGAGGCGCGGCACATTCTCGGTGCTGCCCTTGGTGTTGATCGCCTCGATCTCGAGCGTCGGGTCCTGCGCTTTGACGGCATCGACGAAGGCCGCGCCATAGACCGGAAAGCCGCCGCCGGGCGTGGCGGTGCCGAGCTTGATTGTGACGCTTTGAGCTTGTGCCGACGAAGTCATCAGGGCTGCTCCCGACAGCGAAATGAACAGTGCGGTGCGCCTGGTAATCGGCATTCCGCTAGTGCTGGCCGGCGCAGCGATGGACCTCGACGGTGACGTGGCTGAGCTGCGGCAGGTCGCTGAGCCGCGCCTTATAATGCTCGACGAGCTCCGGCTCGTCGGCGACCAGCGACACGATGGCGGCGTGATGGCCAGGGCCCACTCGCCAGACATGCAGGTCAGCGATGCGGTCGTGACCGACTTCGAGCTTGCTGCGGATCGCATCCGCCAATTCCCGATTGGGTGCGGCATCGAGCAGTACGGCGCCTGAATCGCGGATCAGGCCCCACGACCAGTGGGCGATCACCAGGGCGCCGACCACGCCGATCACCGGATCGGCCCAGGTCCAGCCGTAGAACCACGCCGCCAGAAGCCCGACGATGGCCAGCACCGAAGTCAGCGCATCGGCCAGCACGTGCCAGTAGGCCGCGCGCAGATTGTGGTCGTGATGGTGATGATGGTCGTGATCGTGATCTTGATCGTGCCCATGTTCGTGCGCGTGGTCGTGATGATGCTCGCCGCCCAGCAGCCAAGCGCTCAGCAGATTGACCCCGAGACCGACCGCGGCGATGGCCGTCGCCTCTGGATAGTGGATCGTAACGGGACTGAACAGCCGCACGACCGACTCGTAGCCGATGCCCAACGAGACCATGGCGAGCACGATGGCGCTGGTGAAGCCCGCGAGATCTCCCAGCTTGCCGGTGCCGAAGGCAAAGCGCGGATCGCGGGCATGGCTACGGGCGTAGCGGTAGGCGAAGGCTGCAATGGCGAGCGCGCCGGCATGCGTCGACATGTGCCAGCCGTCGGCCAGCAGCGCCATCGAGCCGAAGATCGTGCCGCCGGCGATCTCGGCCACCATCATGGCGGCGGTGAGGCCAACCACCAGCCAGGTGCGCCGTTCGTTGCGGTCGTGAGCGGCACCGAGAAAGACGTGATCGTGACGCCAGTCGGCGAGGGTATGACTGTGCACCGAGGCCTCCTCTTACTTCTGCAGGTAGGGCTCGACCTTGCCGGTGAGCTTGATGGTGAGCGGGTTGCCCTTGCGGTCGACCGTCTTGCCGACGGCGACGCGGATCCAGCCCTCGCTCACGCAATATTCCTCGACGTTGGTCTTTTCCTGGCCGTCGAACTTGATGCCGACGCCGCGCGCCAGCAGCGCCTCGTCGTAATGCGGGTTCTTCGGGTTGGTCGAAAGACGGTCGGGGAGTTGCGTTGGGAGTTGGACGGGTGGGGTGTCGGTCATGACGCCAGTATAGCGGGCGTCATGACGGGAAGGCGACAGGCGTCGGAGCTATGGCCGTCAGGCCTGCTTGCTGTAACGCTCGTAGAGCGCGGCGGTGTTGCTCCAGCGGATGCCCTGCATGAAGGCATCGACGTAGGCGGCGGCCTTGGCGCCGTAGTCCATCTGGTAAGCATGCTCGTACATGTCGAGCGCCAGAATCGGCCGGCCGCCGGCCAGGGTCATGGTGTGGTCGGCCGCCCAGGTGTTGATCAGCCGCTTGTCGTGCGGCGAGTAGCTCAGCAGCACCCAGCCTGAGCCGCCGCCCAGCGCGTTGCCGGTGGCGGAGAACTCGGCCTTCCAGCGCGCCAGCGAGCCGAAATCGCGGACGATCGCCTCGGCGAGCGCACCCGAAGGATCGCCCTCGCCGGCCAGGCTATCGAAATAGAGTTCATGAATGATCATCGAGTTGGCGGCGATCAGCTCCTCGCGCTTGAGCCCATTGACCACAAAGACCGGCGCCGCGGCGACGTCGAGCGAGGCAAGCTGGGCGGTGATGGCGTTCAGCCGCTTCACTGCGCCGGTGTAATTGTTCTCGTAGTGGCTCGTCAGGATCTTCTCCGACAGGCCCTTCACCTTGGCCGGATCGAACGGCAGCTTCTTGGGGGCGTATTCCATCTTGGGTGCTGGCGCGGCGGTTTGCCCAGCCGCAGTCCTCGACAACGCCGTCGCGGCGAGCGCCGCTGCGGCCACGCCCATCACATTGCGTCTCGTTTGCTCCTGGGTCATGCGTTCCTCCTGTTGAAAAGGTCGGTTCAGCTACGACACTCCAATCGCCAGATAGAAGACGACGCCTGCCAGCGAACTCGCCAGCAACACGGGAATCATCCCGAATTTGAAGCGGAAAATGGCAACCGCGGCGGCGACCGACAACACCAGCGACGGCACGTCGACCGAGGCCAGCACCGGCAGGTCGACAGACGCGCCGAGCCAGCGCACTGGCATCTGTTTGGCGAACAGCACGCGGAGCGCGAACCACACCGCGAGGTTCAGGATCACACCCACCACGGCGGCCGTGATCGCGCCCAACGCCGCGCCGAGCGCCTTGTTGGCGCGCAACACCTCGACGAAGGGCGCGCCGAAGAAGATCCAGAGGAAGCAGGGCGTGAAGGTCACCCAAGTGGTGAGAAGCCCTCCCAAGGTGGCAGCGAGCAGCGGCGACATCGCGCCCGGCTCGCGCCAGGCGGCGAGGAAGCCCACGAACTGCGTCACCATGATCAGGGGACCCGGCGTGGTCTCCGCCATGCCGAGGCCATCGAGCATCTGGCCGGCCGTCACCCAGTGGTAGTTGTCGACCGCCTGCTGCGCCATGTAGGCCAGCACGGCATAGGCACCGCCGAAGGTCACCACCGCCAGCTTGCTGAAAAAGAGCGCGATCTGGGTGAAGACGTTGCTGCCGCCCAGGCCGAAATAGAGCGCCGCCACGGGCACCAGCCACAACGCCAGGAAAATCGCCGTGATGGTGAGCGACCAGCGGATGTTCGGTTTGGCGTGTTCAGGGGTCTCCTCGCCGAGCAGGGAATCGGCGTCGGCCACCTGTTTGTCGCCGACCTTGCCGTGGCCACCGCCGGTCAGGAATGCCGGCACGCCGGCACGCCCGCCGAAGTAGCCAATCAGGCCAGCGATCAAGATGATGATGGGAAACGGCACGTCGTAGAAAAAGAGGGCGAGGAAGGCCGCCGCCGCCAGCGCGCGCATCGTGTTGTTTTTGAGCGCGCGCCGGCCGACGCGCAGCACGGCCTCGACCACGATCACCAGCACAGCAGCCTTCAGCCCGAAGAACAGGCCCTGCACGATCGTGACCTTGCCGAGCAACACGTAGATCCAGGAGAGCGCCATGATGGCGAGCAGGCCCGGCAGCACAAACAGCGTGCCGGCGACCAGGCCGCCCTTGGTCCTGTGCATCAGCCAGCCGATATAAACGGCGAGCTGCTGCGCCTCGGGACCGGGAAGCAAGGTGCAATAGTTCAGCGCCTGCAGGAAACGGTTCTCGCCGATCCACTTCTTCTCCTCGACGATGATGCGGTGCATCACCGCGATCTGGCCGGCCGGCCCGCCGAAGCTCAGTGCCGCAACCCGCGCCCACACCTTCATCGCCTCGCCGAAGGGAACGCCGTGATCTTTCATTTGCTTCCTTGCTTGCCCGCGAACGAACGATAGAGGTCGTCGAGCAGGACGGCGCCGCGCGCCAGGCGCTGCTCGTCGTCGGGGCTGGACGCCGCAATGCCGGCGATCAGGCTGCGCACGCCGGCCGCTTCCTCGCGGCCATACTTGTCGTCCTTCAGGTCGAGGTCGTGGATGATCTCGCCGATCGCCGCCAGCGCCGGATCGCCGAGCCCGGCATGGGCGATGAGCACCTCGAAGGTGCAGCGATCGCCCACGTGCGTGAACTCACCCTCGAACATGTCGAAGCGCAGCTCGCCGGGCTGCAGGGCGTAGCCCTTGCCGGGAACGAACTTGAAGCGCGCGCCCTCGTCGATGAAGCGGCGGACCAGCCAGGCCGAGGCGATGCGATCCACCTGGACGCCCTGTCGCGTCACCCAGACACGGTTCTTCAGCGCGCCCGTTGGCGGCGCGGTCGGCTTGGCGTCGATCACGGCGTCACCCTCCTGCTTCAATGCGGTCTCGAGTCCGGAGACCAGGCCTTCGGCCGTCGCGCGCGTCTCGGCGCCGAAGAAATCGATGGCGACGACCGCGTCGAGTTGCTTGCGCAACCGCGCCGCTTGGCCCGCGATCTCGGCCAGGGAATTATCCGGCTGGTCCTCGCCAAGACGCGCCGCCAGCTCGCGCGCTTCGGCGGCGATGCGCGCGTAGTCTTCGTCGCGCGCCTGGTCGAACAGCGCCTGTAATTCGTTGTCGGAGAGTCCTTCGATCAGGGCTGCTTCGCAGACGATCGCCTCGCCGCCGCTCTCGACGATTTCCTTGGCGAGCCAGGCGAAGTCCTCGCGTGTCTCTGAATTGGCCGGCAGCGCATACACCGAGCCCTTCACCGTCACCGCGCCCAGCGCCTGCAGCCGGCGCCACACCTTGACCCGCGCGTAGGCGGGTTTGGCGGGCAGTTGATGAATGAGCAGGAGCCACTGCGGGGTCTCACCAATTGACATTGTGCATCCGTATCACACCATTTCTAGTAAATGCAACGTATGTATCATTTTTTAATTGCATCCTTATAAAACAAGCCTATGTTGCCTATGAAACGAGTGTATCAACGAAAGAAACTGATGTCTTTTGGCGCCCACCACACCCTGCAAGACATTCTGGGCTTTTTCGCCCTTCCGGCGCCGCGACGACAGATTCGCTTGTGGCCCGCCCTCGCCCTTTGGAGCGCGCGCCGGCGGACGCGCCGGCACCTCAGCACCCTCGACGATCGCGGGCTGGCCGACGTTGGCCTCAGCCAGGCCCAACAGCGCGACGAGTGCGCCAAACCGTTCTGGCAACTCTGACACACCCACAAACTCAACCTCAACTTCCGGAGTCTCGCGATGAAATACCAACTTGCACCCCTGTTCTGCCGGCCTTGGACGCTCAACGGCATGTCGCCTCGCCTGATCGAGAGCCATTACGAAAACAACTACGGCGGCGCTTTGGCTCGCCTGAACTTGATCACCGAGACGCTCGAATCGCTCGACCCCGCGACGACGCCAGCCGACGTTCTCAGCCGCCTGAAGCGCGACGAAAGTGCCGCCCTCAATTCCACCCTCCTCCACGAACTGTACTTCGCCAGCCTGGGTGGCGATGGCCGCGCGGTGCCGGAAGCGATGGCCGCCGCGATCGCTCGCGATTTCGGATCGGTCGACCGCTGGCGCCAGGAATTCACCACGCTGGCCAATGCCCGGGCCAACGGCTGCGGCTGGGTGCTGCTGACCTACGTGCCGCGCGACGGTCGGCTGATCAATCAAACCACCTCGGACGACAGCCACAGCATCGCCGGCGGCATCCCGATCATGGCCATCGACATGTTCGAGCATGCCTATGCCATCGACTTCGGCGCCAACGCCGCGGCCCACATCGCCTCTTTCATGCGCAACATCGAATGGAACGCGGTGCAGGGCCGCTACGAGGATGCGCTCATTATGCCGCCGCCGCGCAAGCTCGTGCAGAAGCAGTTTGACGGCACTCCGTCGATCAGCGTCGAGGAAGTGGCGGCGATGCTTAAGGCCGGCACGCCCGTTCAGATCATCGATGCGCGTCCCAAGCACTACACCACCAAGTCGCAGGACATCATGGAGGGCGCGGTGTGGCGCGATCCCGAGCGCCTCGACGAATGGATCGGCGAACTGTCGAAGACCGAACCGGTCGTCACCTACTGCGTCTACGGCTTCCACATCGGCTGCGAGACAGCGATCACGCTCCGCAAGGCAGGGTTCGACGCCCGCTACATGGCTGGCGGCCACTACGCCTGGAAGGCGATCAAGGGCCCCGTGAAGCTTCTTCAATAACAACACCTACCTCAAAGGAAGATCGATCCATGGCTTTTCTTGCCCGTCCCATTTCCTTCAAGCCGCCACGGCTGAACGGACTTTCCGCCAAGCTGATTGCCAGCCACTACGAGAACAACTACGGCGGCGCCGTCCGCCGGCTGAACGCGATCCGAGGCGACCTCTCGGCCCTCGATCCCGCGACCGCGCCGGGCTTCCGCCTCAACGGCCTGAAGCGCGAGGAGCTGATCGCCAGCAACTCGATGATGCTGCACGAGGTCTATTTCGACAGCCTCGGCGAAAAGGGCGGCGGCGATCCCTCCGGCGAACTCGCTGACGCCATCGTCTCCGACTTCGGCTCGCTCGCCAAATGGCGCGCCGAGTTCGTCGCCATGGGCAAGGCGCTGGGCGGCGGCTCGGGCTGGGTGCTGCTNNAGCAACGTCTGGTGCGCCGACCACACGCATAGCCTCGCCGGCGGCACGCCGGTGCTGGCGCTCGACATGTTCGAGCACTCCTATCACATCGACTTCGGCGCCAATCCCGGCGGCTATGTCGACGCCTTCATGGCCAACATCTCTTGGGAGCGTGTCGCCGCACGCTTTGCCGGCAAGGGCTTCGAGGTCAAGCCGCACACCGTCACGACCTCGGCGGCGCGCGCCATGCTCGACGCCGACCCCAACCTCATCGTGATCGACGCCCGACTCGCCCTGGACGCCACGACCGTGCCGGTCCGGCTGCGCGGCGCCCGGCGCGCACCGCCGGAGCGCGTCGACGAGGTGGCAGCCGCGCTGCCATCAGGCGCCAAGGTTCTGGTCTATTGCGCCTGGGGCTTCGAGATCGGCGGCGACGCCGCGGCCAAGCTGCGCGAGCGCGGCATCGATGCCGTGACCGTGGCCGGCGGCATCGGCGCCTGGCGCGCCGACGGCATGCCGACCGAACCTCACAGTGAAGGAGACAAGAAATGAAATGGGTTACCCGCGAACGTCCCAAGATCGACCGCATCGCCTGCCCGTGGCTGATCGAGCGTTTCATCGAGAAGCAGCCGGAGTTCCTCTACGTGCCGGCCGACAAGGTGCTGGCCACCGCCCAGGAGACCGGCGCTATCCCTTACGACATCCCGGGCGTGAAGTTCAGCCACGTCGGCGAGAAGTGCAGCTTCGACGCCTTCATCTCCGAGTACAAGCTGAGCGCACCGGGCCTCGACAAGCTGGCCGACATCGTGCGCGGCGCCGACACCTCGCGGCTCGATCTCACGCCGCAGTCGGCCGGGCTGTTCGCGATCTCGCTTGGCCTCAGCCACATGCACCAGGACGACCACGAGATGCTGAAGCACGGCATGGTGATGTACGACGCGCTCTACGCGTGGTGCCGCAGCCTGACGGGCGAGACGCACAACTGGCCGCCGAAGATGGTCTGAGGCACGTCATGGTCGACACAACCGCGAAGCCGGTCTCGCCCGCCGCAGCGCGCACGCGCCTGATGCTGGAAGGCCCGATCGTTGCCACCCTGCTGCGCCTCGCGGTGCCAAACTTGGTGGTCAACGTCTCGCTGATCGCGGTGACGCCCAGCGTCGACGCGCATTTCATCGGCCGGCTCGGCCTCGATTCGTTGGCCGGCATGGCCCTGGTGTTTCCGCTAATGATGCTGATGCAGCAGATGGCCAACATGGCCATGGGCGGCGCCATTGCCGCCTCCATCGCGCGGGCGATCGGCGCCGGACGGCGTGAGGATGCAGCATCGCTCGTCGTCCATGCGCTGGCGATCGCCGTCGGTGCCGCGGCACTGTTCAGCGTCCTCTTCCTGCTCGCCGGGCCCGCCATCTACAGCGTGCTGGGCGGCCGCGGTCCGATCCTGACGGCGGCACTCGAATATTCCAACGTGATCTTCGCCGGCGCGCTGGCCTACTGGCTGCTCGGCGCACTCACCAGCGTCGTGCGGGCAACCGGGCAGGTCGCGGTCCTGGCCTACGTTTATGTCGCCGCCGAGATCCTGCATATCGCGCTGGTGCCGGCGCTCGTGTTTGGCGTGGGCCCGATCCCCGCGCTCGGCATCACCGGCGCCGGTCTTGCCACGGTGATCTCCTTCATTGCCTCGTCAACGATGCTCGCCTGGTACCTCGCCTCGGGCCGCACGTCGGTCGCCTTGTCGCTCAGCGGCATGCGCTTCGAACGTCGTCTGTTCGGCGAGATCCTGCGCGTCGGTGCGCCGATGTCGCTGGCGCCCGTGCTGAACAACGTGGCGCTGGCGACGCTCACNNCTGCTCGGCGCCACGTCGCTCGCCGCGTTCGGGGCGGCGGTGCGGCTGGAGTATCTGCTCTATCCGCTCAATTTCGGCCTGGGCGCGGCGGTGCTGGCCATGGTCGGCAGCAACATCGGCGCGCGCCAGTTCGCTCGTGCCGCGCGCATCGCCTGGACCGCGGTGGGACTTTCGGCCTGCGTCATGGCCTCCGTCAGCGTGCTGGCGATCGCCGCCCCCGACCTCTGGATGGGCCTGTTCAGCCGCGATCCGGCGATCCTGGCGGCGGCCGCCGGTTATCTCGCGGTCGTCGGCCTCGCCTATCCGTTCGTCGCGGCCAACACCCTGATGTCGGCTTTCCAGTCGACGCGCCAGCCGCAGTGGCCGCTGGCCGCCATGACCTGCCGGTTGGTGGTCGTCGTGCTGGGCGGCTGGATCACCCTCGAGGTCCTTCACACAGGTCTCGTCGGCTTGGGCGTGGTCACTGCCCTTGGCCTCGCGGCCTGGGGCGTCGTGCTGGCCGGCGCCTTCCGTCTCTACGCCAACCTGAGGTGACACCATGACTCTCACTCTCGCCGGCCATGTCGCATTGCCCGAGCACAAGGGGAAAGGCGGCTTCGATCATGCCGCCGTTCATGCCACGAGCGGCCATGTCTACGTGGCGCATACGGCCAACGATGCCGTCGATGTCTTCGACGCGCAGAAATACCTGTTCTCCATCCCCAACCTGCCGGGCGTCGCCGGCGCTTTGGTGAGCGACGAGGCAAACCTCATCTTCTCGTCGAACCGGGCAGCCAACACAATCGGCGTGTTCGCGCCCGGTCCGAAGCCGGCGGTTCGCATCGTCGACGTCGGCCACGGACCCAATGGTCTGGCCTACGATCCTGGCCGGCAGATCGTGCTGGCGGCGAATGTCGGTGACCCGACGGTGCCCGGCTCGCACACCCTGTCGATGATCGACTTTGCCAACGACGCAAGGCGAACCGAGATCGCGGTGCGTGGCAGCACGCGCTGGACCGTGTTCGATCCGGGACCGGAACTCTTCTATGTGAACATCGCCCAGTCCGCCGAGATCGTGGTCGTCGATCCCCGCCAGCCCGACAGGATTGCACGCAGTATCGCCGTGCCTCATGCCGGTCCGCACGGCCTCGACCTCGACGGCGCCAAGGGGCGGTTGTTCTGCGCCTGCGATGCCGGCGTGCTCGTCACCCTGGACGCCCGATCGGGCAAGGTGCTCGACGAGAAGCCGTTGAGTGGCAGGCCCGACGTCACTTTCTTCAATCGCCAGCGCCGGCACCTCTATGTCGCGATAGGCGATCCCGGTGTCATCGATATCTTTTCGACGTCGCCGATGGCAAAGCTTGCGACGATCGAGACCGAGGCGGGCGCCCATACGACGGCGCTGTCGCCGGCGGGCGACCGGCTCTACGCCTTTCTGCCGCGCACCCATCGTGCCGCGATCTACGAGACGTGACGACATACAGGAGGCTCCGGTGAATCACAAACGCGACCGACGCACCTTCCTCGCCACCGCGGGAGCACTGGTTCTCGCAACAAGCCGCGCCGCAGCACAGGGAGGCGAAAAAATGGCATTCGTCGACTTCGAGGACTTCGCAATCGGCGCTCTGCCGCCGGGCTTCACCTCTGCCCTCACAGGTTCCGGCGGACCGGTCGCCTGGTCCATCCTCGAGGACGCGACGTCGCTCGCTGGCCCCAAGGTGCTGGCACAAACCAGCAGCGACAGGACGGACTATCGCTTTCCCTTGATGATTCTCGAGCAGCCGAGAACCGCTGACCTCACCGTCGCGGTGCGCTTCAAGCCGGTGGCGGGCGAAGTCGACCGCGCGGCGGGCATCGCCGTGCGGCTGAGCGACCCCGACAACTATTACGTCGTGCGCGCCAACGCGCTGGAGGACAACGTCCGCCTCTACAAGGTCGTGAAGGGCCAGCGCCTGCAGTTCGCCGGCGCCAACGTCAAGGTGCCATCGGGCACGTGGCGGGAGCTGTGGCTCACGGCGCGCGGCCCCCGCTTCGAGGTTTTCCTGAACGGCAAGAGCCTCTACAGCGCGACCGACACGACCTTTACGGCGGCGGGCAGGATCGCGCTCTGGACGAAATCCGACAGCGTCACCTACTTCGACGATCTCGTCATAAAGTTTCCCGCCTAGGCCGTAGGCCGGAGGTAACCAAGTCCGGCGATGCCGCCAGAGCTTCACGGCAGCGCTGTCAGCGACCGGCATCGTGTTCGGCGGCGCGATCCTCGCGGAAGCCGGGATTAGATACTACAGCCCCCAAGCATTACGCAGCGTTACAAGAAGGACGCTCGCCGCCCTCAATTGGCCCCTACGGTAGGGCTATGAAAACAATAAACGCCGCAGCCGCCCTCGCCGCTTTCCTTCTCCCCGTCGCGGTCCATGCCAAGGACTGCGGCCCTCTTCCACCGGTCTTCGAAGGCGTCGCCTTTGTCGGCGACGGCGACACGATCTACGGCGTCGGCTTCAAGGCCGGCATCCGCATCTGGGGAATGAACGCCCCCGAGCTGCGCACCCGCGACAAGGCCGAGACGGTGCCGGGCATGCGGGCCCGCGCGCTGGTCGCCGATCTGCTGGCCGACGCCGGCCACCAGGTGCGCGTCGATCCCATCGAGTGGGTCGTCTATTGCCGCGTCGTGGCGACGGTGCGGACCGCCCGGGGTGTGGATCTCACCCTGGCGGCCATCGAGGCCGGCATGGCGTATGGCTTCTATCTCGCGCGGCATCCCGCGCGCGTGGAGACGGCGCTGGCCTATTCGGACGCTGAAGCCGTCGCCCGCAAGGAGCATCGCGGGCTTTGGCCGATATGGCTCGGGGAATGATGGGCTACACTTCACTTGCAACTACGATCAACGATGAGTCGCAGGCCAAGAGGCATTGAACCCTGAAAAACAAATGCAGCGCTTGCTCCAATCTAGGAGCGCAGCGTCGGCCTCGGCCACAGCACGAGCAAGGCGAACAGCAAGCCGCCGCTCAACTCGGAGCTGAGCGGCAAAGCCAACGGCAGGTGCGCGTTCTTGGTGAGGAGGTCGCCGTACGCGTTGCCCAGGCCGCGGACGATGGTGCTGGTCAGCCAGTAGATGAGCAGGAGATTCAGTCCCGGCAGACGGTTGACGCCGAACGAAACACCCAGCAGTACGATCAGGATAACGCATGCCCACATCGCGCCGAGCCCAAGTCCATAGGTTATGAAATCGCTGGTCACCGTGCCGAGCGTGCTGGCGACCACCATGGTGGTCCAATGAGCGGCGTCGGCCATCGGCTTGGCGGCGGCGCCCGGGCGCGAAATCATGTGGGTCGAGATGACGAGCATGGGGCTCGACCGCAGGATCCTGAACGTCGCCACGAGGATGACGGCGAGGACTCCGATCACCGCGGGCCGGCCGAAGCCGAGATCGATCGTCGAGAAATTAGCGAGCCTTATCGACGCCGCCTGAATGATGACGACGGCCATCCAGTAGCAGACGTCGGTTCGCGATCTGTCGTGGCGCTCGGCAAAGAACACTGCCGCCAGCACCGCCGCCAATATCAGCATGCGACCGAAGACGCCGATGGGAAGGTGGTAGGCAAGGAGGTCGCCCAAGTTCGCGCCCAGCAGGCTGGCGGCGAATAATATGCCCCAGTACCGCACGCCAACTGACGGAACATGTTCGTCCTGCATCGCACCTAACAATAGAGCATGTGGCCACTCACTTCGGGGCGCCGGGCGGCGGCGGGCTGCGCCGGCACTCGCCGCGCAGCATGCCGGTAGCATAGGCGCCACCGAGCGGGGTGACGCTGAGCGCGCCGTCGTTCCTGTTGTAGATCAGGATGTAGCTCGGGAAGCGGGAGCGAAGCGACTGGAAGGTGATGGTGGTGTTGGCGCCGTCGACCATCTGGCCGTTCTCGAAGATGGCGGCGATGTTGCGGCTTTCGTCGAACATCATGCTGATCGTCTGCGCCGCGCCGCGGACGTCGGTGTACTTGCAGGCGAGCCAGCGTGTCTCGGCGGCCGCCGGTCCGGCCACNNGGCGGATGGTCTCGCCGTTCAGCATGTGGTTCTCGACGATGCTCATGGCGAGCTGGGCGTATTCCTTGGGGTCGCCCAGCCGCGACGGGAACGGCACCTGGGCGCCCAGACTCTTCTGCGCCTCGGCCGACAGGCCCATCATCATCGGCGTCAGGAAGAGGCCCGGCGCGATGGTGCAGACGCGGATGCCGAGGCTCGACAGATCGCGCGCGATGGGCAGCGTCATGCCGACGACGCCGCCCTTGGAGGCCGAATAGGCCGCCTGGCCGATCTGGCCGTCGAACGCCGCCACCGAGGCGGTGTTGATGATGACGCCGCGCTCGCCGTCGTCCATCGGCTCGGCCTGGCTCATGGCAAACGAGGCGAGACGAATGACGTTGAAGGTGCCGATCAGATTGACCTGGATCACCTGGGCGAACATGCCGAGATCGTGCGGGCCGTTCTTGGAGATGGTGCGGGCGGCGCGGCCGATGCCGGCGCAGTTCACCACGACGCGCGGGGCACCGAGCTTGTCGACTACGGTCTTGACCGAGGCCTCGGTGTTGGCGGCGTCGGACACGTTGGTCTTGACGTACAGGCCGCCGATCTCCTTGGCCTTTTTCTCCCCGAGCTCGTCCTGCAGGTCGAAGATCGCGACCTTGGCACCGGCGGCGGCCAGCGCCGAGGCCGTGGCGCCGCCCAATCCCGATGCGCCGCCGGTGACGATGGCGGCCTGGCCCTTGACGTTCATTGGTGTCCTCCGTGGTTTGGGGCGCTTTTAGCATGCCGTGCCCTCTTGCCAAGCAGGGCCTGCGGCCCAACCTTTCGATCATGACCGACATCACCCGGCTCGCCCGCGACGAGCAGCGCAACGAGCAGCGCGTGCGCGACAGCTTCTGGCACAAGGCGCGCAAGACGCTGGGCCGCGTGCCGTTCAGCGAGGACGCGGTCGCCGCCTACTACTGCGCCACCGACAGCGCGACGCCGCTTGGCATCCGGGCCATGCTGTTCGGCGCACTCGCCTACTTCGTCCTGCCGATCGACATCATCCCCGACATGATCGCGGGCTTGGGCTACACCGACGACGCCGCAGTGATCCTGGCCGCGGTCAAGGCGGCGCAGATGCACATCACACCCGAGCATCGCCGGCTGGCGCGAGCGTGGCTCGTCAAGGAACGGGCGGTGAGTTAGCCGGGTTGATCGCAGCCCGTCGCCGTTCTCGCGCGAGCTGATGCTCGCGGTGGGCGATGTAAAGCGCCGAGGCGATGACGATCGAGGCACCGACGTAGGTCCAGATCACCGGCATCTCGCCCCAGACCAGCCAGCCGGCGAAGACGGCGAAGGGCAGGCGCAGATATTCGAACGGCGCCACCGCCGACATCTCGCCCGACTTGAAGGCCTGCACCCAGAAATACTGGCCGACAGTCGCCGACAGCGCGATGCCCACCGCCAGCGTCCAGCCCCAGGCATCGGGCCAGCGCCATACCCAGATCGCCGGCAGCACCAGCAGCAGGGTCGAGAAGATGGCGAACTGCGTCAGGATCATCAGCGGCGTCTCGGAGTCGCTCAGCCGCTTCACCAGCAGGATGGAGAAGGCCACCATGGCGGCGTTGGCGAGCGCCACCAGCGCGCCGAGCTGCAGGGAGCCCGCCCCCGGCCGCACCATGACCAGCACGCCGGCAAAGCCCACGACCGTCGCCGTCCAGCGCCGCCAGCGGACTTTTTCGCCCGCGATCGCGGCCGCCACGACCACCGAGAACAGCGGCTGGGAGAAGGCGATCGCCGTCGCATCGGCCAGCGGCAGCATCGAAACCGCATAGAAGCCCAGCACCATCGAGGCGGTGCCGGCCAGGGTGCGCCAGAAATGGCCGACGAGGCGCTTGCTCGTCCACGGCTGGACGCGACCCGACAGGATGAGCGGCAACAGCATGACGACGGACAGCACGGCGCGGAAGAACGCCGTCTGCACGCTGTCGATCTGCTGCGACAAGAGCCGGATCATCACGCCGCTCGAGGTGAAGATGAAGCCGCCGCTCACCAGCCATGCCGCACCCTGCACGTTGGGCGGCAGGCGGCGAAACCAGAGGACAACCGGCAGCACTGGATCCTGCGCCCTTCAGATCTTGCGCTCGTGCCGCTCGGGGAAGAGATCGGCACCGCGGTCGAAATAGTCGATCAGGCGCATTCAGCGCCCCGCCGGCGGTGTGGTGTCGCCGACGCCGAGCGGCCGCTGCATCAACACGCTGTCGAGCCAGCGGCCGAACTTGAAGCCGATGCTCTTCAGCGTCCCGACCATCTCGAAGCCGCAGGACGCGTGCAGGCGGATCGACGCCGTCTGCGCCGAATCGCCGATCACCGCCACCATCTGGCGTTTGCCCAGCGCCGTGCATTGCTCGATCAGCACCGGCAGCAGCATCCTGCCGACGCCCTGCCCCATCGCGTCCTTGTCGATGTAGATCGAATCCTCGACGGAGAATTTATAGGCCGGCCGCGGCCGCCAGTTGCCGGCATAGGCGTAGCCCACGACGCGGCCGTCGCGCTCGGCCACCAGATGCGGCAGGCCGAGATCGAGCACCGCGGCGCGACGCTTCTTCATCTCGGCAAGGTCCGGCGGATCGACCTCGAAGGAGGCCGTGCCATGCAGCACATGGTGTCCGTAGATTTCGGCGCAGCGCGCCACGTCGGCCTCGCTCGAGGCCCGTACGATCAACCGGCTCATGCGAGCCTTTATAGCGCGTCAGAGCCTTCGGCGTTGGGCGCAAAAGCGCCCAACGCCTTAATTGCCGACGTTGCCGCCGCTGCCGCGCCGAATCGCGCCGGCGTCGGGGCCATCGTATTTGAACAGCGAGTCGGCCAGCTGCAGGCCGGTCTTCACGTCGACCAGCGCCATGTCGACCTTGTTGCCGCGGTTGTCGATGATCGACCAGCCCCGCAGCTGCAGGGGATTTTCCACAAGGCGGACGATGAACTTGCCCTCCTGCGGCTTGCGCGCCTGACTGACGGTGATCTGGAGCTCGCCGTTGGCCCGATCGATCTTCTCGACCTGAAGATCGCCCGAGAGCTGAAACGGCTCCTTGACCAGGAACGAGGCGGCCGTCCAGCCGATCGGCCATTGCCCGAAATCGCGCGTCGCGGGATCCCACATCGTGACCTGCAAACCGTCGGCCACGATCTTGAGCTGCGAGGGCGGATCGTATTGGAAGCGCATGCGACCCGGCCGGCGCACCGAGAGCGTGCCCTGCACGATCGAGCCGTTGGGATTGCTCTGCACGAAGCGCGCCTGCAGCGTGCGCAGCGAGTTGAAGTACTTTTCGACTTCGGGAACGCCCGCCTGGGCGTGGGCGCCGCCTGCGGCAAGGAACATCGAAGCGACGGCGGCGAGACAGACGGCGAACAAGGTGCGCATGCGTTCGATATGGCCAG
Organism: Rhodospirillales bacterium; assembly: GCA_003153415.1. Taxonomy (GTDB): domain Bacteria; phylum Pseudomonadota; class Alphaproteobacteria; order Reyranellales; family Reyranellaceae; genus Reyranella. Next base: position 8,968 of record PLYQ01000144.1, on the reverse strand, counting down.
CGAATGCGGCGAAATCAAGCAACGGCGCCCCTTCCCGAGCAGGTAAACGGTCGTTTACCATGGTCGAACCCGCCGAGAGGAACGTCCCATGCATGTCGGAATGGCCGCCGTCTTCCAGAACACCGGCCGACAGCTGAGCGACCGCCAAGTCTACCTGAACGAGCTGGCGCTGGCCGACATGGCCGAGCCGCTGGGCTTTGAATCGATCTGGTCGGTCGAGCACCATTTCACCGACTACACGATGTGCCCCGACGTGGTGCAGTTCCTGTCCTACATGGCCGGCCGCACCAAAAACGTGAAGCTCGGCTCCATGGTGGTGGTGCTGCCGTGGCACGATCCGATGCGGGTTGCCGAACAGATCTCCATGCTCGACCAGCTCTCGGGCGGCCGCATGATCCTGGGTCTCGGCCGAGGCGCGGGCAAAGTCGAGTTCGACGGCTTCCGGCTCGACATGGGCGACAGCCGCGAGCTGTTCGTCGAATACGGCGAGGCGCTGCTGAGGGGCCTCGAAACCGGCGTGATGGAATATGGCGGCAAGCACTACAATCAGCCGCCCACTGCCATCCGCCCGACCCCGTTCAAGTCCTTTCGCGGCCGCACCTATGCCGCAGCGGTCAGCCCCGAGAGCGCACGCATCATGGCCAGGCTCGGCGTCGGTCTGCTGATCATCCCGCAAAAGCCGTGGCGCGAAGTCGAGAAGGAGCTCACCGAGTACAACACGCTCTATCGCGAGATCAATGGCACGGACGCGCCCCAGCCGATCTCGGCCGGCTGGATCTTCGTCGACGAGAGCGCCGATCGGGCGCGCGAGATGGCGATGAAATACATCGGCGGCTACTATCGCACCGTGCTCGATCACTACCAGTTCGGCGGCGCTCACATGAAAAACCAGCGCGGCTACGAGTACTACGCCAAGATGAACGAGAAGCTCGCGGTCTACGGCGACCAGAAGGCGATCGAGTTCTTCGCCGACCTGCAGGTCTACGGCACGCCCGAGCAGGTCCATCAGAAGATCATGAACATCCACAAGCAGACCAACAACTCGGGCTTCGTCGGCGTGTTTTCCTATGCCGGCATGCCGCACGAGGAAGCGGCGCGCAACGTGCGCCTGTTCGCCAAGACGGTGATGCCGGAACTGAAGAAGTTCGATGCCGGCGCCGCCATCGACCGTTCGCAGATGCTGCCAGATCGCCGCTTCGCGGCCGCGGCCGAGTGAGCCGCCAGCCATCTATTTGCACAGCCTGCCTGCGAAGAAGCCCTCTGGGGCCGGCGCCGCTGGCCATCGTTCACAACCTCCGTTAGGTTCGAAGCCAAGACTGCCAAAGGCGACCGGACGGGTACGGGACGAGGCGGATGAGGCATGACGAAGACACGGTCGGTGTCGTCGTCCCGATGTTCAACGCGGAACGCACGATCGCGGCGACCCTGCAGAGCATTTGCGGACAGACGCACCGGAATCTGGACATCGTTGTCGTCGACGACGGCTCGACCGATGGCTCGCCGACGCTCGTCGCAGCCTGGCACGAACGCGATCCGCGCGTGCGGCTGCTGCAGCAGGCGAATTCAGGAGTTGCCGCGGCGCGCAATGCGGGCGCTGCGTCGACCAGCGCGCAGTTCCTCGCGTTCGTCGATGCCGACGATTTGTGGGCGCCAACCAAGATCGAACTTCAGCTGAGCGCGCTGCAATCCGGCGGACCGGCCGTGGGCCTGGTCTATTGCTGGTATGCCTCGATCGGCTGCGACGACCGCGTCGTGACGTACGGCCCGCAGCCGCTCGACGAAGGCTGGGTGCTTGAACGGTTGTTCGCCGCCAACCTGATCGGCAACGGCTCGACGATCCTGGTGCGCCGCTCGGCGTTCGAAGCGGTCGGCGGCTACGATCCGAGCCTACGCGCGCGCGGCGCCGATGCCGCCGAGGATTTCCTGATCTGTCTCAGGGTCGCCGAAAAGGCGGAGTTTCGCGTCGTGCCGCGCTATCTCGTCGGCTACCGCCAGGTGCCCGGCAGCATGTCGAGCAATTCGCTTCGCATGTTTCGCGCCACTGAGATGGCGCTCGTTCAGTATCGCGCCAGGTTTCCCAAACACGCCGGGGCAATCGACGCCCATCTGCAGGAGTTCCGCTACTGGTTTGGCTGGGGCGCGCTCAAGCGGCACCAGTGGGGCGATGCGGCAAGCCTTTTTGCCCAATCGGTAGCGAAGCGGCCGGCGGCGGCGCCGCTGCATTTTGCCGGAATGGCGTTGGAGACCCTGAAAGGCCGGCTGTTCCGCCTGCTCGGCCTGCGCCAGCCGTTCCTGCCGATCTACACCGAGACGATCTGGTGATGGCGGCTCGCTGCGCGGCCCCGCCGAACGCGGCATGACACTCTCCGTCGTCATTCCAGCCCGCGACGCGGCAGAGACCCTTGCCGACGCGCTCGACAGCCTCCTTGCCCAAACGCGCCGCGACTGGCAGGCGATCATCGTCGACGACGGCTCGACCGACGGCACGCGGCAGCTCGCCCAAGCCTACGCCGAGCGCGACAAGCGGTTCCGCCTTCTGAGCGATGGCCGGCCCGCCGAGGGTGCGTCGGCGGCGCGCAACCGCGGTATCGCCCAAGCCACCGGCCGCTGGCTGTCGTTTCTCGATGCCGACGACTGGCTCGAACCCGCCTTCGTCGAAAAGATGGTCGGCGCAGCCGAGGCACAGCGTGGCTCCGGCGTGGTTTATTGCTCCTACTGCCATGTCACGATGGACNNTCCACACGGTCGTGCTGCAACGGGCCCAGGCAGTCGAGCTGGGCGGCTTCGACTCCTCCCTGCACAGCAACGAGGATTGGGATTTCTGGCAGCGCCTCGCCCGCACCGGCGTTGCCTTCCATCCGGTTCCCAAGGCCGTCGTCTTCTATCGGGCACGCTGCAATTCGCTGTCGGGCAACGTCCGCCAACGGCTGGCCGATACCCAGATCGTGGTCGAACGGAGCTTCGGTCCCGATCTTCGCGTGCGACGGCCGGCACCGCGTCATGCCACCGGAGCCGACCCCGCAGCAGGCGGAACCAAGGAGATGGTGATTGCCTACTTCGCCCTGTGGGCGGCGGCGTTCGAAATCGGCGAGGGCAGCAGTGGCGATGGCCTGATCAAGCCGTTGCCAAATCACTGGGACAATATTCTCGAGACCTGCCACCTCAATATCCTCGACGGTCTCCTGCGCGGAGCTCGTTTGCTGCCGGGCGACTCTTTCGCTGACAGCGCAACGTTCTTTGCCGCCGTTCGTCGGCTGTTGCAGCAGGTCGAGCGCGCCGCCAACCGACCGGACTTTGCACAAATGCTCGAATTTGCTCTGGAACCGGACGTGTTCAGATCCGTGCCGCCGAAGGAACGGCTGGTGGCCGGGCGGATGCTGTTCGTTCGTCAGGACGTCCGCCGACTGCAGCCCATCGAAGCGCCGAGCGGGGTCGATACGCTGAACACGGAGTTCCGCGTCGGCGGGCAGTATCGCGGGCGGATCGAAATCCCACTGCTCGGCACTCTTTCGGTGCGCGAGGTCACGTCAATCGCCATCGAGGCGATGGGTCCTTCGGCCTTTCTCAAAGCAAATGGGCTGTTGCAGCGGCCCTTGTTCTGGCTTCACGCCGCCATCGAGTTGGCGCGGCTTCCGGCGAGCCTGTTCTCTGCACGGCCCCGGCACGGGCCGAAGTCCGTCTTTCGCCCGCGACTGCTCGTCAGAAGAGTGCTGATGGGAGCGGCACGCGCCATGGCGAGCGAATCGTAAGCCTTTGGTACGAAATGTCGCACCATTAGTGCATAATGACTAGGGTGTCATTTTTAAGCGTCAACTCTCAATCGCCCGACGGGGCCGACCCCTCACGGTCCCGCCACCTGCCATTCAGCCTTGAATTGCACGTACTTAGACGGGAAAGCGCGGGCTTAACGCGCCCAAAACATATTGCAGTGTTTCTCTCTTCGATGGCGGTCTGTTACCCGCGTTACATGAATCCTATATTTGCAGTCATTATTTCATACACCCTACACTGGCGGTGCGATAACCNNACAGCACAGGGCCGACGTCCGTAGGGAAGGTGTGGGATGCGTCATCTTATTCTGGCGGCCTTCATGGTCGTTGCCGCGCTGGGCGTCACGTCGTTTGCCGCCAGTGCGCTGCAGAGCTGGGCGATGGCTCGGAATGTCAGCTTTGACGAGCTGCCGGTCCGCGACCTCGCCAAGCACGACTCGCGGTCACGCGACTCCCTCGACCTACCGACACCCCGTCAGGGCCGTACGCGCGAACGGTCGGTCGCCGGCATCTAGGCGAGGCCACCCAGAGTGCCGATGAAGCGCTCCGTCATCTGCTCGACAGTGAAGGTCGCCTGAACATAAGACCGCGCCGCCTGCCCCATCCGGTGGCCCAGCTCACGATCGAGAATCAGCCGTTCCAGCACCAGCGCGAGTTCGCCGGCATCGCCGGGTTTGAACAGCAGTCCGGTCCGTCCTTCCTGGACGACTTCGGGAAATGCGCCTGAACGGGCCGCCACCGCCGGCCGGCCATAGGCGCCCGCTTCGATGACCGTTAGGCCAAACCCTTCGTTGATGGCCGGAGCCACCAGGATATCGAGACCGCCAAAGATCTCGTCCCTGTCCTTGATGAAGCCCGTCCAGCTCACGACGTCGTGGAGGACGAGTTGGGCAATCTTGGCTTCGACCTTATTGACGTAACTGCCCTGCTTGTTGCCGACAATGGCGAGGCGAAACGATCCCGGCGGCAGGCGCTGTTTCAGTCGCGCGACGGCCTGCATCAGCGTCAGATGCTGCTTCTGATGACCGAGGCCACCCACGATCCCCAACCGGACCGGCAGTTGCGACGAGATCGGCCAATCCTGCTGCGGAGAGGCAATCCCGTTGTGAACGACCGCGAGTTCGGCGTGCCGCAAAGGCGTCTTCCTGGCGCACGCCGCGACAAAGTCGGAAACACAGATCAGCCGTTTGATCCGCCGGCGCATCGCGCCTCCCAGAACATGGGTAAGGAAGCGTTCCGGCTTGTTGTGCAGATAGAGCGCCTTCTGCACTGACGGAAGGATGTGGGAGCAGAGCAGCAGCGACTGGGGTTCGGAGAAGATCATCCAGTCGGGCTCGACCTGGCCCACGAAGGCGCGAATGTCTTCAATGGCCTTGGGCAGGCTGTAATAGGTTCCGCGCGTCCAGTTCGGCCGCAGCAGATGGATCCGGCCCAACTCGATCTCGCGATACTCGATGGCCGAGGCGGCGAGCATCCTGGGATAGTCGCCGTTGTTCCAGCCGCTGACGATCGCCGTAGCGCGATGGCCGCGTTCATTGAGACCCGACATCAGGGAATGGAGCACGATCTCCATTCCATTGACCGAGGCCCCACCGGCGAGGAAGAGAAAATTCATCGGATGCAAACTATCACGAGGCCCCGCCAGGGACCGCCGGCAAAGCGGACGACCGGCGATTGACCGGTCGCGACGGGACGATGAAGATCGTCGCAACGACAAGACGAAGGGGGAAACACACATGTTCAGGCTCGCTCGCTGGCTGTCACTCTTCCTGCTGCTGCCGGGCATCGCCTTGGCGCAGCAAGGACAGGCACCCGCCCAGAAATGGATCGCAGTGTGGGCTGCCTCGGCACACGGCCCCTATCCCGTCGGCAACCCGACGGCGCAGCCCGAGATGAAGTTCGCCTTCCCCTCGGCCGACCAGGGCGCCAATGACCAGAGCTTCCGCATGATCGTGCGCCCCGACCTGTGGGGCCAGCGCTTCCGGCTGCGCCTCTCCAATGCCTTCGGCACACAGCCCGTGACCTTCGACGGCGTCCATCTCGGAGTACAGGCGAGCGCGGGCGCCGTGGTGCACGGCACCAACCGACCTGTCACGTTCAATGGAAAAAAGGAGATTACCGTCGAACCCGGCAAACTGGCCTACAGCGATCCGGTCCTGCTCGACTTCGTGGGCAAGACACCGGACGGAGCGCTCTCCGGCCGCAAGCTCGCGGTGAGCTTCCACGTCGCCGGCGCCAGCGGAAAGATGACCTGGCATGCCAAGGCGCTACAGACGAGCTACGTGGGCCCGCCCGGAGGCGGCGCGCACGGGCAGGAGGACGGCGAGGCCGCCTTCCCCTTCTCGACCACCGCCTGGTATTTCCTCGACGCCATCGAAGCAATGGCGCCGGCCGACACCACAGTGGTGGTGGCGTTCGGCGATTCGATCACCGACGGCACGGCCTCGACCCTGAACGGTGACGATCGTTATCCCGACGTGCTGGCGCGCCGCCTGCACGCCGTCCATGGCGCGCGCATCGTCGTGGTGAATGCCGGCATCGGCGGCAACCAGGTCGTGGGCCCGGCCAAGTATACCCCGGCCGAGCCCTCCCCCGGCGGACCGTCCTCGGCCGAGCGGTTGGAGCGCGACGTGCTCAGTCTGGGTGGCGTCACGCACGTGGTCTGGATGGAAGGCATCAACGATCTTGCGCGCAACCCCGGCGGCGCTGCACCGGTGATTGCCGGCCTGAAGGACGGCGTCGCCCGCCTGCGCGCCCAGAAGATCAAGGTGATCGGCGGCACGCTCGTCACGGCATTGGGCAGCACCAGTGCCGCCCACGGCAGCCCCGAGGTCGACAAGGAGCGCCGCACGATCAACGACTTCATCCGCTCCGCCGGCAGCTTCGACGGCGTCGCTGACTTCGACGCCGCCACGCTCGACGCCGCAACCGGCGGGCTGAAGCCGGAATATCAGCCCAACAGCACGGTCGGCGGGCCGGGCGACAAGCTGCATCCCAACCGTGCGGGCTACATGGCGATGGCCGGTGCGGTCGATCCGACGTTGTTCGCCGCGCCGAAGAAGAAGTAGATGGCCCCGCTTCCACGCCGTCTCCTCTTGTTGCTGCCCGCGCTGGCTTTCGTCCCGTCCGTAGCACGATCCCAGGGCGCTTATCCGACTCGGCCGATCAGCCTCGTCGTGCCGTGGGCGCCAGGCGGCACGACCGACATCTTGGCGCGCATGCTCGGCGAGCCGCTTCGCGTCGCGCTGGGCCAGCCGCTGGTGGTCGAGAACAAGACCGGCGCCTCGGGCAACACCGGTTCGGCGATCGTGGCGCGTGCGGCGCCGGACGGCTACACGCTGCTGTTCGGCGTCATGACCACGCACACCGCCAACGAGGCGCTGGTCGCCAACCCGCCGTTCCGCGGCATCGAGGATTTCACGCCGATTGCGCTCTTGGCCTTCGTGCTCAACACCATGGTGGTGCATCCCTCGGTGCCGGCGACCAATGTCAAAGAGTTCATCGACTATGCCCGCGCCAATCCAGGCAAGATCAACTACGCCTCGGCCGGGGCGGGTTCGCACAACCATCTCTGCGGCGCGCTGCTCGAGCGGATGGCCGGCATCAAGATGGTCCACGTGCCCTATCGCGGCGGCGCGCCGGCGGTGGCCGACACGGTCGCCGGCAACACGCAACTGCTGTTCAGCGCCGGTACGCAGACGCTGGACCATGTGCGCGGCAGCAGGCTCAAGCTGCTGGCCGTCACCGAAGCCCGGCGCTCGCGCCTGCTGCCCGATGTGCCGACGGTGGCCGAGACGCTGCCCGGCTATGAAATGACAGTGTGGTACGGCGCCTTCGGACCGGCCGGCATGTCGCCCGAGCTCACCCGACGGCTGAATGCCGAGATCAACCGCGCGCTGAAGCTGCCGGAGATCGAGCAACGGCTGGCCGCGATCGGCGTCGAGGTGGTGAACGAGACGCCCGAGCGCATGGCGGCGCTGCTGGCCGTGGAGCGCACTGAGCTTACCAAGCTGATCAAGGACATGGGCATCACCGCGCAGTGAAACGGCGGGACCGCGAACCGTTGTGGGGAAAGCGGAAAGATGGTGGGGTATCGGCCCGAAATGAGCCGCTGCGCACAAGCCGGCCATCGGAAGGGAGTCCGAAATGCCAGGGCAAACACTGTTCGACAAGATTTGGGATCGCCACGTCATCAGCGACCTCGGCGACGACTACGCGCTGCTGCACATCAGCCGCCATCTGATGCACGACGGCGGCGGCCGCGGCCTGCAGGCGATCAAGGACGCGGGCTACAAGGTGCGCAACCCCGATCTCACCTTCGCCACCTTCGACCACGTCATCTCGACCGAGCCCGGCCGCACGCACGACACGCTGAAGCCGCATGCGGCGCGGCTCTATCATATGCGCGACGAGGCCAAGCGCTGGGGCATCAAGCTGTTCGACCTGGGCCAGCCCGGCCAGGGCATCGTCCATGTCATGGGGCCGGAACAGGGCATCACGCAACCCGGCACGCTCCTGGTCTGCGGCGACAGTCACACCTGCACGCACGGCGGCATGGGCGCCATCGCCTTCGGCGTCGGCGCCACCGAGGTGATCCATGTGCTGGCAACGCAGTCGCTGGTGCAGCGCAAGCCCAAGCGCATGCGAGTCGATTTCGACGGCAAACGCCTACCTGGCGTCACGCCCAAGGACCTGATCCTGGCGCTGATCGGCCAGATCGGTGCCGCTGGCGGCACCGGCTACGCCGTCGAATATGCCGGCAGTGCGATCCGCGACATGGAGGTCGAAGGCCGGCTCACTGTCTGCAATCTCTCGATCGAACTCGGTGCCAAGATCGGCATGGTGGCGCCCGACGAAAAGACATTCGAATTCCTCAAGGGCCGGCCCTATGCGCCGACCGGCGCGATGTGGGACCAGGCCCTAGCCGACTGGCGCACCTTGCCCAGCGATCCCGACGCCGCCTTCGACGTTGAAGTGAAAGTGGACGTGAACAAGATCGTGCCGCAGATCACCTGGGGCACCAGCCCCGAGCACGTCATTGCGGTGACGGACCGGATTCCCGATCCCGCGTCCGTCGCCGATCCCGACAAGCAGAAGGCCATGCAGCTCGCCCTCGACTACATGGGGCTGAAGGCCGGCACGCCGATCCAGGAAACCAAGATCGACTGGGTGTTCATCGGCTCCTGCACCAACAGCCG